>JAKSCC010000146.1 GCA_022360815.1 Desulfobacterales bacterium
AAGCCTTGCATGGCTTCACCATGCCCAAAAAGCAAAAAAGCGATTGACCCGGTGGGTCAATCGCTTTTTTGCTTTTTGGAGGCGGCTTCCGGATTCGAACCGGAGAATAACGGCTTTGCAGGCCGTCGCCTTACCACTTGGCCAAGCCGCCGAAATCGGGAGTGGAGCGGGAAACGGGATTTGAACCCGCGACGTCAACCTTGGCAAGGTTGCACTCTACCACTGAGTTATTCCCGCTCAGTGTCTCTTCAAAAAGACTCGTGTGTTTTAACTGCTGAGCCCTTGAGTGTCAACGAAAAACTGGGGCCATGAGCCAAAAATTACCCTTCAAAAACATCCCAAAATACCAAAGGGGATGGTTTTACAAAAAACCGGTCCTTTACTTGGCCAGCAGTTTTCGAAACTTGAAAAAGTAGTCGGCCCCGGACCAGATGGTAAGCCCCAATGCGCACCAGAGAAAAAACATTCCGATACCATGCACATTAAGCCAGAGAAACTTATAGTGAATCAACAGCGGAATGATGGCTGCAATCTGAAAACCGGTCTTGTATTTACCCAGCTGTGAGGCTCCCGCATCTTCCCCGCTCTCCACAATCACCGTACGAAGCCCTGTAATGGCAATCTCCCGACCGATAATCACGCAAACGATCCAGCCAGGGATCCATCCATGGGAGGCCATCATGATGAGCGAGCACCCCACCAGAAGCTTGTCCGCCAGTGGGTCCATCACCTTGCCAAAGGTAGACTCCATACCCCACTTACGCGCAAAATAGCCATCAAAATAATCCGTAATGGATGCCACCGAAAATATAAGTGCCGCCAGAATTGTCGCAATACGGCTCTGTGGAAAAAAGAGAAGTATTACGATAAGCGGCACCGAGGCCATACGCATAATCGTCAGGTTATTGGGGTTGGTCAGTGCACCCTTCGTCAAATACTGCTTAATGTTCAATCTCTTCATACCGCAACCACGGTCTCCGTCCCTCTCCAAGGTCATCATAAAAAGCCTCATCCAGCATACAGAAAAGGCTCGCCTCTATTGTCTCCCCGATGGCAAATCAGGGCTTCTATTTCAATTGCCGTGCACCCGCTGCCAATCGGCCATAAAACTCTGAATTCCCTTATCCGTCATGGGATGGGAGGCAAGACGTGCAAGCACGCTGTGAGGAATGGTGGCGATATGAGCCCCCACCAGGGCAGCATCCAGAACATGCATGGGGTTTCGCACGCTGGCCACGATAATTTCTGTGGGGAAATTGTAGTTCACAAAAATCTGGCCGATCTGCTCAACCAGAAGCATCCCCTCTTGGGCGAGATCATCCAGGCGCCCCACAAAAGGGCTTACATAATGGGCTCCGGCCTTGGCTGCCATCAGCGCCTGCAAAGGAGAAAACACCAAGGTGACATTGGTTGAAATGCCTTCGGTTGAAAGGATCCGAACCGCCTTGATGCCCTCCTGGGTCATGGGAATCTTGACCACAATATTATCGGCTATCATCGCCAGTTTTCGGGCTTCCTCCACCATGCCCTGTGTGTCAAGGCTGATCACCTCAGCACTCACAGGACCAACAACCAGAGCTGAAATCTCTTTCAGGCGCTCGACAGGGTCTCCGCCCTCTTTGGCCATAAGAGAGGGGTTGGTGGTCACCCCATCGGCCATTCCCATATCCACCGCATCCCGGATTTCATCCACATTGGCAGTATCAATAAAAAACTTCATGGCCCCTCCCCTTTTCACCCCTGTTTTTTCAAGAAAGCATCCCGGCACTCGGTGGAACAGAAGTTGACGGTTTTTCCATTGATTCTGGCCGACACCCCCTCACGAAGTGGAAAATAGACCCCGCACTCAGGATCCTGAACCATGACGTCATCGGCCGCTCCCCTTTGCGGCTCCGAACCAGAATCCATCCCCATGCCATCCAGCATTTTGGATTTAAAGTGCCGATAGATAAAATAGATACCACCCAGGATGATCAAAACTTTCAGCACGGAAAACTCCTTCATATTTTTTAAGGCGAAGACCCCTTATAAAATCTTCGCCTCAACTGTTCCAGTATGTCACCCTTTTTGATACAGCTCAACCTCCTGGGAAGCGTCATCAATTTCCTGAAGGAGCTCCCCAAGATTCCTGTTTATTTCCGGATGAATAATCTCAGAATCTATAGCACAAAGGGGAGTGAGGACAAAAGCCCTTTTATCCATGCGAGGATGCGGAATGGTAAGCGCCTCATCTTCATAAATCAGATCATCGTAAAAAATAATATCGAGATCGATGGGGCGCGGCCCAAAGCGGACCCCGCCCTGATCACGCCCCATATCCGACTCGATCTGCTTGAGCTCGGCCAAAAGCTCCCGCGGAGAAAGGGTTGTCTCAATGCGGGCCGCACCATTTAAAAACCACGCCTGATCCGTGTAGTCCACAGGCGACGTTTTATAAAAGGGAGAGACAGCCGTTACCTTTCCGGCGCCCCGCGACTCAAACTCAGACAGCGCCCCTTCAAGGTTTACTTTGCGATCGCCCATGTTGGAGCCCAGACATAAAAAAACATCATGCATCATCTTTTTCTTCATCTTCCCCAATCAAAAAGCGGGGCTTGCACAAAAAAAACGCAAGCCCCGCTTTTTTTACTCTTTTTGATCCAATGGGGCTTTACCCCTCAAATCTATCTCTATCCGCCGGGACGGGTCGCTGACATAGCCGCCCTCGGCCAGAGCGCGCACCTCAAGGGTATAGAGAGAGCCTTTGCTTACCGCAGCGTTAAAGCGTCTCTCATGCCCCAAAACAGAGCCAAGCACCTCAAACCGCACCGGGCATCCCTCGCACCTCTCTTCTCCTTCGTTCAAGACAGAGACATCAATGCGATACCCCGTCACCAAGCCGGAATCAGAAGCCGGAGGATCCATCCAGCGAACCACAAGGAGATCGCCTTCCATGGCCGCACGCACGCCCACCGGAGGCTTAAGCCCCTCAAAACGAGGGGGTACCGGTGGCCCTTTTCGTCCGCAACCAAAAATGGCAAGCCCCAGAAAAGCCAATACCGCCATCCAGAAGATCTTGCGAGAAAGATGCTTCATCTACCCGACCCTTCCGCCAAGATCGGCGATGGCCTGGTTGATGGCGTTCTTTACGCGGGCAGGCGATGTGCCGCCAAAAGAGACGCGCCGCTCCACCATGGCCTCGGTGGTGAGAAACGAAAAGATATCCTCCTCCAGAAGATCCGAGAACCCTTTCATCTCCTCAAATGAGAGATCCATAAGCTCGCACCCTTTTTCAATGGCGTAGGCCACAGCCTTGCCCGCCACGCTGTGTGCCTGACGGAAGGGCATACCCTTGGTGGCCAGATAATCGGCCAGATCCGTGGCATTTAAAAAGCCCGTCTCGGTGGCGACCTTTACCACATCCTCTTTCACCGCAATGTTGGGAAGCATGCGAATGTAGATATCCACCACCGCCTTAAAGGTATCCACGGCATCGAACAGTGGCGGTTTGTCCTCCTGCATGTCGCGGTTGTAGGCCATGGGAAGCCCCTTCATCAGGGTGATGATGGCCATCAGGCTGCCGATAACCCGGCCAGCCTTGCCGCGGACCAGCTCAGGAATATCCGGGTTCTTCTTCTGGGGCATGATGCTGCTGCCCGTTGTGAAGGCATCCGAAATCTCGATAAACTGATATTCCGATGAACTCCAGAGGATCAGCTCTTCGGAGAACCGTGAAAAATGAACCATGGCGATGGACGCGGCTGAGAGGAACTCCATGATGAAGTCCCGATCGGCCACGGTATCCATGCTGTTGGCTGAAACCCTCGGAAAATCGAGAAGCTCGGCCACATAG
>JAKSCC010000084.1 GCA_022360815.1 Desulfobacterales bacterium
AAACTTCTTAAGGAGAGCGTTCCGGGAGATGAAGCATGAAGATCGGCTCCTATACCTTAACCTTTGAAGCCCCCCTTTCACCCCAAGAGGGAGAGAGGCTGCTTCGTGCCCTTAAGAAGACCCTGACACAGAGTGATAAAACGCTGGGCGGCAGGGGCTCTGTGGTGCTACTGGATGGCATTTCAGGAAAAAAGGTGGCCATCAAGCCCTACCTGAGGGGCGGGCTTATGGGAAAAATCAACCTGGCCACCTATTTTGGAGGAGGCCCCACCCGCGCGGCTCGCGAAGCCGATCTTTTAAAACGGCTTATCCCAACGGCTGTTTCGGCTCCCTGCCCCTTGGGCATCATTGAAACCGGAGCCTTTGCCAGAAAATGCTGGCTTGTGATGGAGGCGATCCCCCACGATCATACTCTGGCCACCCTTGACGTGGATCACAGCATGCTGACTGCCATATTTGATGCCCTGGCACCCCAAGTAAAAGCCCTCACCACGATGGGCATTCACCACGTGGACCTTCACCCGGGCAACATCATCATCACCCAAGAGGTGGCTCCCGTTATCATCGATTTTGACAAGGCTGGCGAACACATCACCGATACCCAAAATCTAACCCAGCGCTATATCCAAAGATGGCACCGAGCCGTCAAAAAACATAATCTACCCCCATCCCTCTCACACCACTTCGACCGCATCATGGCATAAAAAAATCCCCAGCCTGACCTACGTCAGACTGGGGATTTTTATTGATCCGCAATTACCCAAAAGAAAAGCACAGCAATCTATGTCGATCATCTGCGCTGGAAGCCCCAAGCCCACCGAGTGAATGCCATCAACGATGCTTGAGTCGTCACACCCGTCGCGCATTCACATGATGGGGTGCAGGGACTCAGCCCCTGGCCGCCGGAGGCAAAAGGTACTTTAAAATAGCGAGGTCGACTTTTTCTTTGACGTCATCCACGGTGATAAGGTGCATGCGGTCTTTTTTAAAGTAGCGTCTGGCCCCGTCGTCGCCCTCTTCGGTAAACCGGTCGATAAGAAGGTCGTGGTAGCGCCTGTAGGGTCCGCAACGTCTGGGGTTGGAGTAACCAAAAAGACTGATGGTGGGGATATCAAGGGCCACAGCCATGTGAAGGGGACCGGTATCAGGAGAGATCACTACCGAAGATCCGGAAAGGGTGGTGAGAAGCCCTCGAATTCCGTTTTGAAGAGCCACCACGGGCTTCTGCTTGGCGTGTCTGCAGATGCCGTTTGCAAGCTCTTTTTCCCGATCCGACGGCCCGCCGGTGAGAACCGGTGTATAGCCTTTGGAGGCGATATAATCCACAATCTCGGCGCAACGCTCCACGGGCCAATCTTTATCGGGGCTTGAGGAGGCCACCACCATGGTAAAAGCAGAAGATGGCAAGGCATCAAAAAACGCGGCCCGTTTTGCCTTCTCCTCAGGGGTAAACCCGAAATTCCATGCAACAGGGTAGTCTGTCACACCGAGGTGTTCAATGAACTCAAAGAACTGCTCCTGGACGTGGCCGGGGGTGCGCTTGGGAATACGGCGATTGGAAAAGAGCCACTGGCACTCCCTTGAGCGGGCCATGTCAAAGCCGAGTTTGTGTTTTGCCCTGATCAGTGTGGAGATGGCGCTGGCCTTGATGCTCACCTGAAGCATAAGAAGAAGGTCGTACTCCTCCTCTTTAAAGCGGGCCTTCAGCTCGCTCCAGTGGCCACGGCCCCCTTTTCGGTTGAAGAGCACATAGTGGTCTGCCGCACCCTGATATTTTACCATATCGTAGGCCAGAGGCTGTAGCACCCAGGTGATCTCAGCCTTGGGGAACCCATGTTTCAAAGCATTCATAAGGGCCATGGCATGCACCACATCCCCCAATGCCGAGGTCCGGATCACACAGATTTTTTTCACCGTCTCCGGATTGAAACCTTTCATCATATCTTTCACATCACTCCGTTAAGGGCCATCCAAAAAAGTCTCAGCATGATTTTCTGGCCCTGGCCTCAACGCCATCCGGTTTTGAGACCAAATCGCACCATGCACAATTGTTTGAGGCATAGCCCTGCAAGGTCCTTTTGCAAAATCCCCTTCACGGCCCCAAGCCCCTGTGGTATGACAATCTTCAAATCCCGCCGCATCTCATCGGGTTATCAAAGACGCGTGGGGATCAAGACACTGTCGCCAGCCACGATGTTCGACACAATCCATACCAGAGACCTCGAAAACTTTACACCCCTATAGAGACCATGAGCCGATACAAAGAGATAGATATAGAAAACGTCCGCACCTACTCTGCCACCCAGCGTGCCTCCAAGGTGACCACCTCCCTTGAAGGGGTACCGCCCCAAAAGGGGCAGACCATGGCTGATTTTTTCAAGGGCCTGCCTGCCATCTTAAAGGCCCAGGACCTTCTGGCCGTGGCACGTGCTGTGGTACACGCCAAAAAGAGGGGCAAACCCGTCATCGCCATGATCGGCGGGCATGTCATCAAAACCGGATGCTCCCCCATTCTGGCCGACCTCGCCCGGCAGGGCTTTATTACCCACTTCGGCTCCAACGGAGCGGCAGGCATCCACGACACGGAGCTGGCCCGCTTTGGTCACACCTCTGAAGATGTGGGGGTACAGCTTGAAGACGGCTCCTTTGGCATGGCCGCAGACACGGCCGCTCTGGTCAACGGTGCTGCCAAGCGCGCGGCATCGGGCACCCAAGGCTTTGGCGAGACTGTGGGCGCCATGCTCATCGAGGAAGATGCCCCCCACTGCAACCGCGCCCTTCTGGCCCAGGCCTACACCCTTCACGTCCCCTACACCCTTCATGTGGCCATGGGAACGGACATTGTGCACCAGCACCCCAGCGCCGACGGAGGAGCCATTGGTCAGGCCTCTTTAAGGGATTTTCGCATCTTTGCCCACACCGTCTCCCAACTGGGCGATGGGGGGGTGGTCCTGAACTTCGGCAGTGCTGTCATCATGCCAGAGGTCTTTTTAAAAGCCCTGGCCGTGGCCCGAAACCTCGGGCACAAGGTGACCCAGTTCAC
>JAKSCC010000285.1 GCA_022360815.1 Desulfobacterales bacterium
CGAATGGCAAGCCCCGTGGAGCTCGTGGTTGTCACATCAGAAAGATCCAGTCCAGCCGAGTGCCACTCTCCAGCCGTAGACAGCGGATTGGGGTTGGGTGCAAGAGAAAACCTCGGGCCGGTTTGACCGGTAAAAAACGCCGCAGCCTCTACCGCCCGCAGTTTCGTGTCGCTTGGGTTGGTCCAGTCCACCGCAAGCTCTGCAGGGTTACCCCCCAAAAGCGTGCCAGCCAAAGCATTTGCCACAGCGGTGGTTCCCAGCACATTGATTGAGGCAAAGTGCTGGGCCGAAGCCTCCTGAACCACAGCCACAGGAACGGGCAGGTGAGTCACAAACCCCGGCCATCCCAAAATTTCTGTGTCTGAACTGTTCACCGCCACAAAAAAGGCCTCGGGAGAAAACCGCTGGGCCTCTGTCTCGCTAAAGGCCTTCACATAACGATTCCCATCGTTCACATCGGCCGATGGGGTATTGGCGTCGGAGTCTGAGGTGATGATCTCCCATGGGGCGGTGGGGTCACCGCTCTTGGGCGCAAGCTTGATGCAATTCACCGTCACGTCATCAATGGTATGCTCGGGAAAAAGATCGTTGAAAACATAAACCGCGGCTATATTCTTAGAACCAATGGTACCCGCCTGATAGTTTTCCAAATGAATAGTAAAACCTGAGGAGTAGGTTGCCTCTCCAGCACTTCCGGCGATGCGCTTCACTGTTTCGGGCCGAATATCGCCTCCAAATTCAAAGGGAACGCCGTTACCATTCCACTTCCAGTTGGCGGCCACATTGCCGGAGTTGCTGCTCTGGCGCACAAATCCAAAAATATACTCTTGGACAGTGGAGCCGTTTCGCATCAGCATGGTGACCCAAATGCCTCTGTCGTACCCCTCAGGAATCTCCTGGCCGCGTAAATCCACAGGAAATGAGTTGTGAAGGGCGTCCAGATCCATGGGCCGAAGAAGACCGATACTCAGCACCTCCACCCCGGGCTTGGGGCCGGTGGCGTTCGCACTTTCCCAAAGGGTTTTGGTGGTATCAAAAGCCCTGCCATACTCCAGAAACGTGGTGGAGACAAAACTCCCCAGTGCCTGCTGGGTTGCTGCAGCGGCAGGATACCCCTGACCTTCCGGAAAAAGAGTCTCAATGGCAGTGGCCAATGCCCGAGCCCTGCTAAAAACAGCCCGGCTTGTCACAAAGGCCTCCAGCTCGGCTTCCGTGGGTTTGATTATCTCACCGTCATTGATGGGTATCCGCCCCATCTCTGCCGGGGATCCTTGGGCTCCCCGATTGTTGATGATAATGTTTCCGCTGGCATCCACCTCAAACCCCACCAGGTCCATGAGCTCATCGATGCCCACTCCGTTGGCCTCAAACACCCCGTGAAGAAGGTCCACGCTGGTGCTGATCCCCAACTGTTCCAGAATAGGCTGAACCGCCTGGGCAATCTTCAGGGTAACGGCCTCCACATCAATACCTGCTGGAATGGTCTGAGTAACGCTCGTCACATCTTCTCCCATGGCCATGCGCGTGGCCGCATGGGTCATGGGGGTCACATTCAGCCGGCCGGTCTCTGTGGCCGCCACAAAAAAATGGACATTCTGGCCATTGGCTGTGCCTTCAACCTCAACCATCAAGGGCGGCGTCAGGGTGCTTACATCCACAGAAAAAGTGCCACCATCGCCCAATGTAAATGGCCCCACGGTGTTACCACCGGAGCCTGCCACGGTGATGGTTCCCGTCACGGCGGCTCCTGCAGCCGCAGTACCGCTAAGCTTATTTGAGCTGCTGCTCGAATTGTTACAGGCCGCACCCACCACCATGGTGGCCATCAAAAAAAGAGATAAGATCCAACGTTTCATGGAAAAACTCCTTCTGGGAAATTCCCATTGCCGTTAAGGGTATCCAATCATTGGCGGCTGAAACACCAAAAGGCAGCCGCCCTATCGTGCCTCGATCATTCAGATTTCTTGGTTTTCTGAATCGCCAATTGTGAAGGGTGAAGATGAAGTGAGGAAGGGTAAGGGCTGGTTAAAAAAGCGCAACACCGCCACCCCATAAAGATATAGAGAATTGCTGAAAGCGCCTTTTTCAAAAGAATAGCCAATAATACAACACCCCAAAAAAGGGTGTCAATCAAACTCTAAGGGTTCATCTTGCACCTCTGTTTTGACATGCACAAGAAAATTTAGGGCAACTGTTTTTGACCTTTTTTGCGGTAAACTCGCCGAAGAGCCCCCTTGCCACCAGGGCTCACAGCCACCTCCGCCACCACCTCACCTTTTTGAATGGCCTCTTCCAAAATATGGCCACGTCCCTCTTCAACAAACCAGGCTTCGATACCAAAGTGAAGGCGACCATACTTCTTCATATGCCCTTTCAGATAGAGACCTTTTTGGGGTTTGTAGGTGGTAAGCTCTGTAGCATGCCAAAGTGGCCCATTTGCATCCGGCTCCAACACGGCATAGACAATTCGGCCCTCTCTCTTGCCCCCCCTCGCCTCCTTCAGCCCCACAATCTTCCCTTCAGGATACTGGGTAAAGGGGTACTCAAGAATCACATAGTCACCGCGGAACAAAGAGCGCGGGTCCACAGGGCGAACCGGAAAAGTCACGGTGGTTCCCCAGATTAAGGGAGTCAATCTCAGCAAAATCATGGCCACAAGCACAAAAAGCTGAAGAGCAACAGCCCCAGCAATTAGCCGGTACTTCCAGCGCACCCCCGATTCAGCAACTTTTTCCATGGATCGCCTCCTTTCGCCTTCGCCAGTACTGAGCCACATAAAAAAGCACAACGCCGCAAAGAAAAAACATAGCTGCTGCACCAGGCATGCCGCCAAAATCACCAAAAAGATCGAAGTAGCGAAGCACTGCCCAGAGTAAAAAATAGAGAACTCCCATGGCAAAGGGCCTGCCCTTGTCATGGTGAAGCCCAGCAAACATCAAAAAAAGGGCACTCACCACCATGGCGATATTGGCCAGAACCGTCGGCAATAGAGCCAGATTCTCCACACCCCAGTTTGCCCCAAAAGAAGCTATGAGAGTCAAAAAAAGTATCATGGCAAACATAGAAAGGGCGTATGGATCCAAATCGCGCCGCCTTAGCCAGCCCCACCCAATGCCCCCATAGCCCAAAAAAGCCACCACCATAATAAAAGAGATGGCAATGCCTTCAGGGGTGTGGGTTCTCTCCAAAAAATCGCTGTTGATGCTGTGGTAGGTTAAAGGGATCAGTATCGTGCAGAAAAAAAGAAGCCCCAAAGCGGTATAGGCGGATGAAAAAGGGTGGCCTCGGCCATGGAGCTGGCCCACAAGGAGATAGAGTATCCCCAAAAAACCAAAATAGAAGAGGCTCATCTCTTCCCACTGCCAGACCAATGCCTGAAGTGAGAGCCACCAGCCAAGCAAAAGAGCGTAGAGCGTCACCAGATAGGGGCTCTTCCTGCGATATCCCATCACCATGCCCGGAAGAGAGAGAAGGGGAAGGCTCCAGCAAGCCGACGGGATTCCGAAAAAGAGGGTCAGGTGATTAAACTCAAACATTTCAAGGCCAGCCCAAAGCGCAAGGAGAGCGCAGAGAAGGGTGTGTATCAACCGACTCTCCAGCAAAAGGGCAAAAGGAAGGGTGCCCAAGGCCCACCAATAGACACCGTCGGGATAGTGGGCATCGATATGAAAAATCTGAGCCACCTGCCAGATGCCTGTTCCGTAAAAGAGCGAGCCTAAAAAAAAGCCGACTTCGGCCAGAAGAGAGCGTTCTTTTCGAAACAGGTAAAGCGAGAAGCCATGGGTGATGCCCACCACCGAAAAAATGATCGCCAACTTAAACGGACGAGGCATGGCATCCCAATTGTAGCCAACCAAAAGAAGGGCAGCAAGGCCAACCAGAAGAGCCGAAAGCCCCATCAAAACCGTAAGGGTTTTGCGACTCTGCCGAAGCATGATCTCATTTTTCGAGTCGTAAAGACCCCGAATCGCCTCGGCCTGATTCCCCGAGACGATCCCTTCATCTTGCCAGCGCCGGACTTCATGGCTCAGCCACTCATGCTGTTTGGGTGTCATTTTCACCGTCATCCGCTCCCCCTTTTGCCTGATCGTAAACGATTCAGCACGCCTGTGGCGAGTCGCGTTTTTGGCCCTTGGCAGAGTGGCCAAGGCCAAATCCTCTACTTGCGTTTGTAGAGCCGCAGGCTGTTGGTAACCACGGTAATGCTGGAAAAACTCATAGCAGCGGCAGCCAAAATGGGGTGAAGCTCCCTCAGCATCATGGGAAGGGCGGTAACCCCATGCCAGAGCCCTGCCGCCACGGGAATAAGGGCCAGATTGTAGAAAAAGGCCCAGAAAAGATTCTGACGAATGGTCCGAACCGTGGCCCGTCCCAACGAAATCGCTTCGGGAACCCCGCTCAGAGAGCCGGATGCCAGAACCACATCGGCCGTCTCCATGGCCACATCGGTTCCCGTGCCAATGGCAAGGCCCACATCGGCTCTGGCAAGGGCGGGTGCGTCGTTGATACCATCTCCCACCATGGCGATTTTTTCTTTTTTCTGAAGCGCGAGTATTTTTTCGCTCTTTTGGTGGGGTAAAACATCGGCAACCACAGTCTTGATACCGGCGGCATCGGCCATCACCTTGGCGCTGGCGGCATTGTCTCCGGTCAGCATCACCACTTCAAGCCCCATTCGGCCAAGGGCTTTGACAGCACCAACAGAATCGGGCTTCAGGGTATCGGTAACCGCAAGAAGCCCTATGATAACCCCGTCGCACTCTACGGCAACCGTGGTATGTCCTTGAGACTCCAGTGAGTTCAGCACCTCTGTTTCATGCTCAAAGACAACGCCTTCTGCACGAAGCCATGAGGGTTTACCAACCCTTACCTTTTCTCCATCCACCACGCCTTCAACGCCCTGGCCTCCGTGACTCTTAAACTCCTGGGCCTTGCTCCTCGCATTGCCCACCGACTCGGCATAAGCCACAATCGCTTTGCCCACGGGGTGCTCGGATGGCTCCTCAAGGGCTGCAGCCAGACGCACCAGAGTCGACTCGGTCTCCCCATTCATGGGGACCGCATGGGTCACTTTGGGATGGCCTTCGGTGAGGGTTCCGGTTTTATCCAAAATCACGGAAGAGAGATCGGCGCACCGCTCCAACGCTTCGCTGCTTTTAAAGAGAATCCCCTTTTCAGCACCTCGGCCCGTGCCCGCCATCACAGCCGTCGGAGTGGCAAGACCCAAAGCGCAAGGGCAAGCAATTACCAATACGGCCACCATACGAATAATGGCCGTGGAGAACTCGCCCGAAATAAAAAACCACGCCACAAAGGTAATCAAGGCAATGGCGATGACCCCGGGAACAAAGACCGCCGCCACCTTATCAGCCAGCTGCTGAATTGGGGCCTTGGACCCCTGGGCTTCTTTCACCAGGTTGATGATGTGGGCAAGCGCGGTTTCAGCCCCCACCTTTTCCGCTCTCATGTGAAACGCACCATCTATAGTAAGGGTGCCTCCGGTCACTTCATCGCCCTCTCCTTTGTCCACTGGAAGATACTCTCCCGTCAGCATGGACTCGTCCACCGACGAGCGGCCTGTAATCACCACGCCATCCACGGGAATGGAACCGCCAGGTTTGACAGCCAAGGTATCGCCCTTGACCACCTCATCCAGGGGGACCTCCTCTTCAACGCCCTCACAGTTAACCCGCAAAGCGGTGTCGGGCCTTAGGGCCATCAGGTTTCGAATGGCGGCACCGGTGCGCTTTTTGGTATCCGCCTCCAGCATTTTTCCCAGCTTGATTAAGGTGATGATCAAAGCCGATGTCTCAAAATAGACATGGTCTCCTGCGGCAGGAAAAAAAAGAATCACAACAGAATAGAGGTAGGCCACGGAAGAGCCCAAAGCCACCAGCACATCCATGTTGGCGCTCCCCGCTTTGATGCTGGCCCAGCCCCCCTTGTAGTAGTCCATTCCCGTGTAAAACTGCACCGGAGTGGCCAGAGCAAAGAAAAACCAGTTCACCCAGGTAGCGTGGCTCCAGGCCCCCACAAGCGAAAAATCGCGACTCATGCTCAGCAAAAAGAGAGGAATCGCCAAAGCAAGCCCCACATAAAACTTCAGACGCTGATCACGGGCATGGGCCGCTTCGGCCTCCGAGCCGGTGTCGGCCATGGTACCCGTATCCACCTGGGCATGAAAGCCGGCCTTCTCCACTGCAGAGACCAGTGCGCCAGCCGAGGCCTGTTCCGGTACAAACTGCACTTGGGCTGTTTCGGCAGCAAAATTCACCGATGCCGAAACCACGCCTCTCACAAGGCTTAAGGTTTTTTCAATATTGGCAGCGCAGTTGACACAACTCATGCCAGAAAGAGAGAGGGAGACCGAAGCCAAGGGCACCTCAAAGCCCGCGCCTGAAATGGCCTCCACGATGGCTGGCCCCGAAAGATCCTGGCCAAAAGAGGCCATCACCTTCACCTCTTCTGCGGCAATATTCACCGAAGCATCCGCCACCTCGGGCAAGGCCGAAACGGCCCTTTCCACCCCTTTTGCACAATTCACGCAGTGCATCCCCTTTACCGGCAAAATCAGTTTGGTCGTTCCCATGATTCAATCCTGTGTGCGTGTTTTAGTTTCAACAAAAAAAATCAGTAATACTTAAAAGACGCGACGTCAAGCTCTCTCTTACCGACGCTATCTTTTCAGCACCTTAAGCCACCGCCACACGTTAAAAAATCCTGCCAGGGCAGCTGCCACATAGGTCAGGGAACAGGCCAAAAGGATCTGCCGTGCTGAAGGCAGATCCTCCTCGGGAATAAACGGGCCGGAAAGAAGAAGGGGAAGGGCTTTGTTGAAACTGGCATCCCACTCCACGGGCAGAGTGATGAGATGAACCGCAAGAGGGGTTATAAGAATTGCGACGGCGGCCACAATCGTGAGTCCCGCCAGAGCGGGAAGACGAAAAAGAGCCGTCATCAAGGGGAGAACGATAAAGACCAGATACCCGACACGCTCCAGAGACTGAGCCCATTGCACCAGTCGCATGCGTGCCTGAAATGCGACCTCCTCATGGGCATGTTGAATGGCATGGGAAACCTCATGGGCCGCCACCACCACAGCGGCGAGGGTTTTACGTCCGGCAAACCGAGCTTCTATAGAAACAGTACGATTTTCAGGGTTGTAGTGGCTTGAG
>JAKSCC010000132.1 GCA_022360815.1 Desulfobacterales bacterium
ACGGGAGGCCGGTAAACACAGTACCCCTGTGATGCGGGCCAAAACTTTTTTTGAGCTCTGCGCTAAAAAAAGAATCCACCTGGGTGACGGAGAGTTGATTGTCGGTGAAAAAGGGCCCTCTCCCAAAGCCGTTCCTACCTTTCCAGAGCTCACCTGCCACTCGGCTCACGACCTTCGCATTTTAAACCAGCGCCCCATGGCCCGATACACCATCACCGAAGAGGAGATTAAGCGGTACCAAGACGAAGTGATCCCCTACTGGAGAGGCCGATCCATGCGGGATCGCCTCTTTTCCAATCTGCCTGAGGCGTGGACAAAAGCCTATGAGGCCGGTCTCTTTACCGAGTTCATGGAGCAGAGAGCCCCCGGCCACACGGCCCTTGATGGCCTCATCTATCAAAAAGGGCTCCTTGAGATCATCGGTGAAACAGAAGCCGGCCTTCAAAGCCTCGACCACCTCAACGACCCACAGGCCGCCCAAAAAGCCCAACAGCTTCACGCCATGGCCATCGCCTGCAAAGGGGCCATTGTCTTTGCCGAGCGCCATGCCGAACTGGCCGAGGAGAGGGCCAATGAGACCGAAGATGCCCAAAGGCGTGCAGAGCTTCGAAAGATCGCCACGATCTGTCGAAAGATACCGGCACAGGCCCCTGCAACATTCCACGAAGCCCTTCAGATGTACTGGTTTGTTCACCTTGGCACCACCACCGAACTCAACGGGTGGGACGCCATGAGCCCCGGTCACCTCGACCAGCACCTGGCTCCTTTTTACAACAGAGAGATAGGCGAAGGCACGCTGACCCGCGACGAAGCCAAAGAGCTTCTCGCCTGTTTCTGGATCAAGTTCAACAACCAACCGGCTCCACCAAAAGTGGGGGTCACCGCCAAAGAGAGCGGCACCTACAACGACTTTACCAACATCAACATCGGCGGGGTCACCCGGAAAGGGTGGGATGGATCTTCGGAGGTCTCCCTTCTTCTTTTGGAGGTGGCCGGCGACATGCAGCTGCTTCAGCCCCAGTGCAATGTTCAGGTGAGCCCGCTCACTCCCAAACGGGTGATGCGCGCCGCCGTACGGGTGATTCGAAAGGGGCTGGGGTACCCCTCGCTTTTTAATACCGAGGCGGTGGTGATGGAGCAGGTTCGAGCGGGGAAAACCGTGGAAGATGCGCGGGAGGGGGGCACCAGTGGCTGCATTGAGACCGGGGCGTTTGGAAAAGAGGCCTACGTTCTCACCGGCTATTTAAATGTCCCCAAAATTCTGGAGATCGCCTTAAACAACGGAAAAGATCCGCGCACCGGTGCATGGGTCGGAGCTCAAACAGGTGAGCCCTCATCACTTAAAACCTTTGAAGCCCTCTACCACGCCTTTGAAATCCAGCTCCGCGGCGTGGTGGAGACCAAGGTGAAGGTCAACAACCTCATCGAGCGCATGTATGCCGAGCAGACGCCGGCTCCCTTTCTCTCCTGCTTTATTGAAGGCTGCATCGAAAAGGGAATGGACTACTACAACGGTGGCCCTCGCTACAACACCACCTATATTCAGTGCTGCGGCATCGGCACGGTAACCGACAGCTTTTCAGCCATCTCGACCCACGTCTTTGAAAAGAGAAAACTCTCTCTTTCAAAGCTCGTCTCCCTTTTAAACACCAACTTTAAGGGAGAAGAGGCCCTGCGGCTCACCCTTAAAAACAAAACCCCTCTCTTTGGAAACGACGACGATCGGGCCGATGCACTCATGCAGCGCATCTACGCCTCTCTTTTTAACGCCATCGACGGCAGGCCCAACACCAAAGGCGGAAAATACCACCTCAACATGCTCTCCACCACCTGCCACGTCTACTTCGGCAAGGTGCTGGGGGCCACCCCCAACGGCAGATTGGCAGGAGAGCCTGAGTCCGACGGCACCTCGCCCTCGCAAGGGGCAGACCGAAACGGACCCACGGCCGTTGTGAAAAGCCTCTCCAAAATGGATCAGGTCAAATCAGGGGGGACCCTTTTAAACATGCGCCTCATGCCCCGGCTTCTGAGCTCGGAAGAGGACCGGGACAAGCTCATCGCCATGGTCAGAACCTACTTTGCCATGGGAGGCCACCATATTCAGTTTAACGTGGTGGATACCAAAACCCTTGAAGCCGCCCAAAAAGACCCGGAAAACCACCGAAACCTTCTGGTACGCGTGGCCGGTTACAGCGACTATTTTGTGGACCTGGACCGGGACCACCAAAATGAGATCCTCTCTCGACACATGCACGAAGGGTTTTAAGAGGGTCACACCGCCATTTCGTATCTTCTAAATGGTATTCCCACCAAAGGCCACTTTTCCGGAAAAACACATTGATACTCTTGAGGGAACATCTTTCAATCTTGCCCTGATCCTCCTGTCCCCATAAACTAAAGGCATTGCAAACGTTTGCCAGGTCATTTTTTTAAAATGACTCTCCGCAAAAACGTCTCTGTTGCCCCCCGTTTTGGGGCCATCACATAGCTCAATGGCTACAAAAAAATCTCCATGTATCATCAATTTTTAGGGTATGGCCCTAAGGAGGATCCTATGCGAAACCGACTTCAATCGTCTTTTAAGGCGGCACTTCTCTCTCTTTTGATCATGACCCTCTTCGGCTGCACGGCCCTTCAGGTGGCCATTGAAAAACGGGATCTGGCCGTGGAAACTCAGATGTCCGATACCATCTTCCTGGAGCCGGTCGGCCCCTCTTTAAAAAGCGTTTTCCTTCAAATTCGAAACACCTCGGACAAGCAGGGAATCCAGCTCACAGACCCCATCCGCAAGCAGTTACGGGCAAAGGGGTACACCATCACCCAGGAGCCGGATGAGGCCCAGTATATTCTTCAGGTCAATATTCTTCAGGCGGGAAAAAATGATGAGACCTCAGCCGATGAAGCCGTGGCCTCCGGGTTTGGATCGGCCATTATTGGCGGGCTGGCAGGGGCTGCCATCGGTGACAGCAGTGAAGCGGCCGCCGCAGGAGCCATTGTGGGCGGTGCTGCCGATTTTTTAAGCAGCGCTTTTGTCAAGGATATCACTTACACCCTGACCACAGATATTCAGATTTCTGAAAAGAGCCGGGCTGCCGTGACCACAAAGGGCTCCCAAAAGCTGCGACAGGGAACGCGCGGCGTCACCACCCAACATTTCCAGGAGACCCTGAAGAGAAAAACCTACCAGACCCGCATCGTCTCACGAGCCAATAAGGTCAACCTCTCTTTTGAAGAGGCCCTGCCCGAGCTTCAGGCCGGTCTGATTCAGTCGCTCTCCGGGCTTTTCTGATTCAGATGCCGTACTTTTCAAGACGGTAGATCAGCACATGACGGGCGATGCCCAGAAGTCTTGCCGCTTTGGAGCGATTCCCTCCGGAACGCTCCAGAGCCTGCCGGATGAGATCTTTTTCCAACTCCGGAAGATTCAGCCCCTCTTGTGGCAGACAAAAGCCACCTGGCTTTGCTTCGGCCTCCCTCCCCTCCAGCGCCAGCTGCGAGCCTTCGATCACATCGGTGGGGGATAAAATGGCACAGCGCTCCACCGCATTTTTCAGCTCACGAATATTTCCAGGCCAAGGGTGCCTCAAAAGACGCTTTTCAGCCTCTATAGAGAGGTGAAACTGACGCCCATGCTGACGCCCATGCATCTCCAGAAAGTGAAGCCCCAGGGGAAGAATGTCCTCACGTCTCTCCCTTAAAGGGGGAATGTGAAGGGGCACCACGCCCACCCGGTAGTACAAATCTTCTCGAAAAGAGCCCTCTTTGATGCGCTCCGGCAAATCTCTGTGGGTGGCGGTGATCAACCGAATATCGCATGAGACGGTCTTGTGGCTGCCCACCGGCTCCACCTCTCCTTCTTGAATGGCGCGCAAAAGCTTTGCCTGGGCCGCCAGAGGAAGGTCCCCGATCTCATCTAAAAAAAGCGTCCCCCCTTCTGCGGCCCGAAACTTTCCGGGCTGATCTGATACCGCCCCGGTAAAGGCTCCTTTCACATGCCCGAACAACTCGCTCTCCACAAGGGTCTCGGGAATGGCGGCACAATTGACCGTCACCATGGGCCCGGCTGCCCGCAAACTCTTTTGGTGAATCAACCGGGCCACCACCTCTTTGCCCGTTCCCGACTCGCCGGTGATTAAAACCGGAGCATCACTCTGGGCCACCCGAAGCGCCCCTTCCATCAACCGTTTCATCACATCGGAGACGATCACAGGGCCATCGCCCCGAAGGGTTTCAAGCTCTCGGGTCAGTTGGCGGTTCTCACGCCTTAACTGAACCATTTCAAGGGCCTTGCGGCAGGAGAGTCGAAGGGCCTTTCGGCTGAATGGCTTGGTGATAAAGGTAAAGGCCCCCCGGGCCATGGCCTCCACCGCCAGCTCAATGGAGCCATGGGCGGTGATCACAATCACCGGCGTGTCAGTATTTTTCCTCTTCACCGCCTCCAGAACCTGAAGCCCGTCCATGCCCGAGAGCCGAATGTCTGTCACCACCAGCTCTGGTCTGTGGGCATCGAAAAGCAAAAGCCCCTCTTCACCGCTCTGTGCCTCCAGCACTTGAAAACCGCCGGTCACAAGGTTGTGTGCGGTTACCGTCAAAAGGCTCTCATCATCGTCTATCAAAAGAATCTGATGGGTCACGTTAAACCTTTCACGTTTCACTATAAGGGAGGCCAAGGGTAAAAACCGTACCTCCTCCTGGCCTGGGGGTAACGGCAAGGTGTCCTCCCAGCCCTTCGGCAATACGTTTTGAAATGGAGAGCCCCAATCCAGAACCGCCCTCACGCCCAGAAACAAAGGGTTCAAAAAGACGAGAGGCCAGATCCTCTGGAATCCCCGGCCCATTGTCTGCCACCGAAACACGAACCTCGGCGTCAACACACTCAGCTCTCACCTCAATGGTTCCACCAGAGCCCACCGCCTCCACGGCATTTAAGATAAGATTTACCAAAACCTGCGAAACCTTCTCTCCCGAAATCCGCATGGTGCCAGCATCTGCATTGCAAAACAAAAGAAGCGAAATCTCACGGCTCACCGTACGGATCTCCATTGTATCCACCACATGATTCACCACCTGTTTTAAGGGGGCCAGCTCATCTTCTGCATCGCCACCCTCAGAAGCCATGGAGAGCATTCCAGAAAGGGTTCGATCAAGGCGCTCGGTCTCTTTGATCAAAATTCCGGCAAAACGACTGGACTGTCCGGAACCTTTGGTTTCGTCTTCGATGATCTCTGCGGCTCCGCGGATGGCTCCCAGAGGATTTTTAATTTCATGGGCAAGGGAGGTGGAGAGCTCACAAGCCACCGCCCGTTTCTGACTCATGCGCAGCTGCTCTTCCAGTTTAAAAAGGGTTTTGGCTTCCTCCTTGAGTCGCGAAAGGGTGGACTCAAGCTCCAGAGAAACCGCTTGGTACTTCTTGGAAAGGCGCTTCTCACGTCCGGCAAGGGTGCCCACCAGAGCGCCGGTGGCAAAATAGAGAATCACTTCTGTCAGCTCACTGCGATAGGTGGACGGATTTTTTCCAATAAAGAGAAGCAGGTGGGGAATAAAAGCGATGGAATTTAAAAGGGCCATCCACAATCCACCTTTGAGACCATAGAGCAGCGCGCCCAAGGCGATGGGAAAGTAGCTGAGGCGTCTCCAGGTGTCGTGAAGAAACATGTCATGGCCAGGGGTCACAAAGTGAAGCAACCCGATGCAGCCTGATGCTAAAACAATAATGTAAGGCACAAGCTTCTTCATGGATTCCCCGCATCAGGATCCGAGAACGTTCTGAAACAGTGGCCAACTCTCCTGCTATTGTACCAAAGAAATCTCGCTGTGGCACCTCTCCTTCATCCACCTCACTTCCGTGAAATCAAGCAGATACCATAGGTTGCCCTCAAATTGGAAAAAAGAAAAACCCTCTGGCCCGACGTTCGAATATCCCGGGACCTGATGGCCACCTCTTTTACGATGGCAAAACCCATTTGACGAGCAAAGACTCTAAAATCTTTAAGTGAAAGCACCCTGATATTGGGCGTGTCATACCATTCGTAAGGCAGCTCACGGGTTTTGGGGGCATGGCCTGAAACAAGCATCTGAAGACGAATACGCCAGTGGCAAAAGTTGGGAAACGAAACCACCACTTTTTTGCCAATCCGAAGCATCTCGGAGATTAAATAGTCAGGGGTGTAGACCTGCTGAAGGGTTTGGCTGCAGATCACGTAGTCAAAAAAACCGTCGGGGTAGTCTTTTACTTCGGTGTTGATATCCCCTTGGATCACCGAAAGGCCCCGCTCAATGCACCGGGCCACAAGAGCCTCATCCTGTTCGATTCCGGTCTCCACTACTTTTTTTCGATGTTTCAGCGCATGGAGCAGCTCACCATCCCCACATCCCAAGCCCAAAACCTTGGCTCCATCATCAATCCAGGACTCAATGATAGAAAGGTCAAAGCGTATGGTCTCTTGAGATCTCATCTACGCTCCCTTTCCCAGAAAACCGGTGAGCAGAGAGGTGAGGCGCTCACTGGGCAACAAAAATGCGTCGTGACCGCAACTCGCCTCAATTTCACAAAAACTCACATCCAACCCATGGCGTTTAAAAACACTGACAATCTCACGATTCTGATAGGTGGGGTAGAGCCAGTCCGATGTGTAAGAGACAATCAAAAAAGGGCTTTTCTGCTCTGCAAGACGGGTAAGGGCCCCGTTTTCGTTAAACCCCTCTTTGATATCAAAATAGTCCGCCGCCTTGGTGACATAGAGAAGGGAGTTGGCGTCAAAACGATCCACAAATTTGGCCCCCTGATAGTGCAGATAACTCTCCACCTGAAACTCCGCATCAAAATCAAAGGAGAAGGTGCTGCCATTCTGAAGACGCCGCCCAAACTTTTGGTGCATGGCCTCATCCGAAAGATAGGTGATATGCCCAATCATTCGAGCCACCGAAAGCCCGATGTCTGGACGCGTTTTACCGTAGTAATGGCCACCTTGCCAGTTGGGGTCTGAAACAATGGATTGCCTGGCCACCTCATTAAAGGCGATGGAGAGCGCTGTGTGGCGCATGGTGCTGGCAAGGACCACCCCAGAGCCAACCCGTTCAGGATAGTTTTTGCACCAGGAGAGCACCTGCATGCCCCCCAACGAGCCACCAACAACGCAATGAAGCTTTTCAATCCCCAGCAAGTCCAGAAGCCGGGCTTGCACCTGCACCATATCGTGAATGGTCACCACCGGAAAATCACTGCCATATGGTTTTCCGGTTGCCGGATCGATGGATGAAGGCCCTGTGGACCCCATGCATCCGCCCAATATATTTGAACAGATCACAAAAAACTTATCGGTATCAAGCCCCTTACCCGGGCCGATCATGGTGTCCCACCACCCCGGTTTAAGATCATCTTTGCTGTAGCGTCCGGCCGCGTGGGAATCTCCTGTCAGCGCATGGCAGACAAGAATGGCGTTGTTCTTCTCTTTGTTCAGCTCTCCCCAGGTCTCATACGCCACCGTGACTTCAGAAAGGTGCTCTCCACTCTCCAGTGTCACCGGCCCATCCAGCACATGCTGTTTTTTCTCAACCAGTTTCATCTCATGCCTCCCCCCTTTGATCTCTCAGCTTATGGCTTGATCGAGATCGGCCATGATGTCGTCTGCATCTTCGATGCCCACCGAGAGTCGCAGCATATCCGTATGGATGCCTAAATGCTCTTTGGTTTGGGGATCAAATGAGACGTATTGTGTGGAGGCCGGATGAATAATCAGGCTTTTGCAATCCCCGATATTGGCCAAATGATAAATCATCTGAAGACGGTTGATGGCCTCTTTGCAGGCTCTCTCATCTTTCAGCCCAAAGGTGAACATGGCCCCATAGCCCTTGCCTTCAAACTGTCTCTCTGCAACCGTTTTTCCGGCATGCCCATCGAGCCCGGGAAAATTCACCCAGCTTACCTTGGGATGCTGATTTAAAAATTCAGCCACCTTTCGAGCATTTTCAAGGTGCCTCTCCATGCGAAGGGCCAAAGTATCAAGCCCCACCATGGTGAGGTAGCTGTTCATGGGAGACTGGGTGGTGCCGTGGTTGATGTGGTGTTCCCGCCAGATGCGATCCAGAAGGGCCAGCTCGCCTTTGCGGTCCACAAACGGGGAAAAATCATCGAATCGTCCCGAAGACCAATCAAAGTGCCCGCCATCCACCACCACACCACCGGTGGCGTTGCCATGGCCACTGATGTACTTGGTAGTTGAATGGATCACCACATCGGCTCCAAGGGAGATGGGATTCACCAGATAAGGGGTCCCCAAAGTGTTGTCGACCACCAGAGGCAACCCGTGATTGTGTGCCAGTTTCGCAAGCCCTGCAATGTCCGGCACATCCATGGCCGGATTGCCAATGGTCTCCAGATAGATAAAACGGGTCTTTTCGGTGACAGCAGAAGACACCGCTGTCAAATCCGTGGGGTCCACAAGGTGTGCCGTGATATTGTACTTTTTAAAAATCTGGGTAAAGAGCAGCCAGGTGGACATAAAAAGAGAACGGCCAGAGACAAATTCATCTCCTGCCCGAAGAAGAGCCATACAGGTGTTGCTCACCGCCGCCATGCCCGAGGCCATCACCACAGCACCCTTGCCCTGTTCAAGCTCTGCCAGTTTGGCCTCAAGCGCTCCGTTGGTGGGGTTGGCCAGGCGCCCGTAGATGTGCCCTCCTTTACCGGAAAAAGCATCGGAAAGACTCTCCGCCGTGGGGTGTCTATGGGAAGCATTTTGGTAAAGAGGAGGAAGGGTAGCGCCCTGCCAGTTTTCTGTATCCTGAGCGCTGTGAATCACACGAGTGGAAAAACCCCATTTTTGGGAGTCTGCATCGTTCATAAAGAAAGTCTCACATTTTAAGAAGGTTTTCAAAATCGAGAACGGCGCACTGCCTGCACCGCTTCATCTTTTCGTCCCAGGCCACGGCCCCCTCGTCATCGCAGAGAGTCCCGGAGATAAACCAGCACATATCGCCCGCCTGGAATTCCCAGGCAGGACACCTCCTCTTCCGTTCCGGCTTGCACCCCTGAACGATCCAGCACGCCTGAGGCGTGTTGCCACGTCTTCTGGCCAGAAGAAAGAGAAGCTGGCGCTCCACATGGGCGGGAACAGAACGCCACCCTTGCTCATAGCTGTGGATCGCCTTCACCGACGTCCCCAGCACTTCCGACACCTCTTTCTGGGTTTTTCCAAGCCGTTTGCGAATCAGTGCAAACTCTTTACTGTCCATGAAATCTCCGATAATATCAGCAAATCATATCGTTTTTGCTGTTACCTCAAGCAGGTTTCCACTCTTTACTCCTCCAGTGTTGCCCAAGCTACCACACTGTGGTATGCCACATCAAGGGGATCTCCCTCCTTTATGGCAGAATCCCCAAGCCTTAAACTCAAAAAAGCATTCCCGCAAAACTGCGATGCTTTAAATCCCCACCTCCACCCTCTTTCGTCTTTAATCGAAAAAGTGCGGAGCCATAGAATCAACTGGAGCACCATCCCTATGGATACATCCTTTGAAGCAGATCGTTGCCGTTCAGAAAGCGAATCCCTTACCAAATACCGCCAGCTTATGCCTGAAATCACCCAGGCCATCATTGACAGCTGCAACGAAACCCAGTGCTTCAAGCATGTGGGCTATGAGCCCATCCCCTCACGAAAAAAAGCACAACGGATTATCGAAATTGGTATGCAGCTCCTTTTCCCCGGTTACTTTGCCAGTAAAAAGATCGACCCTTTGAATCTCACCTACCGCATCGGGCAGCTCACCACCACCCTCTTTGACCTGCTCAGCGAACAGGTGGTGCTCTCGTTTCGACACGACTGCTACCGCTACAACAAAAGCTGCACCGCCTGCGCCACTGAAGGGCATAAAGCCACGCTGGAATTCTTCAAAGCCATCCCCGAAATCAAACGGGCCCTGGCCGATGATGTGCGAGCCACACGAGAAGGCGATCCAGCGGCCCACAGCGTGGATGAGATCATCTTCAGCTACCCTGGTGTCTACGCCATCAGTGTCTACCGTCTGGCCCATCGACTCTATGAGCTGGGGGTTCCCATTCTGCCGCGTATCATGACCGAAATTGCCCACAGCGACACCGGCATTGATATCCATCCTGGGGCACAAATCGGCCGCCATTTTGCCATCGACCACGGCACCGGGGTTGTTATCGGAGAAACCACCATCATCGGAGAAAATGTTCGAATCTACCAGGGCGTTACCGTTGGTGCCCTCTCACTGCCTCCCGGTGCTGGAGAGCAACTCAAAGGGCTGAAACGCCACCCCACCATTGAAGACAATGTGATCATCTACTCCGGTGCCACCATTCTGGGAGGCGATACCACCATCGGCAAAAATTGCACCATCGGTGGTAACGTCTGGCTCACCCGCTCCGTCCCTCCCGACACCAAGGTTTTTATTGAGACGCCCCACCTTGTCTATCTTGAGTCAGAAACAGGAGAGAAAAAATGAACCGTTTCCAAACCATTGACCAGTCCATTGGGCGCACGCCTCTGGTTAAGCTTTCGCGCCTTACCCAGGACCTTGATGTGGAGATCTATGCCAAACTGGAGTTCTTCAACCCCGGCGGCAGTGTCAAGGACAGGCTGGGTTTTGCCATGCTTGAGGCAGGGGTCCGTGACGGACTCATCAATAAAGAGACCCTTATTGTGGAGCCCACCAGTGGAAACACAGGCATTGCCCTTGCCATGCTCTGCGCCAGACGCGGCCTCTCCCTCTGCCTCACCATGCCCGAGACCATGAGCATTGAAAGGCGAAAACTCCTGGCTCACTTTGGTGCGGAACTGATTCTCACCCCTGGGGCTGCGGGTATGCAAGGTGCCATTGAAGCGGCGCAAGAGAAGGTAGCCAAAAGCGACAACGCCTTTCTTCCAAACCAATTTGAAAATATGGCCAACCCCGATATCCACCGTAAAACAACGGCACCTGAAATCCTCAATGCCCTGGATGGTCAGGTGGATATCCTCGTCTCTGGGGTGGGGACCGGAGGAACCATCACCGGGGCCAGCCAGGTCTTAAAATCGGTCAACCCAGACTTTAAAGCCATTGCTGTGGAACCAGCTGAATCTCCCATCCTTTCCGGTGGCAGCCCAGGCCTTCATAAAATCCAAGGTATTGGGGCCGGGTTTATCCCTGACACCCTTGATCTTTCCGTGGTGGATGAGGTGATTCCTGTGGCTTCAGAAGAGGCCCTTGCCATGGCTCGAAACCTGGCCAGCCAGGAGGGAATTCTTGCCGGCATATCCTCGGGAGCAGCGATTCACGCCGCCCTTTCCGCAGCAAAACGACCGGAAAACAGAGGCAAACGCATGGTGGCGATCCTTCCAAGCACCGGAGAGCGTTATCTCTCGACCCCTCTTTTCCAAGCGTAGCTCCTGATTTGCAACGAGCGCTCGCCTTCGGCGAGTCGCTTTTTTGAAAAAAGCTCCACAAAAAACGCTTCTATTGCTCCACGCTTCGTTTTGGCGCTTCAAACGAAGCGTGGGAAATAAACCCATGGGGCTTAGCAGGAGCAGTAAAAAAGCCGGAAGCTTTTCAAAAAGCCCCGGCCTTTTATCTTGATGGATCTTCAAAAAGTCCGCTTACGCCATAGGAAATCTTGGCGTCAACACGCGTCCCAACAACAATCACTCAAAGCCACTTAATATATTTCCGTCTTTGTCCTTCTCCACGGTGCTGATACCTGGGTACTCTTTCTCCAATTCGGCAAGGGCCTCCGACGAAACATCCACCTCTCCTTTGGTGACATCTTTTCCCGCCTTCTGGGCACTTCGTAAGGCTTCCCTGCGCTCGACCAACGCAAGGGTTTTGGCCACCATAAGTTTAAGTTCCCGCGTATTCCAGGGTTTTACAATAAATTTCTCAATACCCACACTGTTGACCACCTTGGTCACCACCTCCAGATCAGCGTACCCAGTGATCATAATCACCACCTGATCGGGGTTTAATATCTTCACACGCCGTAAAAACTCCACCCCATCCATATTTGGCATCTTGTAATCGCTGATCACCACAGAGACCTTTTGACTTCTCAAAAGCTCAAAGCCCTCCTGAGCCGAAGCGGCGGATATAACATGGCAAAGGCCTTTTAAACAACGTTCCAAGGCCATCCGAACCGTCTCGTTATCATCCACCACAAGCACCACTGGCAATCTTGGCAAAGTATTCATGAGACCTCCTTGCAAAGCGTCTCGCCCATTTCATCCGTCAGGCGTTGATGTTGTACTTTTTGAGCTTGCGATACAATGTGGCCTCTCCAATCTCCAAAGCCTGTGCCGCCCGTTTGCGATTGTTGCCACAGGAGACCAGCGCATGGGTGATGGCCGCCGCCTCCCAAGAAGCCAGGGTCATGGAGTCTGGCATGCCTGGCTTTCCAGCATTGGGAACCCGGTAGATGGTATCGGGAAGATCTCTGGGTGTGATGCTATGGCCACGACTCAAGGCAACGGCTCTTCGAATCACATTCTCCAACTCGCGAACGTTGCCTGGCCACTCATGATTTTCCAGACAGCGCATCGCCGTGTCCGAAATGGAGTCCACCTCGGTATCCCGGGTTCGAAACTTATGAATAAAATGACGCACCAACGTGGGAAGGTCTTCCAGCCTCTCCCTTAAAGGAGGCACCTTCAGTGCAAGAATGTTCAGCCGGTAAAAAAGGTCTTCTCGAAAATTTCCATCTGCCACTTCACGTGTCATATCCCGGTTTGTGGCTGTAACCACCCGCACATCCACCGGCCAGGTTCGGCTGCTTCCCACAGGCCGCACCTCTCCTTCTTGAATGGTTCTAAGGAGCTTGGCCTGCATGGCAAGGGGCAGCTCCCCCAACTCGTCCAGAAAAAGGGTACCACCATCGGCAGTGCGGATGAGCCCCGGTGTGGAGGCGTGGGCTCCTGTAAAGGCCCCCTTCACATGCCCAAACAGTTCGCTCTCAATCACATTTTCACTGATGGAAGCGCAATCCACCGGCACAAACGAACCGCCACTTCGCCCGCTGTGCTGATGAATGGCCCGTGCCACAAGCTCTTTGCCCGTCCCTGTCTCGCCTTCAATAAGCACGGGGGCATCGGAGCCGGCCATCTGAATAATCAACTCTTTCAGACGCAAAATACTGGAAGCATTCCCCACCAATTTGTCATAGCCAAAGGTAAAATCCACCTGCTCCTTCAAAGAGAGATTCTCCTGCTGAAGGCGCCAGATATTATGAAAATGGGCAATACGTGCCAAGAGTGCATCGGCAACAAACGGTTTTTCCAAAAAATCCACAGCCCCGGCTTTGATGGCGGAGACAGCTTCTTTAACCCCACCAAACCCAGTGAGCATCACCACCATCACATGGGGAAAGGCTTTGGTGATGCGCTCCAAAAGTTCCATCCCATCCATTTCAGGCATCTTGTAGTCGATCAGGGCTACATCCACGGGCTGCTCGGACATCAATTTCAAAGCCTCATCCCCCCGTGCAGCCGTAAGAATTCGATACCCGGTTTCAAAAAAAGATTTCTTCAGCACATCAAGAACATTGGGTTCGTCATCCACAAGCAGCAGGGTAAAACGACGTTTGTCTTTTTTCATATATGCCTCTCCTCAACACTTTGCGGGCTGTTGTTATCCGATTGTGTGTTTCCAGAGCGGGGCTCTTCTCCGCTCTTTAACACCCGTGTGATCACCTCTTCCAGGTCTCTTTTCTTGATGGGCTTTGATATGTATTCATCCATGCCTGCCGCCAAAAATCGTTCCCTGTCTCCTTTCATGGCGTTGGCAGTCACAGCGACAATGGGAATGTGACCATGTTTCATCGACGCTCTATTCGAGCCTTCTCGCTCTATACGACGAATCTCTTCCGACGCCTCCAATCCATCCATCTCCGGCATCTGACCATCCATGAGAATGATATCAAACGGCTCATTCATAAAGGCGGAGACCGCTTCAATGCCGTTGTTCACAACGGTTACACGGTGCCCCATTTTTTTAAGCATATTCACCGCCACCCTCTGGTTCATCCGATTGTCTTCGGCCAAAAGAACATGTGCCGAGGTAACCAGAGGCTCGGCAACTCGTACTTCGCCTCGAACCTCTTCCATCACATCATTCATGCTCAGCACCCCATTTGATTTCTCTCCCGATGGGGTCAACATCTGAATCAACCGATGGCAAAGATCCTTCTTTCGAACCGGTTTGGTAAGATAGGCTGAAAACCCTGCCTCCTTCACCTGAAGGGCATCCCCCCTCTGCCCCATGGAGGTGGCCATAATCAGAGGAATGTCTTTTAAATTTTCACACGATCGGAACCTTTTACCCAACTCTTCCCCGTTCATACCCGGCATCTGCATATCAATGATTGCCGCATCAATCTTCTGGCCAGACGCCTTAAGTTCCTCTGCTACCGATACCGCATCCAGAGCCTCTTTAACCTCTGTTACCGTACACTTCCAGGAGCGGGCATACTCCCTGAAAACCTGGCGGTTCACCGCATTGTCGTCCACCACCAAAATGTGCATCCCCTCCAAAACATCAGGGCTGTAAAACCATTCATTCGGTGCATCGGGTTGCCTCTCAAATTCGGCGGTAAACCAGAACGTGGACCCCTGCCCGATGCGGGATTCCACGCCAATATTGCCGCTCATTAGTTTGGTTAGCTGCTGAGAAATAACCAGCCCAAGGCCCGTTCCTCCATATTTGCGGGTGGTGGAGGCGTCCCCTTGAGAAAACGAGGTAAACAGTTTGGGAAGGGTTTCGCGATGGATACCGATCCCCGTATCCACCACCTCAAAAAAGAGACGACTTTTGGACTCAAAGGTCTCTTTGAGGCTTACTCGAATCATGATGCTCCCCCTCTCCACAAACTTCACCGCATTCCCCGCCAAATTGGTCAAAATCTGACGCAAACGCACCGGATCCCCCTTGAGATAAACCGGAACGTTTTCATAGATGAGACTGGCAAAATCGAGCCCCTTCTCCTTGGCCTTGATGGCCATGACATCACTGAGCTCTTCCAAAACGGTCCTCAAATTGAAATCGATCACCTCTATATCAAGTTTGCCCGCCTCGATTTTGGAGAAGTCAAGAATGTCGTTGATAAGAATCAAAAGGGCATCGGCGCTCGATTTTACAGACTCCGCATAATCCCGCTGCTCGTCGGTGAGGCCGGTGTCCAAAAGAATATCAATCATGCCGATCACCCCGTTCATGGGTGTTCGTATCTCATGGCTCATGTTGGCAAGAAACGCGCTCTTGGCCCGTGTGGCTGCTTCGGCTTCGTCTTTGGCCCGTTTCAGAACCATCTCAGTCTGCTTTTGATTGGTGATATCCCGACAGAGGCACACCACACCGATGGGATTGCCATCATAATCTTCCATAAGGGCCGAGCTCATCCAGGTTGAAAACTCAAGACCATGGCGCGTCACATGAGCAATTTCCCCTTCGCAGCTGCCATACTCCATCACTTTTTTCAAAAAAACACGAAGCGTTGCATCCACCTGCTCACGGGTGTGAAAAAAATCCAGATTCACACCCGACAGCTCATCAAATCGAAACCCATGCATTTCAGCCCACGACGGATTGACAAACTCCACCACACCGTCCAAATCGGCAATGGCAATGCCATCCACAGATTGCTCCATGGCGGCCTTCAGTCTCAACAAAAAGTTCTCGTTGATCTTCCGCTCGGTAATGTCCTGAACCGTTCCAATCAGGGAGACCACCTCTCCGGTTTTTCGAAACTCCTTCACCTCAGAGGCCTCAGCACGAACCCATCGCACCTCACCGTCACTTCGAACGATTCTGTATTCAATGGGCTGCCCCTTTCCCGTCTCCACCATCTGGCGCCCCATGGCAGAGACCTTTTGCCGGTCGTCGGGGTGGACCACCCTTGAGATGATCTCTTCAAATCGTCCCCCCATGGCATCGTTGTCGATGTCGTAGAGGTCCATAAGAACCTCCGAAGGGATCATCTGATCCTCTTCCAGATTCCACTCCCAACTTCCCAAACCCGCTATGCGGTTGGCCCGTTTAAATGAGTTCTCATTCTCTTTGAGTCGCTTTTCAGCAAACCGTTTCTCCTCCAACTCTCGAACCAGAGTATCGTTCACCTTCTCCAGCTGTCGGGTTCTTCGGTTCACCATCTCTTCCAAAGTTTCCCGATGCTTGTTCAAGACCCTTTCGGCCTGAAGGCGTTTGGAGATAGATGCTGAAAGGCCCAAAACCGTTGTGATAAGAATCATTCCAGCGATGTATCCGGCCTGGGTAATACGAAGCTGAACAAGGGGAAGAGAAGGCCCGTTTCCCTTAGGAAAAAGGCCCATCATGGTCCACCCGTGGGCCGAAAAAGATTCTCGAAGCACCTCGTAGCGAGTATTGGAAAGGGAAACTTCATCCTCCATGGATGTCCAATCCAGAGGCTTAAACGTGCCTCCCCCCAACGCCACGCGTTCCCCCTCGGACTTCCAGCGTCCCAACCCCGGCAAATAGTGATAGAGCCAATGACTTCTGTTGGTGGCAAACACCACCCCTTTTTCCGTAAACATCATGGCAGGAAAAGAGCGTTTTCGTATCAGCTCATCTACAGCCGAAATATTCAGTTTAAAAACCAGAACCCCATCAGGATTAAGTCCCTCCAGCCAAACAGGCACAGCCATAAAAATACCACGCCGCTTAAGAAAGGGGTCTTCTGAAAGGTAGACCACCTTTCGTCCGGTAATCGCCCCATTAAAATAGGGCTTGCGACTGTACTCTATACCGGAAACACGCCGTATCCCGTCGTAAGAGGAGCTGAGAACCGACTCGCCGTCTCGATCCAAAAGCACAATCAGCCCCACGTCCTCCACTTTTTGGACTGTGTCAAAGAGACGCTCTACTTCAGCCCCCCCTTTTCCTGAGAGGGCACTTTTTATCATGCTGCTGCTCGCCAGGGTCTCAATACCCCGCCATCGCCTCTCCACCACCTGCTCAATAGAATGACGAAGGTCGCGCAGTTGCGTCTCATTCCTCTGCATTCGCATCTCACGTTTTAGCTGAAACACACCGAGCCACAACAATCCGGAAAAAGTTACGACAACTACAATCCAGTAAAAAATGTATCGCCACAGCTTCATCTATACAAAGGCTCCACATTGGGGTTCGCCAAGTGGCAGAGAGATGGCACCCAATCACGTAGGCCACCTGTCCAAGGTGTCGAACCGTTTGGAAAAACATTAGAACGATGAGGATAAGGAAGAATGGCCGGTATCGGCCGCCCATCATGGTAAGTGGTGAGAACGAGACAAAGAAGAGGAGAGCAAGTGAGAGGGTCAACATCATGGGTGGGGTGATCTGGCGCTTCATCCACGTCAGGAAGCTCCGACAACCACTTTGATAGTATACACTTGGAAACGCCCCACCGTCAAACGTTTCAAGTTCCCACAAAGGGATCCATAGACAGGATGGATTCCATCAGGGCAGAAAGAGTGAAAGGATCGGCCACTTAGAGAGTCAGGCCCACGTCACGGGAAGCCTCACCTTCATATTGGCCTTATTTTGAAAGAGAAGGTGGCCGTTATCTCGGCCAAAAAAATAGAGATCCCGAGTAAGGGCCACATCTTTTTCGCAGTAAGAAGCGATAAGATCAAGTTTTCCCTCTTTCCACCACACAAGGGCTTGAAGGCCATCCGCACTCTTTTCTGCTCCAAGGGTGTGGGCAGAGAGATGATCCAAAGAGAGACGATACCCCAGACGGTTGTGAACCTCTTCCAGCATGTCCAAGGTGGGAAACCGATGAAAATCAACACCGCACACCCCAGAAAGCACCGCATAATCGAACCGCTTAATGTTAAACCCAATGATAAGATCCATCTTTTTCATGACAGCGGCCATCTCTGGAATTTGATCTTCGGTCCAGACGGTAAAGGCGTTGGTTTCTGAGTCGTAAAGCACCGCACAGCTTACCCCCATAAGATGGGCCTTTCCCCAGCCTCCCACCTCTTTGGCGCTGCGCCGGGTCTCCACATCCAGTACGCCGAAACGCTCTGGCTTTTTCGCCTTTTTAACCGCGGGAGCCGCCTTTGGGAATCGGGGTTTGGGCTCGGAGCAAGCGGCCATCTCACTTAAGGGCACCCTTAACCGTTCCAGCACAATGCGGGCCGCTTCTTTGTCAATGGGACGGTTGCCCGAACCGCACTTGGGGGAGTGCACACAAGCGGGGCAGCCCGTCTCACAAGGGCAGGTGGCAATCACCTCAAGGGTGCGATCAAACAGTAGATCTGCTGTGGGGTAGACACTCTTGCAGATCCCCATGCCTCCGGGAAACCCGTCGTAAATAAAGACTGCGCCTTTGCCCACTTGCGGATGGTGGGGAGTGGAAATACCCCCAATATCGTTTCGATCGGCCATGGCAAGAAGCGGCAGAATACCGATGGCCGCATGTTCCACCGCATGAATACCACCCATAAAATGCCGCTGTTCACTCTCCATGGAGACGCGCACCGCCTCAGGAAACTCCACCCAAATGCCTTCGGTCTCCATAATCTGATCGGGCAGGTCAAGGGGAATCACCGTCAGCAACCTCTGGCCCTTAACCAGCCGCTTTTCGTAGCCGGTAATGCGCTCGGTGACTTTGAGTTTTCCCATGCCCACATGCCCGCCACCCAAAGGTTTTCGATCCAAAACCTCCAGAATTTCGGTGTTTTTCTTGGTTCGAATCCGCGTAAAGTAGGAGACCCTTTCACGCTTTACCGTGGCAATTCGCCGATCCAGATCAAGATCTGTTACCACCCAAGACTCGCCCCGATGAATGTACACAGCCCCAGGGTACGTCTCCCGAACGGCCCGATGCCCGTCCACACTGCCAATAATGGTGCCGCTCTCCGCCTCGGTGATGTCAAAATTATCGCCCGTCCCTCGAAGAGCCACCGACCTCTGGGGAAATTTTCGATGGGAAAAGAGCATGTCACCGTCCGCACTGGCCAGTAGCCTACCATCACCTTCCATACGAGCCAGCTTCTCTTTCACAAAAGCCTCCTGAAATAAAGGCTCCCCCCGCCGAATGGGAAGCTCGGCCGCCGCACAGTCAAGGTGCTTGGCCATAAGCACATCGTTGGCCGGATTTACCACCGCTTTTTCAGGTGCCATGGAGAAAAAAAGGTCGGGATGGTTCATCATGTATTGATCTAGGGCATCCTCCTGGGCAATGAGCACCACCAGAGATTCTCTTCCGCTTCGGCCCACGCGTCCAGCTCTCTGCCAGGTGGCCATCACGCTTCCCGGATACCCAACCAGAATACAGCAGTCGAGCCCCCCAATATCGATGCCCATCTCCAGAGCGCTGGTGGAGACCACCGTGTACAGTTCGCCCTCGGCCATCTTCTTTTCAATTTCACGCCGCTCCTCAGGCAGAAAGCCAGAACGGTAGGCCGTGATCTTCTCGCCAAACTCCACTTTTTTTGAGGCCGCCCACATGGCAATCAGTTCTGTCATCTTGCGGGACTGGCAGTAGACAATGGTGCGCATGCGGCGGTGCATGGCCGCGTGAATCAGCTTGATGGCCGCTTGAGAGGCCCCTTCAGGGGTGTTCAAAAGAATAAAATGTTTGGATCCGGAAGGCGACCCGCTCTCGGTAACAGACGACACGTGGGTATCCGACAACAGAGCCGCATGCTCGTCCGGGTTGCCGATGGTGGCCGATGAAAAAATAAAGCAGGGATCTGCCCCGTAGTAGCGGCAAATACGCTTGAGCCGCCTAAACACCCAGGACATGTGAGACCCCATCACCCCTTTCAGGGTGTGCACCTCATCCACCACAATATACTTGAGACCCCGTAGGAAGTTCGTCCAAGAGGCATGGTAGGGAAGCACCGAAAGATGCAGCATCTCTGGATTGCTCATAAGAATATGGGGAGGGCGGCTCCTTATCTTCTTGCGATCGTAAGGGGGGGTATCCCCATCGTAGATGGCTGCCCGTACCGGCTCTCCCGTAAAAATCCTGCTGGTAAGACGCTCCAAGGCCTTAAGCTGGTCCTGAGCAAGAGCCTTTAAAGGAAAAAGATAAAGGGCATGGGTCTCGGGGTCCTTTAAGATCTCCTCGACCACTGGAATATTGTAGATAAGACTCTTGCCACTGGCCGTAGGGGTTGCCACCACCGTGTTTTCACCTCGGCGGATCCGCTCAATGGCCGCCACCTGGTGCCCGTAAAGCTGCTCCACATCCAAGCCGCGAACTGCCGATGCCAACGCCTCCGGTAGTTCAGGGTCCAACGCGCCAAATCTGGCTTCGCGACCCGGCAACTCCCGATGCGCTGAAATGTGATGCCGAAACGCCTCGTGGCCTTTCATTCCGGCGATGTAACCTTTAATATCCAAACCCGTTTTGCCTCCAGCAGCCAGGTACACATAAATGTGAATGCTTGGCGTGAGCCCTTATTTGATACGCTTTAGCGTGGCATCCATCCCATGGATTCGGACACACCCCACATCAAACGCCACGGCACTTTGCTCTACTTCTCGTCCAGCACCACAACCATGCGTCCCACCTTCTTAAAGAAGGGCTCCTCATTGGTCGAGGCAATTCGAATGGTGAGGGTCACCCGGTCTGTAAAGCACTCTTCAAGTATCTCACCTTCGTACTTTTCCAGATGGTGCTTTACGGTGGCGAGGTGCCCATAGGCTGCGGTAAAAGTGATGGGCCTTGCAGTGGAAAAAAAACATGTGGGAAGAGTCTCCACGCATTTTTTGGTCATGCCTCCATAGGCGCGCACCAGCCCACCCGTGCCCAGTTTGGTGCCGCCGTAATAGCGAGTCACCACCACGGCCACTTCACCGATGCCGCAGTGAAGAAGCACTTGGTGCATGGAGGCCCCTGCGGTGCCTTTGGGTTCGCCATCGTCGTTCATGCCCGAAGGAGAACCGCCCGGAGGACCTGCCACAAAAGCATGGCAATTGTGGGTGGCGTCTCGAAACTCCCGTTTCATTGCCTCCACAAAAAGGCGCGCTTCATCAGCAGATGTCACCCTTTCGCATGTGGCAATAAAAAGGCTGCCCCCAATTTTTTCTTCGATGCGGTGCCTGTCCGCAGGTACTTTGTAACCGTCCATATTGCCTGTAATTCACCCTCATTATCTAATGTTTCGCCACCTTACCTTAAAGGGTCTACATGCCGCCTTTTTGGCTTCAGTAACGTACCATACGCCGCCAAAGTTCCGTGTGCAACCACCGGGGAGGTCCCACGGTGGATTTCGTCTTGGCATTTGTCTCAAATCATGCTCTTGTTAAGGGTATTTCGACAAAAACGTTCCTTAAAGATTCCCTTTGAAAGAAAAAGTGATATCTGATACATCAGATTTGGTTGCGCGAAAACCTGCGCAACACCTCCCGCATTCAAAAAACCAAAAATCAGGAGATACGCCATGGCCAACCATGAAACCATTCGCGTCAAGGATGTCGATCTGTTTATTCGCAGAAGCGGCGTTGAAAATGAAACAACGGTTATCTTTCTCCACGGTATGCGCTTTTCATCCCAGAATTGGGAAGAGCTTGGAACCCTGGACCTCCTCGAAGAAAAAGGTTTTCACGCTGTGGCCGTAGACCTTCCCGGATTCGGCAAGACCCCTGAATCCAGCCTGACCACCGAAGAGACCTTGTCTGCTATCATCGAAGCCTTGGGCGTGGAAAAACCCGTCATCGTGGCCCCCTCTTTTTCAGGGAACTACGCCCTGCCTGTTGTTTCTGAGCACCCTTCCGATTTCTCTGCCTTCGTGGCCGTAGCGCCCCTCGGCATTCCTGAGAATACCGGAGCACTCAGAGGGATTGCCCTTCCCTTCCTCATCATCTGGGGCGACGACGACCCCATTGTACCTGTCGAAAATGCAAACATGCTGGACAGCCTGCTGACAAACAGCGAGGTGGTGATCCTCCCCGGTGGCGGACATCCTACCTACCTCAATCAGACCGACACCTTCCATCGGCATCTGATGCGGTTCCTCGAGAAGCTGTAGCCCGACCCCATCTCTCCCCAAAGAGATCATGAGGTTCCCGTCTTGCCCGACTCTGAGACGGGAACCTCATCCTTATTATCCTGAACGGACTGTCAAAATCACCGCTCGTTTAAACTCTCGCTGCGATATTTCAAAAAAGGTGTAATAAAAAACTCAATGACGCGGCGATTGCCTGTCTTGATTTCGGACACCACACTCATATCCGGAGTAAGAGAGACCTTACGCCCCTTGACCCTCATATGCTGACGATCGACCTTAATCTTTACAGGAAACATCACCTGACCGTCCTGACGTTCAACGGCATCCAGTGAAATATGACGAACGATACCTTCCAGCATGCCGTATTTGGTATAGGGAAAGCTATCCACCTTCACTTCCACACGCTGGCCCTCTTCGATAAATCCGATATCCTTGTTTTCCACCTGGGCCTCCACCTCTAAAATCGTATCTTCAGGCACCACGGTAAGAAGCGGCTCGGCGGGCTGGACCACCTCGCCTTCGGTGTGCACCTGCATCTGCTGAACCGTTCCTGTCACCGGTGCAATAAGGGTGAGGTTTTTTTTGCGCTCTTCGGCCTTGATAATGGCCAGCCTTAGCTGCCCTACTTTGGCACGTGCTTCAGCCACCTCATTGAGACGATCGGTAACAAAGGTCTCTTGAAATGAAATTTTTCTCTTCTGAAACGCACGGATCTCGGCTTTATGCCCCACAATAGAACTCTCTTCCACGGCAAGCTGCTCACGGGCATTGACCAGCTTCTCTTTGGCCTGGAGCCACTCAAGCCGATCAATCAGCTTGCCTTCCATAAGCTTGTGATTGGCTTCCTCTTCCTCCTTATAAATAGGAAAAAGGGTCTCAAGCCTGCGAATACGTGCCTTTGACGACGCGATCTGGGCCATGGCCGAGGCAATTTGTTCATCAAATTCATCGGTTCTGGCTGCGTAATTGTCGATCAGGCGTTTGACAATGGCCTGCTGCAGCGCCACCTCTTCAATGGATGCCGAGACCGGAAGATTTGGGTAGATCACCTTAAGCTGAGACGCCAATGAGCCTGCCACAGGCACCTTCTTTCGAACGGCACCAAGCACCATGTCAGACCGCACAGCAACAAGTGCATTCTGCAAAAGATCCCGCTGCACCTGCTCCAAATCACTCTGGCTTTCGGTTGGATTCAGAAGAATAAGGGGCTGCCCCTTCTCAACCCGCTGGCCATCTTCCACAAGAATTTTCTCAATCTTGGCCATCTCCAGCGACTCCACCACCTTGATATTGCCCATGGGAATCATACGTCCCATGGCCACGGACTGCACATCCATTCGGCCAAAGATACTGATGACAATAGCGATCGTAAAAACCGCACACAAAGAGAGGGCCACCATGCGGCCAACCGGTGAAACCGGCTTTTCCAAAACCTCCACCGCTGCGGGAAGAAAATCCACCTCAAAATCTTTTCGCTCAGCTTTGGGCTGCTCCTTTTCGAGACGAATGGCCTCCCTCCAGATCTCGATCATCCGATTCATGAGACTCTCCCCCCTTTTTCTTGCCGACTCCAAAGCTCAGCGTAGCGCCCCCCGCTTGCGATAAGCTCATCATGGGTGCCACTTTCGATAAGCCGTCCCTCTTCCAGGGTGATGATGCGATCTGCATTTCGAACCGCCGTAAGCCGGTGGGCAATGATCAGCACGGTCCGCCCTTTGGAGATTCTCGCCATGTTCTCCTGAATCACCTCTTCGGATTCGTAATCCAGAGCACTGGTGGCCTCGTCAAAGATGAGAATACGCGGGTTTGTGGCCAGGGCCCTGGCGATAGCAATACGCTGCCGCTGACCACCCGAAAGGCTTGAGCCTCTCTCTTCCACCACGGTGTCGTAGCCAAAGGGAAGCTCCAAAACAAACTCATGAGCACCGGCCAGCTTCGCCGCTTCGATGACCCGATCCATGGGCATGGAGGGGTCGGCAAGAGCAATATTGTCCCGAATGCTTCGATGAAAAAGATAATTTTCCTGAAGAACCACGCCGATCTGACGCCGCAACCAGGCAGGGTCCAAAAGCGCAATATCCTGCCCGTCCAGCAGGACGCGACCGTTTTCCGGCAGATAGAGCCGTTGGATCAACTTGGTAACCGTGGATTTTCCAGAGCCCGAGCGCCCCACGATACCGATGGTTTGACCCGACTCAATGGACACTGACAAGTCATTGATCACCACAGGGGACTGGGGGGTGTATCGAAAAGAGACGTGATCGATGTCGATCTTTCCCGAAAGAGGAGGCATACTGGGACGATCAAGCTTCACGGTGGACTCGGGCTGGGTGTTGAGTACATCTCCCAGGCGATCCAAAGAGATACGAAACTGCTGAAAATCTTGCCAGAGCTGAGCCAGACGCAAAATGGGCTGGGCCACCTGACCGGAGAGCATGTTAAAAGCAATGAGCCCACCGATGGTAAGCTCCCCCTTAATCACAAGCCCCGCCCCCATAAAGAGAAGAAGGGCTGTCACCACCTTACTGACAAGCTGAACCCCCTGGCTTCCCCATATACCAAGGACATTACGCTTCACAGAGGCGGTGACGTAGCCCGCCAAATTCTCTTCCCAGTTGTTGCGCATCTGGGGTTCCACGGCCATGGCCTTAATGGTCTCCATGCCCACCACCGATTCGGTAAGAAAAGACTGATTCAGGGCGCCGCGCTGAAAGGTCTCCTCGGTTCTGGCGCGAAGAGAGGGGGTGATGGCAATGGAGAGAACCACATAAAAGGGAATCGATCCGATCACGATCCAGGTAAGAAGAGGACTGTAGAGAAACATCACTGCAATAAAGACCACCCCAAAGGTAAGATCCAACACCACAGTAAGGGCATTTCCCGTAAGAAACGAACGAACGGTCTCAAGCTCGCGAACTCGGGCCACAATCTGACCGGCCTGACGCGAGTTGAAATAGGCCAGGGGCAGTCTTAAAAGATGATCGAAAAGGCGTGCCCCAAGCTCCACATCCACTTTGCTGGTGGTGTGTGAGAAAATAAAAGAGCGAAGCCCGCCCAGAAGAAATTCGAAAACCGTGATGGTGAGCATGCCTGCAATCACCACATTGAGGGTGCTAAAGGCGCGGTGCACCAGCACCTTGTCCATGACCACTTGAAAAAGAAGAGGGGTTACCAGGGCAAAGAGCTGAATAAAAAGAGAGGCAAGAAGCACCTCAGAAAAGATTTTTCGATACTTCACCACCGAAGGGATAAACCAGGAGAGATCAAAGCGGCGTTCGGCACCGGCAATAAGAGAACGACTGGTGATAAGAACAGCCTTTCCGTCCCACATCTCCCATAGCGCCTCAAGAGAAAGGGTTATCGGACGCTCATTGGGTCGCTGAATCAGCACCTCTTCGCCTTTGACACCGCCAAAAAGAAAAAAAGCCCCACTTCTCTCTTCACAGATAAAGGGGGGCTGCACCTTCTCAAGACGCTCTTTTTTAATGGTCACAATGCGGGCTTTAAGCTTCAGCTTTTTGGCGGCACGCACCATGGCGTCGGCACCAAACACCTCACCAGGGGGCAGGTACTCGTGTTTGATGGCTTCAGGGCTTACGGGCTTTTTCATGATGGTCATCATCATGCAAAACGCCATGATAGCCCCTAAGCTCTTTTCATCCACAGGATCACAATCTGCCGGACCACTGGTTGGCGAAGCACCTTCGGCTCCTGATGAAGGGCCCTCTTCTGAACGCATGGGCCTTTCTGACGCATCGACTCTTCGGGTCTCAGAACCAACACCATCCTGGCTTTTCATGATGGGTCTCCCTTTGTAACGGTCACGGTTCCCCATTACAAAAGCCAGAAGTGTGCCACAGATCGCCAAGCTTTAAAAAACCTTTAGAAGCAACGCCTCACACCGCTATCGCCTGCGGGCACATCTTTTCACACCCTTTCAGGATGAGAGAGAAACGGCGATTCCCTATCAATCCAAGAGAGGGATGCTCTCCTGCTTGCCTCCGCCGAGTCCCTTTAGGGTGCGCTCAGTATCATGGTCGTGGCTTCAGCGGCCACACGCAAACCAAAAATGGCTGTCAGATAAGAGATACTTCCCAAAACCGGTGCCGTTCGATGGCCATCGTGACCCGCCTCTTCCCCCACGGTGGAGGGGTTTTTGTTCTTCGCTTTTTCGGTGGAGTAGACGCACCGCACCCCGTCAAAAATTCCCATTTTATGCAGCCTTCGGCGCACACTGCGGGCCAGAGGGCAGATGCGGGTTTCCGAAATGTCACCCGCCATGATGGCTCCGGCATCCATCTTCCCAGCGGCCCCCATACTGGAGACCATGGGAATCATTCGCTCTCGAGCATTTTTGATAAGAAACACTTTGGATGAAAGGGAGTCGATGGCATCCACCAAAACATCCATGGGGCGATCCAAAATCATATCGGTGGTCTCTTCACCTATAAAACAGTCAAACACCGTTACCTGACAATCGGGGTTTATATCGTTAATACGCGCCCTTGCCACCTCAGACTTTTTCATCCCCACCGTGGAGATCAACGCGTAGAGCTGACGATTGATATTGCTCTGGCTCACCACATCGTAATCCACTATACTCAAATGTCCCACCCCGGACCGGGCCAATGCTTCAGCGGCAAAAGAGCCCACAGCCCCAAGGCCACAAAGGGTCACATGGGCTTTTCTCAACTTCTCCAGCCCCTCTTTGCCAAGAAGCTGCTCGGTACGCGCATGGCGCATGGATGGTGTCATAAAGTCTTGTCTCTCCTGTAAAACAGAGTGGAAGCGTTGTTCCAGGTTATCTCGGCAATGGATTCAAGGGTATCTCCTCGCACGTCAGCCAGAGAGCGGACCACTTCTACCACATAGGCCGGCTCGTTCAAGGGGCCAGATACATTTTCAGGCAAAATATCAGGGCTATCTGTTTCAATAAGAAGCCTTTCATTGGAGACCGCCTTCGCCGCCTTTTTCACCTTCAAGTTGGCCGGACGGGTAAGAGAACCAGAAAAAGAGATAAAGGCCCCCAATCGCTCAAACTCGCGTACCATCTCCACCGAGCCGGAAAAAGAGTGAATGGCTCCCCCATACGGCAACCCTCCCTCCTGTTTTAAAAGCTCCACCATGCGTCCCCACGCCTTTCTGCAGTGGATCGAAAGTGGCAGCCGCAGATCTTTGGCCAAACGAAGCTGAGCCACAAAAACCTCTTCTTGAAGCTCGCGGCTCTCCTTTTCTACCTTAAAGTCAAGGCCCACCTCTCCAACAGCAACAGCCCGACTCTTCTCCAAAAAAACAGCCAGCGCCGTAAGCCAATCGACGGACAGATCTTTAACAAACCAGGGGTGTACCCCATAGGCCGGCAGAGCCTCTGCAAACGATTCAGAGACCATCAAGACCCCTGGCCAATCCTCTTGCCGAGTCCCGCAAACCAGGCATGCCGCAACACCAGCCCTCTGGGCCCGGGCCATCATCTCATCCACCTTTTTTTCCAGGCGAAGGTCTTGAAGGTGGGTATGGGTATCAAAGAGTTTCATGGCGCCATGGTACAATTCCCACCCCCGGGATTCAACAGGAACCCTCCTCGGCACCCACACCACATAAAGAAAAAGGGCGTCTCCACCCCTGGGAAACGCCCTCTTCTCTTTGCTGATATCTACTCTCTTACGAATTCATCGAAAAAGCATCACCCCATAATCGCCCGAGTCATCTGAAAGGCGACCACGGAAAGGGCGAAGGCAAAACCGGTGTTAAAAACCACGCTGAAGGCGGCCCACTTCCAGGAGGTCTCTCGAGCAATCACCACCACCGTCACAAAACAGGGGGCATAGAGCATAACAAAGACCAGAAGCGCAATGGCCGTGGCCACACCCCATGAGGGGTCGCTTGCAAGGCGCGCGGAGAGACCGTCTGCCTCTTCGGCATCCACCTCACCCAAAGAGTAAGCCGTACCCAGAGTCGAAACAATCACCTCTTTGGCCGCAAACCCACCCAAAAGGGCAATGTTGGTTCGCCAATCAAAACCAGCCAGCTGGGTAACAGATTCCATGGTGGTACCGATTCGACCTGCCACAGAGTGCTGCAAAGCATGCTGAGACTCTTCGTTGTCGATGGTGGCCAAACGCTCTTCCAAAGCGTCGGCAGAAAGAGTGGTCTCGGCGATGGTCCGCTGGGCTTGATAGTTGGCCACATCTTTATCGGGCAAACCAGGGAAAGTCATCATGGCCCAGATAAGAATAGAGATACCAAGAATCACGGTACCGGCCTTTTTGATGTAGGCCCAAGCGCGCTCCCAGGTATGAATCAAAAGACCTCGGACGGTGGGCATACGATACGGTGGAAGCTCCATCACAAAGGGCGTGGACTCCCCTTTGATAATGGTGGAACGAAGCAGCTTGGCAACCACCAGGGCAGCCACCCAGCCACCCAAGACGGTGTAGAACATCACCTGGGCAGAATTTTCAAAGAAGGCTGCTGCCAAAAGAATGATCACCGGAACCTTGGCACCGCAGCTCATAAAAGGAGCTGTCAACACCGTGGCCAGCTTCTCTTTGGGGCTTCGAAGGGTTCGTGTGGCCATCACGCCAGGAACCGCACAACCGCCAGCGATTCCGCCGGAGACGATAAAAGGCATCACCGAAGAGCCATGCAGGCCAAAGGCGCGCATCACACGGTCCATCATGTAGGCCATACGGGCCATGTAGCCGGAGTCTTCCAAAAAGGCGATCATCATAAACATGACGGCAATGAGGGGGACAAAGCCCAAAACACCTCCAACACCGCCAATAATACCATCCACCATCAGGGACTGTGCCAGCCCTTCGGGAAGGGCTCCGCCAACAGCACCTGAAAGCCACTCAAAAAACATCTCCACCCAACCCATCGGGATCTCACCTATGGCAAAGGTGACATAGAAAATGGCATAAAGAACCCCAACCATGATGGCGGGCCCCACAAACTGCTGGGTCAAAACACGGTCCAGCTGATCGGAGAAATCAAGGCGTTCCTGAGGACGAATGGTCTTGATCACCCCCTCTTTCATAAGCGAGGCGATATAGCCGTATCGGTAATCGGCGATAAGGGACTCGGGGCTGATCTTCAGGGTAGACCGGCAGTGACGGGCCACATCGTCGGCCATCTTCAGAAGCTTGCCAGCCACCTCGGCGTCATGGCGCTCGCCCATCTTCACCACCTGCGCATCATTTTCCAGATACTTGATGGCCACCCATCGAGCCGGGGCACGTTCCACCATAAAACGGCTCTCTTCAATAAGAGCCACCATTTTTTTAAGGACCGGGTCCAAATCTGGACCATAGGAAATCGCAAGGGGTTCCCAGGAACCTCGGCGCTCTTCTGCGTAAGCCACGGCCTCTTCCAGAAGCTCTTTTTTACCACCTCCGGTACGAGCCACAGTCTCTACAACAGGAAGACCCAATCGCTTGGCCAGAAGCGTGGTGTCAATCTCTTTGCCCTGCTTATGGACCGAGTCCATCATATTCAGGGCCAAAACAACAGGAACGCCCAGCTCCATAAACTGTAGGGTAAGATAGAGATTTCGCTCCAAGCTGGTGGCATCCAAAATATTCACAACTGCGTGGGGGCGTTTTTCCACGATATAATCGCGGGCCACCAGCTCTTCAGGGGTGTATGCGGTAAGGGAGTAAGTGCCCGGAAGGTCAACAATGGTGATATCGTTTCCATTATGACGGGTATCGCCTTCACGATGCTCTACGGTGACTCCAGGGTAGTTGCCCACACGTTGGCGTGCGCCGGTAAGGGCATTGTACATGGTGGTTTTCCCCGAGTTGGGGTTGCCGGCAAGGGCCAGCGTCATGCGTCTATTCATGGATCGTTTACCTTAAAAAGAGAAAGTTGAAAGGGGGATTCCCACGCCTTTGACTTACGCCTCGGCCACGGGCTCCACAAAGATGAAATCCGCCTCGCTGTTTCGCAAGGTGAGGGTAAAGTCCCTCAAACGAAGGGCCACCGGATCCTTAAGCGGTGCCTTACCGATCACCATGAACTCGGTGTTGGGCACAATGCCCATGTCACGAATCCGCCGTCCAAGCTCCCCGTCTCCGGAGACCATTCGGATCACCCCTTTCTGGTTCACCTTCATCTTCCGTAAGCTGATCATCTCTTCTGTCATCTCTTGCCTCACTCAATAAATTAAAGAAAAGAAAAAACGGGGCCTCATCATGCCCCACGCCAACGCTGCCGGTGTGCAGTCGGCGCCCCTCTTTCGTCTTACCTGCCGCTCTCGTCTGCGGAGAGGTGCGTCCGAGGGTACGCTGGCCTCATCTTTTTTGGCTTGCCGTAATTGTGCGGCGTGTTTGGAATCAAAACACCCTGATTTCCACTTTTTTTCGAAAACCATTTTCGGTGGAAACCTCAGATAATTCTGTTTCAACCGTTTATACGCCGCCCTTTTCAAGTTTTGGCTTACCAAAGTTTTTATGGGTTGATAGCACACACCCCAACCCCACGCAACCTCTTTTTTCAGCACCCTCCTCTTTTTCCCCACTACAAAAGAGGACCACACAAAGCCCATTTAACATTAAAAAATCAGCAAATTAGTAAACAAAACCCAAACAAAAGAGGTTCCTCAATTTTATTTTATCCTTAAAATTTTTTCGGAAGGGCTAACTTTTATCGTTGACAGAGTTCCTCGCATCCCTTTATTGTGGCACCCGAGGCTTAGCATGGAAGAGCCCTCTCTTCATGTTTCTGCCAAACCCCATCAACCTATCACGGAGGTGAGCCATGAGCCTGGACACCCTGATCGTTATCGTTGTGGTTTCAGCAGCGGCGTTCTTTTTTATACGCTCCCTCTACCGCACGGTTACCGGCAAAAACAAAGAGTGCGGATGTGGGTGCAGTGGGTGCAGTAAAACAGAATGCAGCGACTTCCCCCGAGGCAATCGCATTCACTAAAAATAGAGAGATCCGCAGGACCTTCCGGACCTGCATGAAAACGCCATTGTCACCGAAGTCATCCGGAAAAAAACGTCTTTATCCTCCGATTCTTAAAGACAGATGCTACAAAAAAAGAGAGGCCGCTTCCTTACACCCTTGGAAGCGGCCTCTCTTTTTTTAAAAAATCTATAAATTCACTTGTTTTCAGAATACCATGCCGCCACATCATCAGCAGCCCGAGTAGGGTCTACATTCTCCACCACCGTAAGGGGAGGTGCATCCACCGCTTTGTAGACCTTATCGTAATAGTCCACCATCACCTCCCTCAAAAAGGCCTGATACTCTCCAGCATCAATGGCATCACACCACCTTTCAACCGTCTCCCGGCCCACTCGGCGAGTAAGAAAACGCACCGACTCTTTCATCATCGTCTCAACGTCAGAGCCACCCTTGCCAAAATATTCCCGCTCCAGGCGCTTAAGGCGCACGTCAAGAGGAGAGACAAGGGTGAGGTGTCTCTCTTCAGACAACGCCTTGCAGACCGTGGGAGGCAAATTAAACTGACCGATCTTTCGGCTCTCCATTTCGGTAACCAATGGAGGAAGGCTGCCGTCCTCTCTTTGGTAACGAAGAAGATTCATAAAAAGGTTGGTCTCAAAATCCCGCTGGCTTCGAGCCAGACGCTCACCCATAAGCCGAAACCGAATCTCACCAAAAACCGAAGCGGCATGACCCGCTGCCGCTTCCAAATGAAGCACTGGCACTTCGGGGTGCGATGCTAAAAGCTCTTCCAGCACTTCGGATTTCCCGCAACCGGTTTGACCTGACAGCGGAAAAAGTGTCAGCTCGGTCTCATACAAAAGGCGGTACACCTCTTTACGAAAAGCTTTCTGCCCTCCGGCAAGACGCACGGCATCGATGCCGTTTTTGTTGAGCATGCTGGTGGTATAACGACTTCGCCCGCCTCCTCGCCAACAATAGACAATCACCGGGCCATCTCCGGCCACTTCACGCACCTTTTCAAGGTAGGCAGCCTCTTTCAGCTGCGCCAGATGCCACGCGTAAGAGAGGGCCAGGTCTTTGTCATGCTGCTTGTAAATCAGCCCCACATCGTGGCGCTCAGCATTGGTTAAGATGGGAATGTTGATCGCAAAAGGAAGGGGTTCTGCATCAAACTCTTTCTCAGAACGTGCATCGATCAAGGTAATGGGTGTGTGTGTCCCCTGGGCCAGCCCACGAAGAACGGAGGCAAAGGCATCCCTCTCAATGGTGCGCTCAATGCCCGCAATCTCTTTGAAGTGAACATGGGGAAGGTTCAAAGGAAGAATTTTCTCTAAAAGGCGCTTCAGCTCCTGGCGCTGATCGAGGAGGGACGTGTTATCGCATGTCATGGTTCAAGCTTTTCCGTTTTATGTTTCGTTTGGGTGACGGATGTCACCGCAAAGCGAATCAAAGGCATGACAGGTTGCGATGGCTTCCTTACAAACCGGCTTTCATATCAGAAAGAGGCCAAAATAATCCAGAACAAAATGCCGAACTTGGTCTTTCCTCCCAAAACCACGCCCCACAAAAAACACCCTTTCATTACAGAGTTTTCCTCACTTCATCCCAAAAGCTCAAAGAGCTCTCCGGCAGTGTGGTAATTGCCTTATGGGTTCCCAAGGCGCTGTGGTAAACCTTGGCCGCTCTCTCCAAGAGCTCGGCATTGCGCAGGGCCTCTTTAAGGGTTCTCCCAAGGTTCAGCGCCCCATGGTTTTGCATGATGTAGCAAAAGCATCCGTTTTCAAGGGCCTTCTCCACAGACTGAGTCAAGGCCTCTGTCCCTCTGATGGCATAGGGAATCACCGCCACCTCATTTCCAATGTAAAGGGTAACCTCATCAAAAAGGGCCGGAATGGGGGTATTTAAAATAGAAAAAATACTGGCATGAAACTGGTGGGTATGGCACACCGCTTCCACATCGAAGCGTCTCTTATAGATTGCCGCATGCATCCCCGCCTCAATGGGGGGCTTGAGATCACCTTGAATGCGGTTAAGACCAAAGTCCACCAGACAAATCGCATCGGTGGAAATCTCATTAAAGGGCACCGACGATGGGGTGATGGCAAAAAGTTCTTCGCGCGGAATCCGCGCCGACACATTTCCTCCAGAGGTAAGACGCCCTCCGAAGTAGTTATTTTTGGAGAGCCACACGGCGGTTTTCAACACCTTATTCTTAATCTCATGAATGGTTTCCATAGGGCAACGCCTCACGGATCGCCTTCAAGCGAAGTTTTAATGAATTCCCATTGATATTTAAACTTTACCAACTTTCATCTTATCCAGTATGCCTCCGATATCATGAAAAATCAACCGATGCCGTCACCATGAATGCTTGTCTCTCAAAATGTTCTGTGATTATATTTCCCGATGGCGTTCTGAAAAAAATGTCCCCCTTTGGACAAACCGGATTTCCGCTTTTTCAGGCCCCCCAACAGACAGATAACGCTGTGAAGCCACTTGATGAATGATGATAAAGGTGCCGGAGGCACCTCGTGGGAGTAAAGCTATGTACGGATGGTGTGGAACCGTTCTTCGTGTGGATCTGAGTGAAGGCACCCTTAAAAAAAAAGCGCTGGACCCAGATGTGGCAAAACAATTCCTTGGCGGAAGGGGGCTCAACGCCAAAACCCTTTTCGATGAAGTGGGCCCTGGAATCGATCCACTCGGGCCTGAAAACCTTCTCTGCTTTGCCTCTGGCACCCTCACCGCCACCACACTGGGCCTCTCCAGCCGCCTCCACGTCAGCACCCTTTCCCCCTACAGCGGCATCATGGGCGACGGCAACGTGGGCGGCTCCATGGCCAACATCATGAAAAAGGCGGGCTACGATCAGATCGTCGTTAGAGGTGCCGCAGATAAACCGGTCTATCTTCTCATTGAAGACGAAAAGGTCCAGATCAAGGGGGCTTCAGATCTCTGGGGCCTCGACACCTGGTCCACCACCGATATCCTCTTGGAGCGCCACGGCAAGGCGTGCGTGGCCTGCATCGGGCAGGCGGGTGAAAATCTGGTGAGGCTGGCCTCCACCATGGTGGACAAATACGCCTCGGCATCACGGGGCAGCGGAGCGGTCTGGGGGTCCAAAAAGCTGAAAGCCATTGTGGTCAAAGGGACCGGAAAGCCTGAACTCTTTGATCGTAAAGGGTATCTGGCCCTCTCCAAAGAGGACCGCCGGTTTATGGCCGAAGACCGGGTTCAAAAGGCTGTGGCCGCCATCTACGGCCCGCACTACGGCATCACCCACTGGTTTCCGGGCTATCGCAACTTTGAAAAAGCGCTCCCCCC
>JAKSCC010000298.1 GCA_022360815.1 Desulfobacterales bacterium
AATGGATTTTTCACTGAGTAAAGAGCAGGTGATGTTTAAAAAAGAGGTGATTCGATTTGCAAAAAAAGAGATCGTTCCCCGCGTAGAGGAGAACGATCGCAACCACAGTTTCGACTTTGAAGCGTTTCGCAAGATGGGAGAGTTTGGGCTTCTCGGCCTTCATTTTCCCGAATCCATGGGAGGCGGAGGCGCGGATGTGGTCACCACGGTCCTGGCGGGAGAAGCCCTTGGCGAAGCGGGCGTGGATGGCGGCCTGACCCTGGCCTACGGCGCCCACACCTTCCTTTGTGCCGACACCCTCTACTGCCATGGCACCAAAGCTCAAAAAGAAAAATTTCTTCCCGGCCTTATCAAAGGAGAGCTCATCGGCTGCATGGGGCTGACCGAGCCCGATGCCGGCTCTGATGTGGCGTCCATGAAGACCACCGCAACCCTTGATGGGGATGCCTATGTACTAAACGGCAGCAAAACCTTTATCACCAACGGCCCCATCGCCGATGTGGCCCTTATCTACGCAAAAACAGATCCCACCAAAGCCCATGAGGGAATCTCCGCTTTTCTTGTGGAGAGAGGAACCCCGGGATTTTCTTCAGGGATACCCATGCACAAGCTGGGATGCCGCACCTCGCAGACCTCCGAACTTTTTTTTAGCGACTGCCGCATTCCCAAAGAGAACCTCGTGGGAAAAGAGGGAATGGGGTTTCTCATGGCCATGCAGACCGTGGAGTGGGATCGAAGCGCCCTGCTCTCTCCCATGATCGGGGCTGTCACCTACGCCTTGAACCAATCCATCCAATACGCCAAAGGCCGCGAGCAGTTCGGACGGCCCATTGGAAAATTCTACGCCACCAAAGAGAAACTCGCCTCCATGAAGATCTTCGCAGAGGCCGCACGGCTTTTGGTCTACCGCATCGCCTGGTACAAAGAGCAGGGAAACCCCTTAAACCATCTGGAAGCGGCAGTGGCCAAGCTCTTTGTGGGAGACTGGATTTTATCTCCCAGCAATGATGCGGTTCTTCTTCACGGAGGCTACGGGTACTGCCACGAATACCACATGGAGCGCCTCTTCCGCGACGCCCGCCTGGCCCCCATTGGGGGCGGCACCTCGGACATTCAAAAGATGATTATCTCGAAAATGCTTTAATGGTTACACCAAAATTCAACCTATTGCGAAACGAGGATCACCATGAATTTTGAATACACCCCAGAAGAGCTCACCCTTTTTAAAGAGCTTGAGACCGCCGTTAAAAAAGAGAGCCCGTCTCCTGAAGCCCTTTTGCAATCCCTCACAAATATCGGTTACACAGCCCTCTCCACCAATGGCTGCTCCTCCGCACTTCCTGCGGCCCAGGAGAAACTCGCCCAGTGGCAGCCCCACCTCTTTCTTGCCATTGAATACAGCCTGCGTGTGGCAGCCCCTCTGATTCAAGAGTTCGCGCCTGAGTGGCAGACCACCGCAGAAGAGATACTTCACGGCAAAAAATTTATTTCCGTTGCCTTTTCACCCTCTTCGCAAAGCGCCCCGGCTCTCTTTGCAAAAATCACAGAAGACGAGGTGACTCTTTCGGGTTTTCGCAGCGAAATCCCACATGCGAAAAACGCCCATGCCATCTTAACCCTTGCAGACTTGGAAAATGGAGACTCTGCCCTTCTTCTTCTTGAGCCGGACACGCCCCATCTCTCACTGACGCCCTGTGGCACCGGACTCTACACCTTAGAGGCCAGAGGGGTCACCTTGCCTTTATCACGCATGATTCTTCTTGCCCCTAAAAAGAGCCCCCAAAAGCGCTATGAAACCCTGAAAGCGGCTCTTCAGGCTGCCGAAGCCACCGGACACTCTGCCGCCGCCTTTTACCAGGCAAAAAAAGCCGCCAAAGTAAGGCCGGAAGGCGGCAAACCGCCCATCGCCAAGCAAGAGGTGGGTTTTACCCTGGCGACCATGTACACCCTGCTTCAAACCAGCAGGCTGATGGCAACCCACGCGGCCACAGCCAAGGCGAGCGATGCGGCCATGACAGCCGCCTGCGCCCGGGTCTTCTGCAGCGATGCGGCGAAGGAGGTCTGCACATCCGCCATCTCGGTTATGGGCGATCAAAGCTTTGAAGCGGGCGGTCCTCTGGAGAGACTTCAGCGTGTTCAAGCCCTGGGGGTGGAGATGCGTCCCACCGGCCAAACCCGGGAAGCCATTGGCAACCTGCTTCTAAAGTATTGATGCGCCACCTATTCGTCTGCCCGCTTTCAGCTGCCCGAAACACGTTATCAATCAGGAGGATAAAAGCATGGCTGTTATTCGATCCACCATCGATACCCAGTCCACTACATACAAAGAGAATCACGCTGCCATGAAAGAGAGGGTGGCAACCCTTAAAGAGAGGCTGGCCGAAGCCCGGGACTCCCGCTCGGAAAAATCCAAGGCAAGACTGGCCGAGCAGAACAAACTCTCGGTTCGCAAGCGCCTCGACCGCCTTTTGGATCGCAACACCCCCTTTCTTGAAGTGGGCGCCCTGGCAGCTTACGGCCAGTACGACAAAAAGGTCCATGCGGCAGGCACGGTTGCGGGCATCGGGGTGATTCACGGCCGGGAGGTGATGATCCACGCCAACGACCCCACCATCAAAGGGGGCACCGTCTACCCCTTAGGCGTCAAAAAAAGCCTTCGCTGCCAGACCATCTGCATGGAAAACAACCTACCCGTTGTCTACCTTATCGACTCCGGAGGCGCTTTTCTGCCGCTTCAGTCTGAAATTTTTCCCGATGTGGACGATGGGGGCCGCATCTTCTACAACCAGGCCGTCATGTCCAAAATGGGCATTCCCCAAATCTCCGCCGTGATGGGCCTCTGCACCGCCGGAGGCGCGTACATCCCCGCCATGAGTGATGAGGTGGTGCATGTCAAAGGAACCGGTGCCATCTTTCTGGGCGGCCCGCCTCTGGTAAAAGCGGCCACCGGAGAAGAGGTCTCTGCCGAAGAGCTGGGCGGTGCCGATCTTCACTGCCGGGAGTCCGGGGTTTCAGACTACAAAGCCGAAGACGAGGCCCAGGCGTTGGCCATGGTGCGGGAGTGTGTCCGCCAGCTTCCCGGAGGGTGCCGAAGCGAACTGGCCAGAGAAGAGAGCCAGGAGCCCCTCTACGATCCGGAAGAGCTCTACGGCATCGTCAGCCACGAGCTCAAAACCCCTTACGATGTCAAAGAGATTATCGCACGCCTTGTGGATGGCAGCGATTTCCACGAATTCAAACCCCTCTACGGCTCCACCCTGGTGTGTGGTTTTGCTCGAATCCACGGCTACCCTGTCGGTATTTTGGGCAACAACGGCATCCTCTTTTCCGAGAGCGCCTTAAAAGCCACCCAGTTTATCCAGCTCTGCGATCGCCGAGGCATCCCCCTTGTTTTTCTTCAGAATATCAACGGATACATCATTGGAAAGGCCTATGAAGCAGGCGGCATCACCAAAGATGGTCACAAAATGGTCAATGCGGTTGCCACGGCCTCGGTTCCCAAATTCACCGTGATGGTGGGGGCCTCTTTTGGTGCCGGAAACTACGGCATGTGCGGCCGCGCTTACAGCCCCCGCTTTCTCTGGACATGGCCCTGCCATGAAATTGGCGTGATGGGAGGCGAACAGGCCGCTGATGTGCTGGTGACCGTTAAAAACGACCAGCTGACCCGGCAAGGCCAGGAGCCCTTAAGCGAAGAGATGGTTCAGCAGATCAAAGGCCCGGTGGTGGATGCGGCCCGCAAAGAGGGCGACGCCTACTACAGCACCTCCAATCTCTGGGATGACGGCATCATCGATCCGGTGGATACCCGAACGGTTCTTGCCCTCTCCATCTCAGCGGCCCTCAACGCGCCCCTTCGCGACGACAAAGAGGGATTTGGCGTTTTTAGAATGTAGTGAGGAGTGAATGCGCGATGCCAAACGGATACCCAAAATGATTCCGATGGCATTCACGCGGTCTGTGTTGGTGCTTCCTGCACCCTCGACAATCGAAATTTTTTAAAAACTTTGTCCCTGTTCAGCTTGGCCTCCGGCGGGTCGCTTTTTTGAAAAAAAGCTCCGCAAAAGTTTTTCTATTGACCCACATGGCATTTAAATACCTGTTTATCTAACTTTTCAAAAGTTTGGCCCCCGGCAGGGCCGCCGGAGGCCAATGGTAGCTGAATGGTTACAAAAAAAACTATGGAGCTTTTTTCATGCGCATACGAAAAATTCTCATTGCCAACCGAGGAGAGATTGCCGTTCGCATTCTTCGCACCTGCCGTGAGATGGGCATTGAAACCGTGGCCATCTATTCGGAGATCGATCGAAAAGCCGCCCACGTACTCATGGCCGATGAGGCGGTGTGCGTCGGCCCGGCAGACGCCTCATCCAGCTATCTCAATATGGAGGCCATCTTTGATGCCGCAAGCCAAACCGGTGTAGATGCCATCCATCCCGGCTACGGCTTTCTTGCTGAAAATCCGGAGTTTGCTCGGCGCTGCCAGGAAGAAAATCGTATTTTTATCGGCCCCAGCCCTGAAATAATTGCTCTTTTGGGAGACAAAACCGAAGCGAGAAAACGACTCAACCAACACGGGCTTCCGGTTATTCCCGGCACCTTTGGAGATGAAGAAAACGCAGGGCTTGTAAAAAAAGCCCGTGAAATGGGTTTTCCGGTTATGGTGAAAGCCGCTGCCGGAGGCGGCGGCAAAGGCATGCGGGTGGTAACCTCTGAAGAAGAGCTTGAAGCAGCTATCAGCTCTGCGGCAGGAGAAGCCTTGGCCGCCTTTGGAAACGCCCAGCTCTATCTGGAAAAACAGATCCTCTCGCCACGACACATTGAAGTGCAGATTCTTGCCGACCATCACGGCAATGTCATCCACCTTCTGGAGCGTGAATGCTCGGCCCAGCGTCGTCACCAGAAAATTGTAGAAGAGTGCCCATCACCTGTGGTGACCTCTGAGCTGAGAGAACGCATGGGACAGGCTGCCGTAAGCGCCGCCAAAGCCGTGGGCTACACCAATGCAGGAACCTTTGAGTTTCTGGTGGATGACGAGCTCAACTTCTACTTTCTTGAGGTCAACACGCGAATTCAGGTGGAGCACCCGGTCACCGAGATGGTGACCGGTGTGGATCTGGTGCGTCAGCAAATCCTAATCGCCCAGAAAGAGCCCCTTGCCATCTCCCAAGACCAAATCTTCCCCAAGGGTCACGCCATTGAGTGCCGCATCTACGCCGAAGACCCCGCCCAGAACTTCATGCCCTCTCCGGGCGTGATCGCCTCGCTTGTGGAGCCCACGGGTCCGGGTATCCGCGTGGATAGCGGAGTCTATCAAGGATGGAGCGTGCCCATGGAGTACGACCCCATTCTCTCCAAGGTTATCGCCTACGGAGAAAACCGGGATGCCGCCATTCAAAGGATGGAGGGCGCCCTGAAAGAGATGGTGCTCACAGGCATCTCCAGCCCGGTCCCCTTTCTCAAAGATCTTATCACCTCCGAGCGTTTTCTTGAGGCCATGGTCACCACCGACACCCTTGATCACGAGATAAAAGCCTGGAACCCCACCTTTCCAGAGGAGGAAGCCCTTCTCGCCTTTGTGGCCCACGATCTTTTCGGCACCACACCAAAAGCAACAACCGGAAAAGAGGTGGCCCAGCCTTCGCCCTGGACCCAGCTGGGCGGATTTCGAA
>JAKSCC010000212.1 GCA_022360815.1 Desulfobacterales bacterium
AAAATTGCCATTCAATTTTGAAATTCATAAGTCTTCCAAAGGCAATAATTTTAGTCGCTAGCACAGCTAACAAGCGCATGGTAGGGACGCCTTCGGCGCCCCACATGCGGGCGTTACATGGCTAAATAAGCATCGCGCAAACATTCACAAAACGTCGGTTATCCGAAATACAAGTAAGACTGAGTTTATAATCAAATAATAATTTTAGAGATAGATCGTGTTTGAAATAGGAAAAGAATATCACCGGAAAAGTGAAATTCATGGTATATACAAGGGGCAAGCTCAAGGCGGTATCTCAACCCCAAAAGATCACCCGGTTGTCTTTGTTTTCACTTCAGATGAAGGCGAAAAACATGGGTATAAAGACGAATATAGAGATGATGGAGTTTTTTGGTATACCGGCGAAGGGCAAAAAGGTCCCATGAGAATGGAGTCCGGGAATAAAGCAATTCGCGACCATAAAAAGAACAACAAAACTATCCATATGTTTGAGTACACAAGAAAAGCATATGTACGCTATATGGGAGTTGCAGAATGTATTGGATACCATGAAGAACAGCGCCCTGATAATGAAGGGTCGATGCGGACTGCATTTATCTTCCACTTAGATATCGATTCAACTATCGGCATAGATAAGGCTGAAGTAGTTTCAAAATATATTCCAAAACCAGCAAAAGAGCTCAGAAGAAAATCTCTTAAAGACCTCAGAATTTCCGCATTAGAAAAAGCAGATAATGTCCCTTCAGTCAAAGAAAAGCTGGCTCAAACCTATTACCGGTCGCAAGCAATTAAATTTTACGCACTGAAAAGATCCAATGGTGATTGCGAAGCATGTAATGATCCAGCCCCCTTCAATAGCAAAGCAGGACCATTTTTAGAATGTCATCATTTGCACAGAGTTTCAGATGGAGGGCCAGATCATCCTGAAAATGTTATTGCTTTATGCCCAAACTGTCATAGAAAAGCACACTATGCTGTAAATGCTAAAGAATTTAACAATACGCTAAAGTCAGTTGTCGAAGCTATAGAGAAACGAGTATCCGCCATGTAACAAGTGCGTCCAGGTGACGCCTTCGGCGCACCTGACGCAAGCGTTATATGAAAAGGTGACATCATCATAAATTTACTTACAAGAAAATAAGTCTATCTTGACTCTCAGTAGTCGACACTGAGGTCTACGTTGTGAAAAA
>JAKSCC010000041.1 GCA_022360815.1 Desulfobacterales bacterium
ACCTTTGCCCGTTATATGGAGTTCTGTTAGATGATGTCTCTGGATTACAATCATTCCGATTCGATCAATAAATATCTGTTTTCTATAATAGAAAACTGAAACATATCGGTGAGCTATCAGAATCAGGCCATCAACTCCATTCAGTTTTATTTTCTAAATGTCTTGGGTATGCAGCTCGAGCCTGTTTATGTTCAAAGGCCGATAAAGGAAAAAACTACCTGAGGTATTCAGCGAAGAGGAAATCGCCCAATTATTGTTGCAGCCAACGAATCTGAAGCACAGGGCAATACTCACTACTGTCTATTCGGCAGGGCTGAGGCGTTCCGAAGTGTTGAGCCTGAAAGTCACAGACATAGATTCAAAACGAAACTGTATCAATGTGCGGGGGGCGAAAGGGTGAAAATATTGATCGAGCCTTGAGAGCATCGGGAATCAAAAAGAACGCAACATTGCACACGCTGAGACATTCCTTTGCGACACATCTTTTGGAGAGGGGCACGGATATAAGGTCTATCCAGACTTTGCTGGGGCACATCAGCCCGAAGACCACGCAGATTTACACTCATATCACGACAAAAGGATTTGATAATTTGGACATATGAGAGGCGTCTTTATTCTTCGAAATATGACGAACAAAGGCACCTTTTTGCCTGATATATCAAATATAAAATTCACTGGGTGTTTTTTTACTGCGTTATAGGCAATTGGTCAAAACCGGAAAAGAGAAGATATGAATACTCACGTTGACAAAACGCAAGAGAATAAGAACCAATCGATGTCTAATGCTGTTACTCAAAAAAGCAGAGGAGAGTCTACTTTTGAGTTTGTAGACAATCGACCCGAAGCTATTCGAATGCAGAAAATGCAAGCGATGGCGAATATAAGCAGGCAGAAACAAAAGCCCCTTCAACTAAGGATGTGGAGCATTTCTAATACAGCATCTAAATTCCAGAAAAATCCCACTACTATTCAGAGGATAAAAATTAAACTAAAAGATGAAGATCCATTTTTAATGGGGCGTTTAAGAAATGTACCTATAACTAATCAGGGGGCGCAAAATTTGGATAGCCTCTCTGATATTTCAACCGCAAATCAAATTGGGAGTTCTGAAAATATTATCTTGGAAGGACATGGGTATGAGAGTACCTCATTATTTAGTTCAAAAATTGTAAGTCAGGGTGGGATTGCACCAAGTAGATTGGCTGCTCATGCTCATAGTGTTGACAAGCCAGGTAACTGGAATGGAAATATTATTCTTGCAGGCTGCTCCACTGGCGATATCACCGAGAGTGTTTCTAAAGAATATTATAAACTATCCGGGAAATCGGTAAATGTAATAGGGACCAAGAACAACATTCGCGTGGGCAGCAAAGCTGATGGCACCAATTTTATTGGAAGCGATTGGGAAAAGTACCCTCAAAGCGAACGTCCTGCAGACCTGGATTTTGTGGAGGATGTAGAAAAAGTAACTAAAGATTTTTGGGATGCTCTTAAACCTTTGATAGCATTTACTAAACAATTACAGGCTTTTCAAAAGGCACAAAGAACAGATATCACACTTAGTGTTGCACCAATCGAGGCAATAGCATCAAAAATGGTTACTGTCGAAACAGACTCTTCATCTGCTAAGATCGCTCATAAAAATTATAAACTGGTTGAGCGGCAGCAGCTTTATGCTTTTTTCACCAACACTATAGCAAAACTAAGGAAAATAGATTTTTTTATCTATCCTGATGCTGTTCAGGCTAAGAAAAATCCATTAGTTGAAGATCAGCAGTTCACTTCCTTTTATCAAGCATTTTTACTGTTGAGTAAGCAGGGACCGCTTTATGAAGAGATTAGTTTTTACTTGCTAGGGCTAAAATTAAAAGAAATTGATCTGTTTGACCCTTCACAAACAACGCATAGTAAAAAGAAGCGTACGAAAACGAGTATGTTCGGAGATACGTGGGTAGATGATTGATAGATGCAACATGTGTTAATCAGCGGCTCTTTCCTGAAACAATTGTGTAATCGAAAAAATGGATTTTTTGTAGCAGCTCATGCACAGGTTGTAGAAGCAAAATACTGTCGACAAGATCTGGATGAACTATTGTAGGAATGCCTCTAATAAATTGATAAGTCCAAATTTGATGAAATTTTAGATTCGAGTGCTGAAGAGAAAAGCCTATAACATCTACTAAAGCCAATTTTTAAGGATGATATATGTACGAACAAATAGAGAAATCAAAAGAGGATAAAAGTAGAACTGTTGCTAATTCTGTTGGCCATAAAAAGAGTAAAGAGAGGCAAAGGTTTGGGTTTGTCGACAACCGCCCAATATCTGTTGCTCAAAGAAAATTTCAAAAAATCTTATATGAGGTTCAAGATGCGGAACTACCGAGTGGCGAGAGTGGTGTGCAAGTTAATAACGATAATCTGGCATCTGCAATGTTGACAACACAATTTAAAAGCAAAAACATTAAAGAAGAAGAGAAAGCGATACGACCAAATCCTTCTAATGAACATGTAATTTCTAGATATGTGAGACCAAATGCATTGTCAAGGTTAACTGAAGGTTTTCCGGATAATTTCACGATATCGGATGATGGTACTGCCGCAACAGGTCAAAGAGGAGACCAATATCTGTATGCAACTAATGCAAGGCGAGATGAGGCCAATATAAATCTACACAATGCGGGCTCTCCTTTTTTAGTAAATGCTCATCAGGCTGGTGGCCAATTTAATCTAGCCAATCGTTATGGAGGACAAACTATACGTAGATTGCAAATTGAGATTGATCCATTAGCTGTTGCTCCTGCTGGAGTTGTTGTAGACGCAAATAATGTTGTTACCCAGACACCAGCGGATTGCAAGAGGACAGCAGAAAGAGTGACTGGACAAGCATTGCATGCGTATGGAGATGTTACGCAAGGTGCGGGAAATCTTCCGGCAATTGAAAGGTTAGTTACCTTAGCTCGTATGAGTAATGTTACGGTTGCCAATACGGAAATTCTTGTTGAACGATATATTAGTTATTTTGAAGCAAATAAACGAGCTGAAGAATTTAACAGGGAGTATCAAGCTCATAAAAACGACCCTGATCAAACGGCAGTTATCAATATAAATTTACCCGCATATCAACGCAATCCAGCTAATTTTGACATTCAGGTCTTGCCAGTAATTCCTTCTCCCACGCAATGTGATGATTTAGCGGATCTCGGTAATTATTGGATTGGTCAACGTAATATTTTTTTACAGCAGTTGGCACAACTTGAGGCAGGACACAATCTAAATGCCGCTGGCCAAGTTGAAGAGCGTAAAACTGAAAAGATGGATAAATTCGCAGATCCAGAATATGGTCAAGCGTATACTTCCTTGGCGGGAGGGAATAAAGTTCAAAATCAAAGTTATTGGAATTATCACTGGGGAGGCGTGATAATGAAAACGCAGACTGATAACGTAACCTTTGAAAACCATGCTAGCTTGAACGATCCTACAAGGTGGGATGTAAGAATGTATGGACGGCCAAGAGTTGTGCAACCTCCTCAAAATGCCGTTGCTCCAGCAACTCTACAAGAACCTAAAGCAAATCAGTCATGGCATGAAACATGGAGTGAAAGCGATTTTGGTGATAATCCCTCAACTTTTACTGGGAGATAATGACTATTGAGGGATGGTGCAAGCAGGTCTTACGTTTAACATAAGCCATAGTTAACGGGAAACAGGGGACATGCTCTCTATGTTGACAATCTGATGTTACCTGTTGTAACTTTATTGGCGAATTATTCCTTTATTTCAAAAACTCCTTTCCAACACCCTGAGCTATTTGAGATCGACCCAATCAAGGAGGTCTGCCATGCCTCGTGTTCCTCGAATGGTTCGTACAGATCCCGGCCAAAATGCTGTTTATCACATCATCAGCCGTACCGCTTTGGACGGGCTTCCCTTTAAAAATATTGAAAAAGACGAACTAGTGCGGATCATCAGGCGATTCTCCGAGGTGTTTGCCGTGGATGTCTACGGTTATGCCCTTATGGGGAATCACTTTCATCTTCTTGTTGAGATGCATCCAGCATCGTCGCTTTCTGATGACGAGGTGAGACGGCGGTATTTGCTGCTTTACGGGAATAGTGATTTCCCGGAGCCTTTGCTCAAACATTATCGCGTGCGATTTACCTCTCTTTCCAGTTATGTGAAAGAGATCAAACAGCGGTTTTCGTGTTTTTATAACAAAAGGCATGAAAGGAGAGGAACCCTTTGGGGAGAGCGGTTTAAAAGCGTCATGGTGGAGAAGGGAAGCACGATTACCAATTGTCTGGCGTATATCGATTTAAATGCTGTTCGGGCTGGCATTGTAAAGCGGCCTGAAGATTACCGCTGGTGTTCCATGGGGTATCATGCACAGACGAAGAATAAGGATGATTTTCTGTCTTTGGATTTTGGTCTTGCTCCGTTTGGAGTACCGGAGAGCGAGAGGCTTAAGAGCTACCGTGAGTTTTTGTATCAGGCGGGGGCCATGGATAAGAAAGGTCAAGCAAAGATATCGGAAGATGAACTGAAAAAAGCGGCATGCGATGATTTTCAGCTGAATCGGGTGAAGCGGTTTCGGCTTCGAACCCGTTATTTCACAGATTCCGGAGCCATTGGTTCAAAAGCCTTTGTTGAAAGCCTGTTCGTTGCTTTCAGCGAGCGCTTTGGCTGGAAGAGGCCGCGTATACCCAAACGGGTGTTTGGGGTTGAAGGGGTCTATTCCATGAAGAGGTTGTCCGAAGTCTCAGGTTAGCCCGACATATGCAGCATGTCTGCTTTGCCGGTAGTCATTACGGATATCAGAGACCCATTTCGTCAAGTTTGCCAATTCAACTCAGAGCGCAACTCAAAACCTTGAATTGCTAACTTTGTTCGGCTTTTCAAAACCTATGGTCGTGGTTATGATTATAGATGGAAACTGAAGAAGTCGGTTGTCCATTCGGTATGATAACCATGAGACGGGCGTGCTCGGGAGGTAAGACATGACCACTATTTTTATCTGGAACAACAACATGGTGACAAGTCGCTTTGCGAGCAAGCTTGGGTACGACCCGGCCTCAAAGAAGATAGAGGGGCATGCTTCCCTAAATATCGATAGTAACTTCGCTCTCATCACGCCTCCCGGTGGAGATGGGCAGGATTTTACGGACAACAAGAAGTCCTATGTCAGCTGGATTCCGAACGCCATGAAGCGGCATCATTTGGCCGATGGTGGCGCACGGATCTCCCATGGAAGAAAGGAAATTGGGGTTGGAAACCGGAATTTTTTTGCAGATCTTCTTATGGAGAAATATGCGCCCGATCACATCATCCGGATTCCCAATACGCCGAAGGTGGTTCAGGAACGCATGCGAAAGGAGTGGCAGGTCCACCTGCATGCCAAGGATGGGCGGGGGCACACCTATGATTTTAATCGGAAGAACTGTTCCCGAGTGGTGTCCCGTGTTCTTCGAGCGGGGTGGGGGATCCGCGGCGGGGGCATGCGGTACGGTCAGGCGATTTCGGGCATCTGGACGCCGCTCATGGTTAAGCGTCTGGCCATGAGCTTGAAGGGGCAAGGGGGAGAGCCAGCGTTCACGATTTCATGGAGAGAATTCATTGAGGAGTTGTATTCGGAGGATGTCGTAACCAAGGTCTCGTCGATCCTCTTGAGGTCGTTTCGAAAGCGGGCGTCCAACCGGGGCAGCTCAGGGGCAGATCCCCGGTTTCAATTCGAAGGTTCCTGGAAAGACAGGTTTCGCGGGAAGGGGGTGAAGATACTCAAGGAGAGTGACAACTTCCCGATTGAGGTGCTTGTGTATTTGGAGTTGAGGGAACGGGGATGGGACGATGGTGTTGCGTTGGATGTACTGGTGGATTGGTTGAACTATACCATGAATGGGTCTTACGAAGAGGTTTTGCCAATGGCGCATGCCATGGTGGCGATGGCCAAAAAACAGGTGCTGGGACCGGGGCCGCCAGAATATATCAATGAGGAAAGACGGAAAAGACGGTAAAGGTATCATGATGGAAAAATTATCGCCCCGGGCCAACTAGCTGGACCGGGGCGTTTTTGCTTGAACAAAAGTAAGCAGGGGCCATCGGGTCAAAAGCCTTTGTTGAGGGTGTCTTCGGGCGGTTCAAAGAGAGGTTTCATTGGAAACAGTATGGGGTTCCCAAAAGGGTCAAAGGGCTTGATGGGGTCCATTCGTTGAAGCGATTGAATGGATTGAGTAGCGTTTTTGGGAAGATCAGAATCTCTCAATCGCCTCGATTTGGCGTGTCGACTATGTATATTTTTACATGCTAATGCTGGTCGCTGATGAATAGTTTTGAGACGATTTTCCAGGTGCCTTCGATTTTTACGAGGTGGAAATGGTTGATAAATCCGGTGCTTTTTAAACCCTTTTCGATCAGGGTCGCAGAGGCGATATTTCCATCAACCACGATGCTTGTAATTTGAGCATCATATTCAGCAGGGGCTGTTTCGCCTTCGATGTCTTTGAAAAAAGGCGTTGTTGTTGAGCACACCATGATGTTGCCCATTAGATTTCCCGACATAATGGCATCGCCATGGAAGACCTCTTTTAGTCGTTTTACATTACCTGTTTTCGTACCAGCAATATATGAGTCAATGACTTGCCGTACGTCTTTTATGGAATCTATCGTTTTCATGACGATCTCCTTGGATGCCAAAATGAGAATTTGTTTGTACCAGTGGGTGGTGCTTTAAATATGGTTTTTTCATGGCCGACTTTTGGTATTGGGTCGTTCCAATATAAGCTGTCTATGAATCGTGGTAAACCATCATCTTGTGCCGGGTGATGCCAATAGGTTCTTTTGAGTTGGCAAGAAAACAGGCGCATGCCTCTCTGTTTTTTACATGGGTTAATCAGCATTAACGCTTCCCGTTAAGCTCAGACTCCTTTAATATATGAGGGAACAACGCGTCGTTGAGGCGCAGACTCAGAGAAGAAAGGAGCAGCCTATGGTACTTACAGTGGGCGGTGGTGCACAGGATCTTCCTGCAGATGATGATGTCATGATTACAGGCCAGATGGGAGACTGCGTCTCTGTTATTGTCCTTTTCAATTGTGTGGACGGAACCTATCGCAACATTCGCGGATGGCACGGGCTCGGAGGATCTCGGTCCATCAATATGAAACAGATGATGAGAAAGGTTCCCAATGAAACCGCAACACAGGTGCTGGTTATCCCGGGACGTCTCCAGCAATCTGAATATGCCATGATGCAGAATTTGCGTCATGTAAGAAAGGTGAAAAAACACGGATACGAAAACATCAGCATTCGGTACATCGAAAATATATTCTGTGGGGCCGTCAACCGTCAGGGAGTTGTTTCAGCCAGTGATGTCCTTTATTGATGGCTTAGTAAAAGATCATATCTGAATGAATCCCCCTTTTTGGTTTTAGCTGAAAAGGGGGATTTTATTATCACAGCTCGGCTTGCAGATTGTGTTTTTGGTAGTAAATCAATTGTCTGACTCTGATTTTAATTGAGATATGTCGTGGTTCAACGTATGGTTTTGCCGTGATGTGGGGCAAAAGCAAAGTTTTTGCGCAAACCCTTATTTCAAAAAAACAAAGCATCAAAGATAGTCTCTGTTGTTACCGTTTGGATTTACTTAATAAATATTATGGCTTGGTGATAATAAAAGAGAGTGAGAGAGAAAGATGTCAGACAATCAGGATTTGATACGTGTCAATGCGAATGTGAGTATTACTGTCAGCACCCTTCAGGCCATTGTGGCCAATGCAAAAAAGAGGGCCGGGAAAGATGAAAGGGGTATTTACCGTGTGGATACTGCGGATGCGGTGAACGATATGATTACGAAATTTTTGTTGGATCATGATTTTGAAACGTATGCCATGGATGAGAGCAACTATGGGCTAAAGTAGTCAAAAATGCAGAGGCACAGTCTCTGCATTTCAGAGGGTGAGTGCTTGCAGTGACTTGTGAATAGATCAGGGGCTCAGTGGCATTCACGCGAGCGGTTTTTTTAAAAAAACGATTCGCCGGAGGCCCGGCAGTTTGATGACAATTCGAGCCATTATTCTTTACGTTGGGGGCTCATCAACACTCTGGATATGAGGGTAAGGTAATGGAAAAATGTATCATTTGTACGGTGACCGACGAAGCGCCTTTTTTGGCAACATTTTCTCTTTTGCCCATTTTAGAGTCCTACACAAAGGGCTCTGGTATTGTTTTTAAAAAAAAGGATATCTCGCTGGCAGGAAGAATTCTTGCGAATTTTCCGGAAAACCTGACGGATGATCAGAAGGTTTCCGATGATCTGAAGGCGCTTGGACAGCTTGCGAAAGAGCCGGGAACCAATCTTATCAAACTGCCCAACATCAGCGCCTCCATTCCCCAGCTGAAAGCAGCGATCAGCGAGTTGCAGGAGAAAGGGTATGCTATACCGGACTATCCCGAAAACCCAAAGACCGACGCCGAGAAAGAGGCAAACAGTCGCTATGCCAGGGTGCTGGGCAGTGCGGTGAATCCGGTGCTGCGAGAAGGCAACTCAGACAGGCGGGCCGCATCTTCCGTAAAGGCCTTTGGAATGAAAAAGCCCCACCGGCTTATGAAAGATTGGCCGGTGGGGTCAAAAGCCCGGGTCGCTCATATGGCGGAGGGGGATTTTTACTCCACCGAAAAGTCGGTGGTGGTGGAGAAGGCGTGCTCTGTGCGCATCGAGTTTGTCGGTGCCGGTGGCAGCGTTTCGGTTCTTAAAGAGAAGACGCCTCTTTTGAAAGGTGAGGTGCTGGACTCTTCGGTGATGCGCGTTGAGGCTCTTCGCACGTTCTACGCGGAGCAGATCGCACGTGCCGGAGAGGAAAAAATGCTTCTCTCACTGCACCTTAAAGCCACCATGATGAAGGTATCCGACCCCATCATGTTCGGCCATTGTGTCTCTGTCTTTTACAAGGATGTTTTTGAGAAACACAAAAGGAGCCTTAATGCGTTGGGGGTCAACGTGAATAACGGTCTGGGCGATCTTTATGCAAAACTTGGGGCGCTGCCGAAAGAGAAAAGGGCTGAAATCGAAGCCGATATCCTGGCTGTTTATGAAAAAAGTTGCCAGCTTGCCATGGTGGACTCCAGCAAAGGGATCACCAATCTGCACGTGCCCAACAATGTGATTGTGGATGCCTCCATTCCTGTTTTTGTTCGCGATGGCGGAAGAATGTGGGGGGCCGATGACAAGCTTCACGATACCATCGCCATGGTGCCGGATCGGTGTTACGCAATGATGTATCAGGAGGTGGTGACGGATTGCCAGACAAACGGGGCCTTTGATCCGGCCACCATGGGAAGCGTTGCCAATGTGGGGTTGATGGCTCAAAAGGCGGAAGAGTATGGTTCCCATGACAAGACCTTTGAAGCCTCAGATGAGGGTGTGATTCGCGTGGTGGATGAGAAGGGCTCGGTGCTTATGGCGCAGCCCGTTGCCAAAGGCGATATATTCAGGTCCTGCCAGACCAAGGATGCCCCCATCAGAGACTGGGTGAAACTTGCCGTAAGCCGTGCCCGCATCACGAAAACCCCGGCCGTTTTCTGGCTGGATGAAAGAAGAGCCCACGACGCGCAGCTTATTCGCAAAGTGCGTGACTATCTCAAAGAGCACGATACCGAAGAACTTGTTATCAAGATCATGGATCCTGTGGCGGCCATGGCATACTCCCTTGAGAGAATTCGAAAAGGCGAGGACACCATCTCGGTCACCGGCAATGTGCTGCGTGACTACCTGACCGACCTTTTTCCCATTCTCGAGCTTGGAACCAGTGCCAAGATGCTCTCTATTGTGCCACTTATGAACGGGGGCGGACTTTTTGAAACCGGGGCAGGGGGGTCGGCTCCCAAGCATGTGGAGCAGTTTTTGAGTGAGGGCCATCTTCGCTGGGATTCTCTGGGCGAATTTTGCGCCCTTGTGCCCTCATTTGAGCACATCGCGTCAACCCATGGGGATGAAAAGGCAAAGACCTTTGCCAAGACCCTTGACCAGGCCATCGGAATGTTTCTGGAGAACGAGAAATCGCCTTCACGAAAGGTGAATGAGCTGGATACCCGTGGAAGCCATTTTTATCTGGCCCTTTACTGGGCAAAGGCCCTGGCCGAACAGCAGGATGATGGGGAGCTGGGCCAACGCTTTGCCCTTATCTCGGAAAAGCTTGCGGCAAATGAGGAGATGATCTGCGAAGAGCTTCTTGCGGCCCAGGGCAAACCCATGGATCTTGGCGGGTATTACAGGCCAGACGTGGCAAAAGCCGAGATGGCCATGCGGCCCAGTGCGACTTTTAATGAGATTATCGAGAAGTTTTAGGGGCAAAGATTGTTTTTGCCTGGGTGGCCTTTGATATGAAAGACCTGTCGTTGGAATTGCCAAGGCAGGTCTTTTGCTTTTTGAGTAAGGAGATGGCATAAAATAGGAATATTGCTTGCGCACCATGGGTGTATTAAAGTAAGCAAAGACTGATGCTGTTTTTTTGGTTTTTGAATGAGGATATAGCATCTGATTTTACTCTTTTACCAAGAAGTCTTGAAGGCCTTTTTTAAAGGGTTAGAAAGGCCCTTAAGTTATTTTGAGGATGCAACACAGAAAGTAAAGTTTATACCGCAGGCCAGTTTTGTGTGTTGGGTAAGCGGTGAGGAAAGGTGTGCCATGGTTGTTTACAAAACAGCGGGCTTCTCTTTGGACGAGGAGGCCGTGATTGAGAAGATGAAGCTAAGAGGGCCCAGTACAGAGAAAGGGCTGGCAGTTGCGCGAGAAGTGTCTGAGGATGTGGAGCCTTGGTTTGTTTGCAAGGAGTGTCATGTTGAGAGTATTTCAGGCGATGAGGTGGTTATTAGCGGCACGGTGTTTCACAGTGCTTTTCTTGCTCGGATTCTCGGTAAAGTCAACCGAGTGATTGCCTATGTGACGACGTGTGGTGTGAAGATGTCGGAGCACACACGAAGTTTTGGGGACATTTTTGAACGTTATATTGCTGAAGGCGCTGAGTCGCTTGTTTTGGATGCGGCCAAATGTGGACTTGAAACGTTTATTGAAACTGAGTGGGGGCATCGAAAATTTTCTCATGTAAATCCCGGCTCCATTGAAGACTGGAGCACCCTTGAGATTGGAAAGATTTTTGATCTTTTGGAGGGAAGGCCCTATGAGCTTGGAATGACACTTACCGACTCGGGACTGATGCAGCCCACACGCAGCGTTTCAGGCTTCTATTTTGAAAGCGAAACGCCATATTTTAATTGCATGCTTTGCCAGCGCCATTGCCCCAATAGAAAGGCGGCCTTTGACGAAGCCCTTTATTCTAGCTTCAGGGGTACAAACCCGGATGAGAAGGGACAGGCTGAAATGGTGAATTAACGACAGACTATGCCGGAATCATACCAGAAATCACCTCTGTGCGTGTGGTGGCGTATTGAGGTGATTTTTATTTGTGGCAAGCTTTGGTGTTGTCTTGAGAACCCAATGCGAAGGTTTGTTTTTAAGGGCCCCTCACACTTGGATGTGAATGTGGCTTTATGTGAAAAAACTTGGGTTTTTCGTGCGGAGATAACGGGGTCATCTTTCTTTTTATGCTGTGATACAGAACTGTTGAGGTGGGGGGTGAAATGCGGTAAAATTCGACTTATATAGGGTTTCTGGGAATGTGTTGTTCTCTTTTTTTCCGCTATAACTTTGCCACCCAACCTTGTTGTTCCACTCTTTTTTTATTCGAACTGCAGCCTACTTTTTCAGAGAAAACGTACAAAAAGATACCCGCTTTACAGGTACTGTTTAGAGGGTGGATAGGTGCCCCTGTTTTTTGTGAGGAGAGTATTATGCTTGTGAAATGGCAGTGTAAATCATGCAAGATGGATCGCTGGCTACCTTCATCTCCACCGGGAAGGTGTGAGCTGTGCGGAAAACCTCTTGTAAGGGCTCGAGGAGAAACGCCGCCTCCGATTCCTTCTCATGGCGGTCGACCACCTGCACCGCCGCCAAGAGGGGAGAGCCTCTCATCACCTCCACCCCTGCCGCCTCGCTCCACCCCTCCGCCTCGTCCGCCCCGATCCCGAATCCCATCGCCTTCTCCACCCTCATCGAATAATGAGCCCGTGATGCATCCCACCAACGAAAATCCTTTGCACGATTTTTTTAATCTTTATCTACCGTGCCGAACACGGGGCGAGTCGTTGAGAGTGCAGACCAAGCATGAAGCCTATTTTCGGACACTGGCCACCATGCCAAAATTTTTGGAACGAAGGCAACTTTCGTCCCTTGAAGAGACACGGAGTTTTATTGATAGTGAGGTGATGGGGTTTGCTCGGCTTGCTTCAAAGATTTCAAGAGAGAGGGTGGTTTTTCAGCATATGTACGCTCAGGATTTGGACTCACGGCTCTACCAGCTGAACCAGCCGGGTAGCGGGTGGTGCCTTGGTATTTCGGGGTACTGGCTCAGAAATAAGCGCCAGGGAATTAATGTGTTTCCCAACATCGTATACAACGATGAGGAGCTTTCAAAATCAACCGGTGCACCCATTAAGCTTATGGAAAACCAAAAGAAGATGAAGCGTCTTGAGGCGGGGTTGGTGGATATCGGTGGGACGAGTCTCGGCTCTAAAAATACGCTGGACTATATTGCAGGGGGAAAGGCCTCCAATGCCCCTCCAGTGGTCAACCTTGATATGACGTCAGGCCGAGGGCGGATCGATGCCGAGAGTCGACGATTTTATAGTCTTCTTGCCCCAAGAGGAGCCCAGCCTGGCGAATATCCCCCTGATATGTTTCTTGTTGGCATGACAGGGAAAAAGTGGGGCAAGCATATGATGGCCCTGGATTTGAATGGGGTGGAGTTTTTCGATCCTAACTTTGGGGTGTTTGCTCCGGCCAATAAAAGTCGTCAAAAGCTTGTGGACTTTCTTTTTAAGTCGTTTTTCCCCATATTTTACGATGACATTGATGTCACAGCTTTTAAGCTCTATCGCATCGGTTAACGAAAAAAATCCCCTTTGAACATTGGCTATGTTTCAAAGGGGATTTTTTGTGAAAGCAGTCTTGGTTTGTTAAACGTTATTCTGGTTGTCCTGGGGATATGCTGGTGCCAACGTCAATGAGTTTGACGGAATCAAGGGCAAGGCCCGATGATCTGTTGTTGTCACTCACGTTGATTACCCCAAAAGAGATGTTGTAGGTTCCCGCTTTTGTAAAGGTATAGGTAAATGTTTTGTACCCTTTTTGACGAACAAAAGCCGCCCCTCTTAGGCGGGGGCCGTCCGTATAAAGCTGGAATTTATTGGTGTGAAGACGGGTTATTTTAGAGAGTTCTCCCGAGGCTTGGGGGTCGACAGCAAAAAAGGCGTGATCGTGATATCCTTTGCGGGCGCGGTTCTCATTGGTTAGAAAGTTGTATTGTGCGGTCAGGGTGGCACCGGCACTGACCGTGACGGTGGCTGTCACAGCCGAACCTTTTTTTGCCCAAAATCCACAGACTCCACGTCCTCTAAATTCGTGGAGTAAGTCCATCGGGACGCCGATGGCTGTGGCGAGTTGGGTACGAGAAACCGAAGAGGTCGATTGCCCATCGGCGGTGATAAGAAGCTGCTTGCTTCCTTGTGGCGCTGTAATCGTGCCAATGTCACCGGTTATTGCAACATCTCCTGTTGCAGTCCATGTGTTTGAGTCAAGGGTGCTTTCGAATCCATCATCAATCAAGGAGGTTCCTGTGCTTATGGGCTCGGTGAGGGAGACGGGGTAGTTAACGGTAGGCAATTGCGCCACGGAAGTGGCCGTTGGAGGCAGATGCTCCCATGGAAATGGAACATGGACCACTTCACCCGCCCCGGTGGATATGGCGATGACAATACCCGAGGTCAGGTGCGTGGCTCTTACCTGGGGGGTATTGTATGCGTCCCAATAGTGGTAGCCGGCATACTTTTGGGCCCCTCCTTTGAAGAGAGCGGCTCGAATATGGGCGAATCCCCATAAAAAGTTGGCTCCAGGGGCGAGGATATCGGGGCTGAAGTTTGCAAGAATGCGGTCATCCAATGAGAAGAAGAAGAATGGGAGAAAGGGGGTTGAGGACAATTCTACCCCGGCACCTCTTGAAAAGAGGGGGTCGTTTGCCAGTATGAGCCTGACATATCGGATCGGCCTTTGTGCATCTTCAGCCTCAACAACCACACGCATGGCAGGCTTGACGACTCCACGAACAGTGACCTTGTCGGTCCAGTCAGTGGGGACAGTGACTTTAAAGCCGTTTAAGGTTTTGGTGATATAGTCGGCACTCTCAATGGGGTAGGTGGTTTGTGCGTATGCGCTGAAGGTAAGGGCTAAGAGAGTGGAGAGGCATAGGAGGGCTTTTTTCATAATCAGTACTCCTGTTAATGAAATATCGATCCTCCACCCCATTCATTTTTCACATTTTCTGTAATTGCGAATACATTGTCAATATCAATTACAAATTGAACATTTGATCAACGGGACGTTCCCTTACCCGTCCTGTTGGTGCTGTGTTGTGAGACAACAGGGCAGGTAAGAATCATTTCGTCAATCTATGTTTTGGATCACTAACGTGCTTTGCCAAAAAAAACATAAACATCTGTGTTTACAGTTTCATGGCTTCAAGAATTGCCGGGCTTATTTTTGCTTGCGGGGTCATAAAAGAGACCACGATTGTTGAGACAAGTGAGGCACAAAAGAGAACGGCAGCCCACAACACAGCCAGGCGAAGCAGCAGGCTGTGTTTTATGCGAGAAATATTCATGAGGCTTCTCCTTTTAAAAACTCTGAAATTTTTCTGTAAGTATAGTTGCACGCTTCCAGGCAGAGGTTTTCAAGGAGCATATAGGCATGAACCATATTGGGGATGTCGTTGATCTCAACAGGAATGTTGTGTTTTTTCAGCTTATCTCCCAGTGCGACACCCTCATCATGCAAAGGGTCTTTTCCTGCAACGAAAATTTGGGTCTCAGGGTATGAAGGCGTGATGGGTTTAAAAAGGGGAGAGACCTCGTACCGGTCCTCACCGTTTTGAAAATAACGGTCGTGATACCAGCGGATTTTGCTTTTTCCTAAAAAAAATAACTCTGTGTCGTTAACGCAGGAATGGCTTCTCATGGTGTAGTCAACACATGGGTATATCAAAACTTGTTTGTTGATGGAGATGGCGTCGTCGTATTGCGCTCGGTCTGCAACCCAGCTGCAGTTGGCTCCCCCTGCGGAGTCTCCAATAATATTGAGAATATTACTGTATTTTATGGCCCGGTTGTCCAGCATATCGTAGACATTTTTCAATGTTCGATAGACGTCAATGACCCCGATTGGGTAGGCAAATTCTGGCGCAAGTCGATACTCTGGTGTGACGACAATCATTCCTGTGAAATTTGCCAGCTTACGCGATATGGTATCGTAATCAGCTATTCCACCGCAGACATGCCCACCACCATGAACATGAACAAGGACTTGAGCATTTGTGGATATATCGTTGGCATAAATGCGGCAAGGGACGTTGTAACCCTCTGTCATAATATAGTCGTCATAGATATATTTTACGTCTTGGACTTCTGTGCAAAAGGTTCGAATAACGGCTGATAACCCTTCCCTTGTATTGATGTGAGTTTGTTTGAATCCTTTTTCGATAAGCGAAGGGGCAATGATATGATTGACTCGATCGAGGTATTCTCTGAGTTTTTCTGGAAGCTCGTTCAACGTAAATCTCCTTTGTTTTTAAAAGGTAAATTGAACTTATTTGATCAGATCATTTGCAGGGCTTACCCTCACTTCCCGATGTTGTTGTGCCAAGTGGGGTGTCATTCCGATGATAACACATGTTGACTTTTGGAGTTTTTGAAAACAGTGTTTTTGGGTTTGTTAATAAAACACCTCACGATAGGCAAAAAATGCAGGAGAAGGCATGACAGATCCGGTGGTATCCATGGCAGGGGCCAAGGTAAATCCCTAAGCCCACCCTGTCGTTTATCTGTTGTGGGAGCGCAGGGTGGGCGCGGGCACGTGAGGCTTAAGAAAAGCCGATCGACTTTGGCTCTACCCCTTTATGCTGAAGCACGGTCAGGCAAGGGAGCCGGATGGCTCTTTTTTTCGCAATAGATCTCTTCGAATTCGTACCAGAGCGTGTCTCGAAATTCGGGAGCCGAAATGTCGATCAGGGCTTTGGCCCTTTGCTCGATGCTTTTTCCGGTGAGATGGGCCAGCCCGAACTCGGTGACCACGTAATCCACATCATTTCGAGAGGTGGTGACCGCCTGTCCCGGAGCCAGGGTGCTCACAATGCGGGACATGGTCCCCTTTTTGGCGGTGGCGGGCATGGCGATGATGCTTCGTCCGTTTTGGGAGCGCCTCGCCCCGCGCACAAAGTCCACCTGGCCGCCCACACCGGAGAACTGACGGGCTCCCATGGAGTCTGCAGCCACCTGGCCGAGCAGATCGACGGCGATGGCGGAGTTGATGGAGACCATGTTGTCGTTTTGGGCCACAACAAAGGGGTCGTTGACATAGTCCACCGGGTGCATCTCCACCATGGAGTTGCCGTCAAGCCACTGATAAAAACCCTGACTCCCCATGGCAAAGGTGATGATGATTTTACCAGGATGAAGATTCTTTTTGCGACCGGTAATCACCCCTTTTTCCACCAGATGCATGACCCCGTCGGAGACCATTTCCGAGTGGATGCCAAGGTCTCTTTTCTCATCGAGAAAGGTGAGAACCGCATCGGGAATGGCGCCGATTCCCAGCTGCAGGCAGTCGCCGTCTTGAATCAAACTGGCCACATGGGAGCCAATGGCTTTTTCCACCTCACCGATGCGAGGCAGGGGCAGCTCAATCATCTTTCGGTCGCTTTTGACAAAGAGATCGATATCAGAGACGTGGAGAAAGCTGTTTCCTGTGGTTCTGGGCATGTGAGGCGAGACTTCGGCAATCACGGTTTTGGCCCGAAGGGCTGCCTCAAGGGTGTAGTCCACCGAGATGCCAAGACTCATGTTGCCCATCTTGTCCGGCTCGGAAACAGTGACCAGAGCCACATCCACCGGCAGGTGGCCGTTTCGAAAGAGAAGGGGAATTTCACTGAAGAAACAGGTGGTAAAATCGGCCCTTCTTTCGGCAATGGCCTTTCGGGAGCCTCCGCCGGCAAAGATGGAGTTGTGGCGAAAACGCTTCTCATATTGGGGAAGGCAGTACTCGCTTTTGCCCATGGAGACCATATGGACAATCTCCACATTTTCAAGCTCTTCTGCCCGTTTGACCAGAGCCTCTAAAATGGGCTCCGGAGATCCGCAGGCATGCCCTGCCACCACGCGGTCTCCTGATTCTATTTTTTGAGCGGCCTCCTCAAGGGAGACCTGCCGCGATTCGTAATGTTTTTTCCAGTCCATAATTTGGTTCTCCTCGATCAATCCATCACCAGCACACTCTTTCTGAACTCAAGCTGAGGGGTTTGCTCCATCTCCTCAATAAAGCGCTCAGCATCCTTTTGGCATCGAATGCGAAGAATGGGTTTGGGGTGAAAGACGGTGGTGTCCACACAGCAGGTGGGGCAACCGGCCACCACCAGAATCGCCTCCACATTTGCCGACTCCGCCGAGTGAAAGGTCAAGACCCCGTCAAGCTGCCGGGTGATCCTTTTAATCTGGGCCACCCGGTCAAAGCGGGGAGCGCATCCCCCGCAGTACTTGAGCCCCATGCGCCGTGGTAGGCAGGGGAGCTCTGCTTGGCAAGGCTCCCCTGGTTTGGAGTTATTCATCGTCCTTTGTGACACCGCACAGGCGCTTGGCAACATCTTGTTTTTGCTTGAGGTTGACCTGGCGGGAGATCATGATGCGCTGGGCCTGGGGTGAGCCTGCGCCATGCATGGACTCGGTGAGGTAGCCCACGGCAGCGGTTCCCAGGGTGAGGTTTTCGATGAGGCGCAGCATGCGCATGCGCTCTTCGGTGGTGGCGGCTTCGTTTCCTCGGAAATATTTTTCGATCCACTTGCCCACTTCAGGCGATTTGAAATCCTCTTCTGAAGGGAGCGTCACCATAAGGCCGCCTGCGATATCCTGTGCCAGGCGCGCAATTTCATAGGGGAAACGGGTGACGTTCTGCTTGCAGACATTGGCAAGAAGGGTGTTGACAAGGTAGGTGCCGGATTTTTCTTTGTGGCCTTCGGCCGCACAGGCCACCGAACCGCAAAAGAGGGTCTCGTTCAGGTGGTTCATCTCAATGATTTTGTCTTTGACGTGGGAGGCTCTGTTGGCTCCGTTGAATTCGGCGATGGTCTGGGTAGCGCCGATCAGCACATCACCCACACCTGCTTTGCAGGCGTAACTCTGGCGGTGATAAGAGGCAAACTGCTCCACCAGCTGGCCTACAAAATCCCACTCTTTGTACATGAAGACCCGATCCCAGGGCACAAAGACATCATCGAAAACAACCAGAGCTTCGTGGCCGCCATAGTGGATGTTGCCACGATCGATGTTGCCTTTTTCAAGTTTACGGGTATCGCAGGACTGGCGGCCCATGATGTAGGTGATGCCTTTCGCGTCGCTGGGCAGGGCAAAGCTGATGGCGTAGTCTTTGTCCTCTTCTCGCATGGAGATGGTGGGCATGATGATGATCTCATGGGAGTTGACCGCGCCGGTCTGGTGGGCTTTGGCACCGCGAACCACAATGCCGTCTTCTCTCTCTTCCACCACATGCATGAACATGTCCGGATCGGGCTGTTTGTGGGGGGCAAGACCGCGATCGCCTTTGGGGTCGGTCATGGCACCGTCGCAAACCAGGTCGTTCTCCTGAACAAATTCAAGGTAGGCGAGAAAGCGCTTGTTGTACTCGGTGCCGTATTTGGCATCGATATCAAAGGTGGTCATGGAAAGGGCGTTCATGGCGTCCATACCCACGCAGCGCTGGAAGCAGCAGCCGGTGAGAGACCCCAGAAGACGGCACATCTTGGTTTTTTTGACCAGGTCTTCGGTGCTCTGATGGATGTGGCAGAAACGGTTGATCTTTTTGCCGGTGATGTGGCTGGTGGCGGTCATGAGATCTTCGTACTCGGGCTTGTGGGCGCACTCGTAGGTGGCGGCAACCGCATTCATGGAGGGTTTGATGATGGGATCGTCCACCACGTTTTCTACCTTTTTACCGAATTGGTAGACATTGAGATCGAGTTTGCGGAGACTCTCGACATATTCAGCAGCTGTTTTCATGGTTGCACTCCTTGGGCAAACAGATGAATTGAAAATATTTTAATGGACGAGTGGATGGAACGTCCCGCTTGCAGGGCGTTTCAAGATATTGAATGGAGTGAAAGCCGGCCATCCAAATGAACTGGTAAGGGAGTATTCCAAGAAGTGTGCCATATCGGTTTCTGCTTGAGTAAAAAGAGGCCTTTTGTCCTTATGTCTTATAATATTAAGTGATTATTTTGTGCTTTTATCGTTGGGGCTGTGGTGCGCGAAAACGGCCAGGGAGAGTGAGGGCGTTTTTTTCGATGCATCTGGGCATCGGTGAGGGGTGTTTTGGGTGATAACCATAAAATAACAGGGGGTTGCCTCTTCGATGCAGGGGTGCATGGCGATGCTCTGGTGCATCGCTTGGGGGATAGGCAGATTTGAGTTATCAAAGAAGAGAAGGCCCGCTTCTCGTGTGGAGGACGGGCCTTGGTGTGTGGCAGAAGCTGTGTTTAGGTGTATGGGTATGGTTTGAAAGTGATGTGTTTGCCACACCACTCTTACGAAATGGAGATTACGCTGGTCTTCATCTTTTTTTACAGCATCATATGGGCTCAACGCCGCTTTTCCATGCGGATAGGGCTGCACAGATAAAAAAGAGAAGGGCAAGACCCAACCCGCTTGCGTGTACCGGGGCAAGGCTCTCTTTTAAAAGCCAGAGCTTTGCGGCCTCTATGCCGGTAAGCAGAAGGAGGATGGCAAAAAAACCTCGGGTGCCTCCTTGTGTCGACGAAAATGCCAGGGTGAAAGAGAGAAGCATAAGGGTGACCATCATAAGAGAGAGCCCTTGCGTAAAGTAAAGCTGACATCCCAATTCAGAGGCCCACCCCAGAGCAAGGGCACCAAGGGCAGATGGCCTTCCTTTTTTTTGCATAATGGCAGAGCGTTTCATGGCTGAACTCCTTTGTGGGTGATCACTTGGCGTAGCGTTTGAGGATGTATGCGGCCAAAGACTCTGCAAGTTCCTGATCGAGTGCGCCCTTGGGAGTGTTTTTTATTTTTTTTGCGATTTCATGAAGAGAGTCTACAGAAATGCCGTCAATCTCAAGGGGTGAAAAAAGGGTATCGGGCCGTGCGGCAATGAGGGGTCTGGGCATAACCTCTTTGCTCCAGCCCTTTTGAATGACGATGTTGAGAAGGTGGCAGATGCGCCAGGTGCTTGAGGTGAGGCTCTCCTGGCAGTGGCCGTCAGCATAGAGATGACCGTTGTGAATGTGAAGGGCACCGGGTTTTCGAATGCGGCCGACAACGAAAATCCCTCGTGTGGAGACCACCAGGTGATCCACGCGAAAGAGCTCCAAAATGATGTTGTTAAAGAGATAACAGTCATCGGGAAGCCCTTGAAAGGCCTCCATAGCCCTCTCTTCCTGGCGAACCGCCTCTTTAAAGTGGTGGGGTCTGAAAAGCATGGAGAGGGCAAGGGGGTTGGAGCGAAGTGAGACAAAGGCGATAAGGCCGGTACAGGCCAGTGTGACTCCGAAGATGACGCCCACCTCACCTTTCGGGTTTTCTGAGGTGGCGATCATGATGCCGGCAAGAAGCAGGCTCACCACTCCCATAAGAAAAAGATGGCGGGTTACGGTCTGCTTGAGTCCATCAACGGGGCTTCCCTGAATGTAGGCCATGTCGCATACTCCGTTTGGGCGGTTTTTTTAAGACACCCCTTTAACTGAAGGAAAGGCGAAGGGGTGTCTCTCTTTTATGGGGCGAGCTCTTTTTTAGGCGGCATCGCCGAGATGATTTTCAATCTCTTTGGTGATCTTTTCGGGAGAGTCCCCGGGGAAGATGGGTTCCTCTTTGATGTAGGCTTTCTCTTTGTCTCCTCCCAGATAGATCAGGGCGCACATGACAATGGCAGCTCCCAGCCCCCAGGCTGCACCGCGTGTGGCCACGATGGCACCGGTGACGCCTGCAATACCGAGGTCGTTAAAGGAGCGGGATTTCAGCACGCCGATGCGAACGCTGACATAGCCTTGAATCAGCATGGTGGAAGCCAGGCCGATGCCGAGAATGGGCTTGACGGCAGAGACAATGGGGGCGAGGAAGTAGCCGGTCCAGGTACCAAGGCGGAAGGAGGCCGCACCGCCGCTGATGGAGTCCATGGCTTCAGGGCCATGCTTGTAGCGTTCGCAGAGAACCACCTGCATGGCGGCCCAAAGGGGTCCGCACATGGAGATATCGGGGCCGATGACGCTCATGATGGTGTTTCGGGTACCGAAGATGATGTGGGATCGGTTGGGGTTGTAGTCGATATTTTCGTCGGGGCGGTATTTTTGTGCGTCGTCCAGAAGGGCCTGGCTCTGAATCACGTCGCCAAAAATGACAAGGTAAGCGCTGATCACCATGGGAATACTGGAGATGAACATATTGGCTGAGGGCATGGGAATGTTGCCCAGCAGGGTGAACTCTTTGAAGAGGGTCGCAAAGTCAGGGGAGGTGATGATTTCACCGGTAAAGGTGGGCCAGGAGAGCTCGCCGGTTAAAGGCCCCACAAACACGGCCAGGGCAAGGGTCGGCATCATGCCGAGGTTGGCAAGGTAGAAGAAGAATTTGTTTTTATTTCTAAGGCTTTTAAAGTGTTCAGAAAAGAGAAGGTAGAAGGCAAGCCCCACGCAGATTACAACCGTCCAGGGAAAATTATCAAAGCTTTTAAGGCCGTTGCCCGGTTTGAAAACGATCATTACAGCGGCAAAGCCGGCCCCCAGAACAATGCCGGATTGCATGGCGTTGGGAATAATGGAGACAAATTTTTTGGCCAGCCCTGAGACCCCCAGGAAGACACAGAAAATCCCAAAGAGCAGCTCAAAGGAGATGAGGGCCTGCATCCTCTCAACACCGGGGGCAAAGGTCTCCACATACGCAATTAAAAGGGGGATGGCCGGGGTCACCCATCCGGGGACCACCGGGTCGCCAAAGGTGACGTGGGCAAGATAGAGGGTGCCGTTCATGATGACAATGGCAAGGGCCACTTCAAAAGACATGCCCAGTTTACCGGTGAGAACCGGAATAATGGCAAGGCAGACGGTACACATCAAAAGGCCTTGGAGGTAGTCGGGCCACTCAAAGCGGTAGTGAAGAAATGGTAGCCTCAGGGTGAGGGGGCCCATGGGGATCCCGGCCTGCTTGCCTCCATGTTCGCGGTATTTGCTCATGCTTCTCTCTCCTTCCAACTTCAGTGTTGCGTTGACAGACTCGCAAGAGAAGGGGCCTCTTTTTTTTGCGTTGCATGCACGCCGTTGTGCGTAAAAAGCCCCTTTGCGTATGCGGTCAGTTTTGACCGGCTTTCATGGCTCCTTTCAGGCAAGGAGTGTGCCAAACGGGTTTTGCTTATGCTTATGATGAATATTTTTAGTGAACAGTGTGGATTGAAATTCTATGGGTGTTCATCGTTTACAGGGTGTGGGAGAAGCATAAAGAGCCGCTGTTTCTATCCGGATCGGTTTTTTGCTTTGGAGGGAGAAGGGGCGTGAAGGTGATGCTGCAGTGCATCGTGTGGTGGGTGGTGAAAAGAGGGTTGGGTCTGCAATATCTTGGTATATTTCATAAAAGGCCAAATGAAGTGAAAAGCGATGCGCCGGGGCATCGAGGCTATGCCAAATTGCATCACGTGCAACCGATCACGCT
>JAKSCC010000122.1 GCA_022360815.1 Desulfobacterales bacterium
GAGAATGAGCATGGAGATAACCACGGTCCAGAAGGTGGGGTTTCGATAAAAGGGAGTCTGCTCCAGCTTGACCCACTTTTTGTAGAGGGTTTCACGCTCTTCTTTGGTAATAAGGGCAAGTCCTTTTTTCATGATCTGGCCTAGAAGGGGCCAATCGTTTCGAGTGGCAATGCCCAGATCAACCTTGAAGTCGATGGTTCCGGCCAGACGCAGGTTGGTGATTTGCTGGGTTTCAATCACCTCCAGAGCATTGGGGACCTCCATGATCATGGCATCCAGTTCGCCAAAGGAGACCATGCGCATCCCTTCTCGACCTGTGGCCACGGGAATAAGATTGAGTTCAGGGTAGGTGGCCTGAATGTAATTGTAGACGGCATAACCAGTGGGTACACCGATAGACATTCCGTGCATGCGTCCCAAGGTGAGGATTCCGGGTACACTTTTTTTGACGATAATGGTGTTGCTTAGGGAGAGAAATGGCTGGGTCCAGTCAAGGTAGGCATCTCTTTCCCGAGTGCGGTGGGCGGCGCTGATCATATCCACCTCACGATTTTGAGCCAGGTTAAGGACATTTTCCCAGGTGTCGATGCGGACGATTTTAAATTTGAAGTCCAGGCGGTTTTCAATAAGCCGTATATATTCGGCCACCAGGCCGCTGTAGGTACCTGTTTTATCAAAAAACTCCATGGGCTCCCAGTTGGGGGATGGGGCCAGTCGAATGGTTCCGCTGTGGGCGTTAAGCCAGCTGCGCTCTTTCGAAGTGAGCGGGTCATTTTCCAGTGCAGAAGCAGGTGGGGCAAGGGGAAGCACCGCAGCCCAAATGAGAAGTACCCCTGCAAAAAGAACCCGATATCGCACCTTGAACACCATCTTCATCACCTTATTTTGCTTCTCAGCTGTTACCATCACACGGCCATCGCCTACAAACCGGCAAAAAATTTTTACCATAGCATGTTGCTGGATCAGTGCAAATTATCCCGACACCAGTCCTTTAGCGGCCTTTGCCATTGCACAGGATATACCAATCTTTCTTTTGGTGGGTTTGGGTGGGAGAACCCATGAAAAATAATGTATTACGGGCGCTTTTTCGTATTTGGCCCCATGGGACTGGCCTTCTTCTGGTCAACATTTCGAAAAAATCGTAATATTTCTCAAACAATTCAGAACAAGGTGTTGATGGTTTACTGTTTTTTTTCTTTTCACGGTTTCTCGTTTCAGGTATAGAAAAAGTATATCCAGGCAATACAAATCATTGATTTAGCTTGCGTTTCATTGTTTTTGATCGGGCCGTTTTATTTCGTCCTTCTGCATCCATCTTGTTGGGTCAACAAAGGTTCAACAGGAAATCATAGCATGGTGAACATTCGAATACTTTTTGGGTGATTCGGACTTTGGGAATCATCAGAGATGGTGCATGGCACCAGAAGGAGGGTCGGTGATGTTACGCTGCCCCGGATCGCATCACATGACGATGCGAGTTCCAGAGATTTTTTTCTGCCCCCGTTGCGGTCAGGAGTGCGAAATCTGGAGAGATGAGGGACAGGGCCGCTGCCTTGCCTGCCGTGAAACCATCTCCCAGCGGGACGCCCTGGCCCACCGCCTGCAAGACTCCAGAAAGCGAGCTGCTCGTTTGGAGGGCGACGTGGTGATGGCTGTCTGTGAAAGCCCCGACATCACAGGCCGGATTCTCTATTTTGAACGCTATGAGTCGGTGGTTCCCGTCTCTTCCATGGAGCATCACAGCCGATTTAAGGAGGCCTGCAGCGCCTGCCATTGTTATGGGAAAAATCTGGGGTGCCCTCCTTTTTCTCCGGCATTTGAACTCCACACCCAAAAGATGGAGACCGCTCGCGTCCTCTGCCTTCGTCTGCCTCTGGAATATTTTGAAGGGGAGCACCCCCAAGAGGCCCACCGTTTGTGTTTTGAGCAAGTTCAAGCCCTTCTTACCAAAGAGCTGATGGAAGCGAGAAACCAAGGGTATACCGTGGCAGGAGCTGGCCCCTGCAGAGGGTGTAAAACGTGTACCGCAGCAGGAGGCAAGACCCGGTGCCATCGGCCCGAAGCTCGTATTTTTAGCTTGGAGTCTTTAGGAGTTAATCTCGTTTCACTGGCGCGAAAGTGTTTTCGCGTGAACCTTCAGTGGAGCAGGGATGGGGATACCGCCCTTTTCGTCTCTGCATTGGGAGCTATCTTTTTTCGAGGTGATGCCGCATAAGCGAGTCCTTTCTATTCTTGCCTTAAGGCTTGCTGGAAGCCTTTGCCGGTGGTAGACTTTCTTCGATTTTTTACGGACCATCTCTGTCAGATTGTTTGACGCCTTAAAATTTGAAAACCCAGAAAAATCGATTCGCCCAAGTTCTTTTTGCGCCATGCGTGTGTTTGATGGCAAGGGATGCCCTTTATTTATGAAGGCTCCCTTTTCTCATGCACGGCAACCGGTTGTTGTCATCTTGGTACAGATGCTGTTGGTTAACCCCGATCTGTAAACACCTGAAAGGATACGCTTCATGATTAAAAGAATCATTTGCTTGTTCGTGTTCATGCTTCTGGCCTGTCAAGCAGAGGCCACCACGTGGGAGGAGACCCTTAAAACAGCCAGGGGTCAGGTGGTTTATTTTAATGCCTGGGGGGGAGGAAAAGAGGTTAACACATATATCCGTTGGGCCGCAAAAGAGGCGAAGTCTCGCTACGGCATTCAACTGGTGCATGTGAAGGTGACCGATATCGCCGACGTGGTAAGCCGTATTCTGGCCGAGAAAACAGCGGGTGTGAAAACCGGTGGCTCTGTGGACATGATGTGGATCAATGGTGAAAACTTTAAAGCGATGAAAGAGGGCGGTCTTCTTTTTGGCCCCTTCACACAAAATCTTCCTGCCATGGTTTTTGCCAATGTCAAAGGCTTGAATCTGGACAAAGACTTCACGGTGCCTGTGGAAGGCCTTGAAGCACCCTGGGGTGTGGGGCAGCTTAACTTTATCTACGATGCTGAGGCTACCCTCGCACCTCCCACCAATGCGCGGGATCTCCTGGCCTACGCCAAGACCCACCCGGGACGTGTCACTTACCCCAAGCCCCCGCAATTTCACGGATCCTCTTTTCTCAAGCAGGTGCTTCTCGACCTGGTGAAAGAGCGGGAGCCCCTCTACCATCCTGTTATCCAAGCCGATTTTCACAGGGTGACCGCTCCGCTCTGGAGCTGGCTGGACGCCCTGCATCCCCATATGTGGCGAAAAGCGGGTGCTTTTCCCACGGGAAGCTCTCAAATGACTCAGATGCTTGATGACGGAGAGATTGACCTCGCCCTCTCTTTCAACCCCCAGGATGCCGCTTCCAAAGTAAAAAAAGGGCTGCTGCCCAAAGGGGCACAAACCCTTGTTTTTGATATTGGAGCCCTGACCAACAGCCACTTTCTTGCCATTCCTTACAACAGCAGTGCCAAAGAAGCCGCCCAGGTGGTGATCAATTTTCTTCTCTCACCCGAAGCCCAAGCTCGTAAATCAGACCCCGCGATTTGGGGCGATCCCACCATCCTTAACCTTGATCGTCTTTCGGGAAAAGAGAAGGCTTTCTTCAAATCGACTGCCGCACTGAAACCAGGTATTGCCGAACCCCATCCTTCTTGGATGGTGGCCATAGAAAAAGAGTGGAAGACCCGCTACGGTCATTGATTCATGCTGCGCATCTTTCCCTTTCTCATCAGTATTGCGTGCCTGCTGCCCCTTGTTTTTGGGGTGGCGGGCGTTCTTCTTCCGGCATTGGGGGCAAATCCCGTTACCGGCAGATTGGAGTTGGGCCTTCTTCCTTTCAAGCTTCTTTTTGAAGAGCCGGGCCTTGGTACGAGTGTTGCCACGACCCTCTTTTCGGGGGTTCTTGCCACATCCCTGGCTCTTCTTCTGGCCTTTGTTGTGGTTACCTTTACCTGGCAGACTCGAATCTGGGGGTTTGTTCGAAGGTCGCTGCCTCCGGTGCTCGCTCTTCCCCATGTCGCCTTTGCCATCGGTTTTGCCTTCCTTTTTTCCCCCAGCGGTTGGATTGCAAGGCTTCTGACACCTTGGCTTACGGGGTGGCGTTACCCCCCGGATGTTCAAATTATTCAAGATCCCCTGGGGTTGGCTCTTGCTTTTTCACTGGTGTGCAAAGAGACCCCTTTTCTTCTTCTCATGTGCCTGGCTGCTCTCTCTCAAATCGATGTGGAGAGACAACTTTGGCTGGGACGAAGCCTGGGGTATCGCCCCCATCGAGTGTGGTGGAAGATTCTTATTCCCCAGCTTTACCCTCTCATTCGTCTTCCCTTGTTTGCTGCCCTTGCTTACAGCCTGTCTGTGGTGGATATGGCCATTTTGCTGGGGCCCAACCGGCCACCGACTCTGGCAGTACTCGTTTTTGACGGATTTAGAGACCCTGATCTTTCCCGTCTGCCCCAGGCCGCCGCTGGAGCGGTGCTTCTCCTTTTTCTTACATTGGCTTTAATGGGACTCTGGCGGTTTGGAGAGCGGCTTTTGGCGCATGTTCTAAGGCCCGTTCATACCAATGGGGGCCGAGGGCGGCGAAGTGTGATCTTAAAGTTTATCTCTCGGGCGAGTGTACCCGTAGGATTTTGTATTACCGCAGCGGTTTTTCTCTCCCTTCTTCTCTGGAGTGTGACCGTCAGATGGCGTTTTCCCTATGGGCTGCCAACCCATATCTCCTTTGAAAATTGGACAGGTGAGCTTCCCTTTGCCCTTCGTCCCATGGGCTTTTCCGTTATCGTGGCGACCCTGGCCAGCCTTTTGGCCACAACATTGGTGGTGGGGGCCCTGGAACATCAAAATCATACGGAAAAAAGATGGCCGTTGTGGCTTATGGCATTGCCCATTTTGCTTCCCCAGCTTCCCATGATCTTTGGTATTCAGGTGGCGGCCCTTAAAAGCGGGCTTTCAGGCACCCTTGTCCTGGTGGTATGGGGCCATCTTCTCTTTGTTTTTCCCTATGTCTGGCTTTGTCTTCACGGTACATACCAAGCCTTTGACAATCGATTCTTTCAGGTAGGGCTTGCCATGGGCCGCTCGCCTTTGGCCTGTTTTTTTTATATCAAATTGCCCATGCTCTTAAGGCCAATTCTCTTCTCATGGGCCGTAGGCTTTTCGGTCTCCATTGCTCAGTTTTTGCCGACTTTGATGCTGGGAGGCGGGCGCATTGCGACCATTACCACCGAAGCTGTGGCCATTGGAAGCGGTGTGGATCGCCGTTTGGCAGCGGTTTATGCCTTGATTCAGCTTATTCTACCTGCCCTGGCTTACGGGGTGGCCCTTGTCATTCCAAGAATCAAACGAGGAACCCCATGACTCGAGAACTTTCCATCCATGAGCTTACCCTTACCTGTGGCAAAGAGAGGCTCTGCCATCGCCTCTCTTTTTCTGTTGTCCCACGAGAAGTGACAACCCTCATGGGCCCTTCGGGAAGTGGCAAGTCCACCATCTTAAGCTGGATCTCAGGCGCCCTTTCTCCGGCCTTTAAAGCAGAAGGTACACTGACACTTGGTGACGAGAGTCTTCACAATCGTCCCATTGAAGAGCGTGGCATTGCCATTCTCTTTCAGGATGATCTCCTTTTTCCTCACATGAACGTTTTCGACAATCTGCTTTTTGCACTGGGGAGAGGGCCTCAGAAGAGTCGAGTCCAGAGGGTTCGAAAAGCCCTTGTTGAGATGGGGCTTCAAGAGCTTGAAAAACGTTTCCCAGGAGAGCTCTCTGGAGGCCAAAAGGCGCGCATTAGTCTCATGCGTGCACTTTTGAGTAAGCCCGACGCCGTCCTCCTGGACGAGCCCTTTTCTAAGCTTGATAAGCCGTTACGAAAAAGCTTTCGGTCCCTTGTTTTTGACACCATTTGGCGCATGGAAATTCCGGCTCTGTTGGTAACCCATGACGAGGACGACGTGCCTGAAAACGGGAGAATAATTAAACTTGGTGGCTTTGCCAAAAAATGATGAAGTCGATAAAAAATCGACGTTTTGACGCGGCGTCCACGGTATGGGCCCATCAAGCGAATATGGAGTCCCGGGTGTTGTCGGTTTCTGAGAGCTACTCTGATTTTTTTTTGCAGAGCCATCATAAAAATAACCTGTCTCAAAATAAAATAGGGGTCAGGGAAGGGAGGAGGGATGCTGGATCGCTGGAGTGTCCACTGGGTAAAAAAACCTCTGGAACGCCTGGCTGAGCCCCTTGCAGCCCGAGGCGTGAAGGCAGATCAGATAACCCTTGTGGGGTTTTTCATCGGCCTTCTCGCCATGGTGGCCCTTGCTTTTAAGGGTTACCTTTGGGCCTTTGCCTTTATTGTTTTGAACCGGATAGCCGACGGGCTGGACGGAATCGTTGCACGCAAAGAGGGACCCACGGATGCCGGTGGATTTCTCGATATTGTTCTTGATTTTATCTTCTATTCATCCGTGGTGGTGGGGTTTGCCTTTGCCGATCCGGCTCGAAACGCACTTGCTGCAGTGGTTCTTATCTTCTCTTTTATGGGAACAGGGGCAAGCTTTCTTGCCTTTGCCTCCCTTGCAGCCAAACGGGGCATCACCAGCTCGGTTCACAAAAAAAAGTCACTCTACTATCTGGATGGGCTCACCGAGGGGACCGAAACCATCCTTTTTTTCGGAGTGGCCACCCTCTTTCCCCATGGGTTTCCTGTCCTTGCACTTCTCTTTGCAATAGCCTGCGGTATCACCACTGTCACACGTATTGTCTCAGGGTATCAAACTCTTAAGAGTGATTGAGCACCTCGCGAACCTTGGTTGTGAGGCCTTCTATGGTAAAAGGTTTTTGAATAAAATGAATTCCATCTTCGAGAACCCCGTGGTGGGCGATAACATCGTCGGAGTACCCCGACATATAAACCACTTGGACTTTCGGAAAGCGTTGAGCCACCTTGGTATAGAGCTCCCGTCCGTTCATTCCTGGCATGATGACATCTGTTAAAAGAAGATCCACCTTTCCCTTTAGAGACTCCAGAAGCATCAGGGCCTCCTCACCGCTGGACGCTTTATGGACCGTATATCCCTGCCGTACCAGAACACTTGAGGCCATGTTTTTTACCACCTCATTATCTTCGGCCAGAAGAAGGGTTTCAGAGCCATGCTGGGAACGGGGTTTTAACTTACGCGAAGGCATTGGCGCCGGTTCACCATCGGTGATGGGAAAGTAGAGGGTAAAGATGGTTCCTTGTCCTGGCTGGGAGTCCATGACCAGGGAGCCCCCGTGCTGCTTTACAATGCCATACACCGTGGAGAGCCCTAAGCCTGTGCCCCCTTTGCCCTTGGTGGAGAAGAAGGGCTCCAGTGCATGATCTTTGGTGTGTGGGTCCATCCCCACCCCTGTGTCCGAGACTTTGAGTACGACATATTCTCCGGGAAGAAGTTCGGTCTGGGTCAGATGGTGGCCGGGGGCCACCACCTCGCGCAGGCAGGAGATGGTCAGGCGCCCTCCTTCGGCCATGGCGTCTTGGGCGTTGACCGAAAGATTCATCAAAATTTGCTCCACTTGGCCTGCATCGGCCTGCACCAGGCACGCCAACTCATCCAAAGTGTAATCCACCACGATATCTTCTCGCAGGGTGCGCCTTAAAAGCACCTCCATATCGATGATAATCTCTCGAAGATCAAGGGTGTCTAAGGACAGCACCTGCTTGCGGCTGAAGGCGAGAAGCTGACGTACCAAGTTTCGGGAGCGTTCAGCCGCATTTTTTACCTCCAAGGCATAGCCATAGCTCTCCTGGCCGGGTTCGAGCTCCTCAAGGAGAAGCTCGGCATATCCTAAAATTGGAGAGAGCATGTTGTTGAAGTCGTGGGATACCCCTGCGGCAAGGCGTCCTACGGACTCAATTTTTTGCACCTGCTGGAGTTGGGACTGAAGCACCCGTTGCTCGGTCTGGTCGATAAAATAGGCCATGTATAGGCCCAACTCTAAGGTAACAGCCTCTAAGATACCGTAGATATACCCGCCCTCTTTATGCATGAAGCAGACCTCGGTGCGAAGTTTTCCTTGGTATTTTAGTTGGTCCAAGTGGGCTTGAACGAGGTCTTTTTCCTCATCCACATGGGCCAGGTCGGTCACCTTTTTGGTTAGGAGCTCTTGGCGTGAGTATCCCAGCATACTGCAGGCCGCGGTGTTGGCCTCTACATAACGGCCTTCGTCGTCTATGACAAAAATTCCCACGGGAGAGTTGTGAAGGTAGGCGCGGTATTTTTGCTCATTTTTTCTCAGGGCCTCTTCGGCCAGGCGCCGTTGGGTGACATCTCGTCCGATCGCTTGAAACTCACGTATTTCACCTGATTTGGAAAAGATAGCTCGGTTGGTCCACTCTTGCCAGCCTACCGATCCGTCGGGCATGATCACCTCATGTTCAGTGGTTGCCATGGGCTCTTGGGGGGTAAACGAAAGAAAACGATATCTCACTGCATCCCGGACTCCCTTGGGGAGAAAAAGAAAGAAATTTTGGCCCAAGAGTTCCCTTCGAGAGCGTCCGAACATTCGGCAGTAGCTTTTGTTTATATCGGTGAGACGGCCATCGGGCTCAAATCGGCACACCATGGCAGGCATATCTTCCACCAGGGTGCGGTAGCGCATGTTGCTTAACTGCAGATCCTCTTTCACCTTACGCCGTTTCGTAATATCGGTGATAAAACACTCAACGACGGCGGTGTGCCCAGCTTCTTTGATGGGTGTTCCTCGCTCCCACACCCACTTCTCCTCTCCCAGGCGGGTATAAATTCGGTACTCCACCTCAAATGCCTCTTCCGTTTCAATGGCTCGAAGAACGGTTTCTTTTACCCTTTTTTTGTCCATGGGGTGGATCAGGTCTTCAAAAGAGACCACTCTATTTCCCATTAATTCGTCGGGAAGATAGCCGGTAAGGGGAAGGGCGCCTGCACTGACCAGGTGCATGGTCCAAGAGTCGTCGACGGTGCAGCGATATGCCATACCGGGAAGGTTGGTGAGGAGGGTTTCCATACTGCGACGGGACTCCTGAAGCCCCTCATCCGAAAGGCGTCTCTCCTCTTCAAGGTTCTCCTCATGGAGCCTATGGGAGAGCTCTGAGGCCACCTCTTCAACGAGAAGTGCCTCATCTTCATTAAAGCAAATGCCCCTTGGCATGATTACAGCCATGGCTCCAAATCGCTTCTGATGCCACATCAAAGGTGCGATAAGGGCCCGTTGGCGCCATGAGCAATTCCCCATGGGACACTGCTCGCAACGACACTCTTCGTCTAACATTTGAGGCAGGGCAGGGGGGCCCTCTCGAAGAAGGCAAGGGGGTGTTTTACCATTTTTCATCCCTTTGAAAAAAAGAGCCTCGGACTCTCCCAACCCCTCTGTGGCCCAACTTTGAATTCGCCCCGTTTTGTCGGTGAGCGCCACCCAGACCCCTTCATACCCACCGGAAGAGACCAGGAGTTGGCACAATCCTTGGATCAACTCGTTGCGTTTTTGGAATCTGAATCTCGCTTGAAGCGAATTGCGTACAGCCAGACGCACATGGCTTACATGTTGAAGTCGGCTGCAGGCATTGCGCAGTCCATCGAGAGGGGTATTCGGGTGTGACGCCAAAACTTCCATTTCGTGAAAAACACGTTCACTTGTTGTGGTGATGACATCGTGGAAACCAGATGGAGTCAGCTTCTCTTGCATGGGCATTCACCCTGTGGGGAAAGGAAGGTTGTCCCTGTGATAGGAGGGGCATGGAATTTCGCCAACGATGCGGTAGAAAATTAGGTATGGCTAAAAATTAAACAGGTGGGTACCGGCATCCCGGCGGCATGTTTGCGGTGTGATTTGGATAAGTATACTGGAATCACACCCAAAGGTCAAAAAAAGGAAAGAGAGGGTGGCCCCGCTTTTATCCTTTGGCTGTCAATACGGCAATGGAGGCCAGAACCAGAGCCGCTCCGGCCATCTGGGGAAACGAGAGCGCTTCGCCGATAAAGCACCAGGAGATGATCCCTGCAAAAATAGGTTCAGTGGTGGCTGTGATGGAGGCGTTGACTGAGCTGACCCGCGTTATGCCCAAGGTGTAAAGAGAGAAAGGGATGAGTGTGCCCACCAGCACCACAAAGAGTCCCCAGAAGAGAAAAGAGGGGTTGGCACATGCGTACACAAAGGCGAAGGGAGACTCAACTAGGTTCCAGGTGATGGAGGAGAAAAGAAGGGCGTAAAGGATGACCGTACGGGGGTCGTAGCGCTCCACAAGCCCTTCCGCGGTTAAAGAGTAATAGGCAAAGGAGATGGCTGCTCCCAGCCCTCCGGCAATTCCCCAAAGATCCAGTTGAGAGATATCCACCTCCGATGCTCCAGATACAAAATAACACCCGATGACCGTTCCCAGTATGGTTAGGGAGGTGAGCACCGTTGGTTTTTTATCCCCGAAGACAAGACACCAGAGGAAAATGAAAACCGGGGCCATGTACTGAATGAGAATGGCCACCGCCACATGGATGCGGCTGATGGCATAGAGGTAGGTGTATTGAAGCAAGGCCATCCCAACAAGACCGAGCAGGATAAAGCATGGAAGATCTTTAAGTCTAAATTTGAAAAGGTTTGGGGAGTTTATTCCGACCCACAACGCAACAAGGCTTCCCGCAACCGTGGCTCGCATCTGCACCAGAACCGTGGGTGAGATCCCCATGAGAAAGATATGTTTTGCCGCCGTACCGGAAAGAGCCCAGCAAAGAGCCGCTGACAAGATAAAAAGGGTTCCCACAATTTTGCTAATCGGCTCGGTTTGGGATTTTGCGATATTTTGATCCTTCACAGAGAACATTCCTTGTTTTTTCTATGTGTTAAGGGCTGTCTTCGCCTACTGCGCCTTCGATAAAATGTCAATTCCTGATAAAGAAATGAGGTGGGTTGCTAAAATAGGGGCTCTTTTTCTCTTGCAGAAAACAGGGCTTAATTGTCCGAGATTTTCAACCCTTAAGGGGAAGCAGCTGCAAGGGCCTTTGTGAAACATGAGATAAAAAAGAGACACAGGTTTTGCACCCCTTTTAAGAATGGTGTACCATATCTATCATATGTCACCTCTCACATCGGCAGACTGGCACCGTCGATGTAATCTAAAGGCCTTGCCCCGAATCTCCAAGACGTTTGGCTGCCTTGAAGTAAAAAAAGAGACAACGCCAAGGCCCCAACCTCCCATTTTTCGGAGTTATCATGAAGAGATCCCTTATGGCTCTGGCAGCCCTCTGCCTGGTTTCCGCCGCTGCATTTTTCGGCATTCGTATGGTTAAAAGCTGGAATAACAGCACCGTTGAGGAAGCCGTCCAGAAAGAGCAGGAGAGATGGATGATGGATGTGGAGAATCTAAAGTCTCAGGTGCAGGAGCTTCAACAGGAGCTGGCCAACGAGACGCCCCAGGAGAACCAGGCAAAGAAGGTAAGCGAGATTCTGGATACCCCTGAGGGAATCACTCCCCAACCGGGCCCCGACACCTCGGGGTGCCCCGATGCCGATAAGCGCCTTTTGGCTTTTTTCGATTACTTGGCTCGAAAATATCCCAACCCGCAAACCCCTTTGGCTCGTTTTCAAAAGGCAGCCAAAGCCTTTGCAGCCAATCCACCAGAGATTGTAGAAAAGGATTTGGATACCCTGGCTCTTTTCAGAAACATCGCCCACCTCTACAGAACCGCAGGGCCTCAAGATCTTCTTGCCTTTCGCCGCTGGATTGAGCTGGAGCCCGATGCCATGGAGGCTTTTCTTCCTGATTTCTTTCAGGTTCTTATCCAAGGGGATTGCCACGAGGTGCTTCCCTCAGAAGTAACTGTTGATGTGGCTTCCCACTACGCCACTTTCTTTTTGAGCACATTGGCCGGGCAGAGCTACCTTTTAAGGCGCACATCAAGGTATCGTATTTTGGCCACATACTATGCGGTCCAGGTGCTCCATGAGGCCAATAAAAAGGGCGTCAATCTTTATGGCGTAGACATCAATCCCCACATTCAGAAACTTCAAAGGGAGATCGCTCTTTACAAGGGACTTGCTCGACAGAAAGAGTATCTGGCAAGCCTTGAAAAGCTGGCAGAGACCTACAGACGTTAAGCCAACTACCCCTATCACCACCGGGCATCCAGAATAGACGCCCTTCTGACTCGACAGCGGAGCCGGTCCAACGAGATGAAACGACTTTTTGACTATGAAAACAATGGCATCACTGTGGCCAAACGTCCCGTTACCTTAAGTGACGGGGTGCAGCTTACCATTTATGATTTTAAACCCGAAGACCATGAAAATCGTCCGGTTCTTCTCTTTGTGGCGGGCTGGCTTTCGGCCCTTTCCGGGTGGCACGAGGTCCTTGCCGAAATCACCCCCCGTTTTCGAGTGGTCTACATGGAGTCGCGTGAAAAGTGCAGTGCCCAACTCCCTGCGGGTCCTCTTCCACGTTTTGATATCGATCGGTTGGCACAGGATATCTCTGAGGTGGCCGAAGAGGTGATCTATCCCCAAAAACCCACCTTTGTCAGTGGAAGCTCTTTGGGGTCCACAGCTCTGGCTCGGGCCATGGCAAAAAAGCTTATTGCACCGGAAGGAGCTTTTCTTGTTTCACCGGTTGGACAATTTGAGTTTCCATTTTGGGGTAACTTCATCATTCGATATGTGCCCGCAGTTTTTTTCAAGGTGGTTCGCTATCTCATTGTTTGGTATCTCATTAACTTTAGGGTGGATAAGAAAAGGGAGCCTGAACAGGCTGAAAAGTATCGCCGTACCATTATGGATGCCGAGCCCATTCGTCTCAAAGCCAATGCCGCAGCCCTGAATGGTCATGCCATCTGGGAGGATCTCAAGCAGATTGACATACCGGTGGTCATCATCGGAGCCTCGGCAGACAAGCTCCACGGTGTTGAAGAGATCACACGCATGGCCGAAGCACTTCCCAAGGCCTGTGTGGAGGTGATGGATAGCAACAAAGAGACTCACAGCCACCGGGCAGGGCTCTTTATCGCCTCAGCCATGGAGACAAAAGAGGGCGTTGCGGTTTAACCCGTCTTGAAAAAACAAAAGGGAGACACCTTTGTTGAACGAAGGTGCCTCCCTTTTTTTTATGCTTTTTTGACAAGTGGACGGGCTTCGTCTACTCGTCTGAGCTCTTCTCTTTATCCTCTTCGATCTTCTCGTTTTCAGTCTCGGATACGGACTTCTTGAAGTTGCGAATTCCCTTTCCAATCCCGGAACCGATTTCGGGAAGCCGCCCGGCTCCAAAGATAATAAGAATGATGATGAGGATGATGGTCAGTTCCATCGGACCCAGTCCAAACATTCGTGCCCCCTTAAATCCATTAAGGTCAATTGGTCATGGCTCTGCAAAAAGTCTAAAAGGCTACTGGCTTTTTACAGGGGCTCACTTCTTACCGATTGATTTTTATATCAACATGGTTACTATGATACAGTCATTTTTCTTGAAGGAACAGGCTCCGTAATCTCCTGTTCCCTGCGTGGCAAAAAAAGAGAGATAACGAGCTCCACAGATCGTGTTCCCAAACAAAAACGGCAGGATAGTTCGCCCATGTCATCCGTTTTGATGTGCCGAAAGAACATACCACCGGCTTCGGCAGGGTGTCAATCTTTATAACTGAAAAGGGATTCAGTACATTATGGCTCTACTTGTTCCCAAATGCAGGCCTCTTCTTATGGGCAGCCTGCCCCTCTTCGACCATCAGGAGGCAACCCGCCTCGTCTTTGAACACACGCCGGAAATTCCGGTCTGGGTACAGCTTCCCTCACAACCTGGGGAAGGGATGATTGATCAGTTTCTTCCTGGCTTTCCGGGACTGGTTGAAGGGGGTGGTATCAGCCATATCAACCCCACCACCGATGCCTTTGCCGAGGAGATGTTCGCCTTCTATGAACACGTGCTAGCCGTTACCGACTCTGGGAGTGATATCGAAGCTTCACCCTTTGCCATCAGCAGTCAAAGGGCCAAGGGGTTTTCCACCCTTCTTGCGATGCTTCCAGAGCTCCCAGAGGCTCCGCTGGCACTCAAAGGTCAGATTACCGGCCCCATCACGTTTGGCACTGGAGTCAAAGACCATGAAGACCGAGCCATCTTCTACGACGACCAGCTTCGGGATATCATGGTAAAGCAACTTACCATGAATGCGGCCTGGCAGGTGCGAATGCTTGGAAAGTTTGGTGCAACGCCACTTCTTTTTTTTGACGAGCCCGCCCTGGCCGCCTTTGGCACCTCGGCCTATGTCACCATCACCGAAGGAGATGTCATTGCGGCCTTAAATGAGATGGCCGAGGCTGTGCATAAAGAGGGCGGACTTGCGGGTGTTCATGTTTGCGCCAACACCCAATGGACCCTTCTCTTTGATGCTGATATCGATATCATTAGCTTTGACGCGTACAGCTATTTTGACCGATTTATTCTCTTTATTGAGGCTTTGAAGGGGTTTCTTGCCAGGGGCGGCATTTTGGCTTGGGGTATTGTTCCCACAGGAGAGATCGCCGATATTGAAAAAGAGAGTGTGGAAACCCTCTATGAAAAGTGGAATTCTCAAGTGGAGACGCTTGAAAGAGAAGGCGTTGATCGAAAAGCACTTATGGACGCCACCCTTATCACCCCCAGTTGCGGCACGGGATCTCTTCCGTTGCCCCAGGCTGAAAAAGTGCTTCGTCTGACCTGTGGCCTTTCCCAGCGTATTCGGTCTCAGTACCCATAAACGACCTTTTTTTTGGTCTATGTCTTGTGATGAGGAGAAACGAGGCGTTCATGCTTTCAAATCTTTTTGCCGATATTCCAAAGCGTCTGAAAGAGGAGCAGTTTGATGATCTTTTTAAGGGAGAGACAATTCGTATCGAACGGATTCTCTCCCAGGGTCAAAGCTCCCCCGCGTCTGGATGGTATGACCAAGATGAGAACGAATGGGTGATGGTCCTTGAAGGGGCGGGAACCCTTCTCTTTGAAGATGGTCGTGAGGTAACCCTGAAAAAGGGCGACCATATCCATATTCCCGCCCACACCCGCCATCGAGTAACACAAACCCATCCCGAAAAAATAACCCATTGGATGGCCGTGTTTTATTGAAAAGTGAGTTGCCTAAAAACTTTTTAAGCAACTTAGGCCCTTTTGTGAAAGGTCAAAGCTTTGTTAAAGAATGGTTAATATATCGTTAAGATAGTTTTTTTTGTTTACATTTTTCTTGCCCCTGTCCGATATAATATTCAAAGCGACAGATTCAATCATGCCCCCCGCTTTATGGTCTGCAGCCGATGCTTGGTACGGAAAACATGCATCGTTTTTTAAGCATTCGTATAGTTAAGGGGTATTCTGCCATGAAACGAATTGTTTCTCTGCTCATCTTCTCTCTTTTTTTGGTAACCCTTTTTGCAGGCTGCGGTTTTGACACGTCGTCTGAATCTGAAGGTTCTCATCACACCCAAAAATGGGTCACTTGGAAATCGATTTCCACTGGAAAGTATCACACCATGGGTATTCGGAATGATGGTGCTTTGATCGGTTGGGGGTGGAACGACTGCGGTCAAATAGGGACAGGCTCTTTTGGACAGGATGAAATCATTGCCACCCCGACTCAAATTGGAACCGACTCCGATTGGTGTAGCGTTGGCGCAGGTGATGTTTCGGCCCTCGCCATCAAAACCGACGGAACGCTCTATACCTGGGGCGAACTTGATCACGACGCGCCGTTACAGCCCCTCTTGCGTATAGGGGAAGAGTCTGACTGGAAGTTTGTCCAATGCGGGCTCTACCACTTTGCAGCACTTAAAGAGGACAACACACTCTGGGTGTGGGGAAACAATATGCTTGGACAACTGGGGGACGACACCACGGAGCCCAGTCAGACTCCCATTGAGATCGATCTAAGGCAGATTTGATAGGATACCTTAGCACTCAATCAGGAAACTCAAATTGAGAGATACTGTCTCTGTTCACGGGCTGAAATATGTACCCGATCGGCCTCCCACTCTTGAATTTTTAAGTTCATAAAGTTGGTGTAGAGTTTTTCACCCAGGACCTCTTTCAAAAAAGTACTTCGTTCGGCTTCCACCAGCGCTTCGTAAAGGGTGCGAGGAAGAAAGCGCTCGTCCCACACTTTTAAGCTGTAGTCGCGGTCGTAGGTACTCTCCCTGTCGGGTGTGGTCACCTTGGCCTTTTCTCGAATGCCTTGGAGCCCCATGGCGATCAGCACCGCCATCTGAAGGTAGACGTTTCCCGCTGGATCAGGGTTTCTCAGCTCAATGCGTGTGGCCGAAGGGCTTGTGGTATAGGGAACCCGCACCATGGAACTGCGGTTGCGAAATCCCCAGCCCCGTGCAATGGGAGCCTCGGTCTCCATCACGTAGGCTTTGTAAGAGTTTACTGTTGAGGCCATCACCACGGAGGTTTCCCGGGCATACTTTAAAATGCCTGCGATAAATTGGTGGGCCAGAGGACTCAGGTTTTTTTCGGCGTCGCCATCGTAAAAGAGGTTGTTGCCCTTTTCATCCTGAATGGAGAGGTGCATATGAAATGCATTTCGGTTGTACTCTTTAAATGGCTTGGGCATAAAGCTGGCGTAGTATCCGTTTTCCTGGGCAATACGTTGGGCCACATAGGTAAAGAGCAGGGTCCGGTCTGCTGCGTTTACCGGGTCGACACACTCTAAGTTGATTTCGTGTTGGGAGGGGGTTACCTCGTGGTGGGACTTCTCATACATGACGCCGCATTTCCCCAGCATATCGGTGATCTGCTGCCGAATGGCCTGCCCCTTATCGTGGGGTGTGGAGTGAAAATAGCCTGCCTGGTCGCTGTGCACATCCGAAGGAAATCCGTTTTTGGTGGTCAGAGCAAATTCATCCCCGTTTAAAAGAAAAAATTCATGCTCAGGGCCCACCAAAAAAGAGAAACCAAAGGTCTCTTTGCCCTCTTTCACCACTTTCTGAAGAACCGTGCGAGGGTCAACCGCTGCAGGCTGGCCCTCTTCATTTAGAACATTTGCAACAAAAAAGCCCACGGACTCCCTGTCAAAGGGGATATTCCAAAGGGCCTTTGCATCTGGCATCAAAATTCTGTCGCTGTGTTCCACATTGGCAAAGCCCGCGATAGAGCTTCCATCAAAGCCCACACCATTTTCGAAGACCTCGCCCATTTTGTGCTTGTTTACTGACAGGTTCATGAGCCTGCCATTTAAATCTGTAAAAAAAAGTCGTGTACAATCCACATCATCAAGCTGGCTTTCAATGTCGCCCATACTCTCCTTCCTGGGTTCTGTTTTTGTCGCAGATGAAAAAGGGCGCACCTCCTTACCCTTTTTTATCTCTGGAAACCGTAGCACGGCAGGAAATCTGTTTCAATGAAGGGGTGAAGATTAACTTACTGTGTTTTTGTGAAATATCAGATATGTCGTATCACGCAAACGCACTTTAAGATCATCTATCTTTTTGAGCCGCTCCTAATCGATTCAGCACAGATCGAAAGCTATGCCTTCGGATCCAGCAGGGCAAACCCTGATAAAGGATCTACCACCCGTTTTCCACACTCCCCAATAATTTCCAAAATCACCACTTCCATGTAGAGCCAGACCACCACACCGTTTCGAGCACAACCGGTAACTCCCTGATCTTTTCGACCACAGCTGAGATGGAGGTGCAACACAGGGGTTCCGTCTTCATTGGGGAAAAGGGTGCCCACACCAGAAGATTCATGCACCCCATCTAAAAAGTGGGTGTTGATGGCCTCTCCTTTTTGAAATCCTTTTCCTTCTTCAGGCCCGGTGATTAGCTCACGTCCAGATTCAGCGCCTCCAAGGGAGATCACCACGGCTCGCCTGACCCTCTCTTTTTTTGCAAAGGCCTCAATAACCTCATGCATCACCTCACCCTCTTCAAGTCGCAAAACAAAGGTTCGTCCCCTATGTGCTTCGGCGTATTTCATTGGTTTGCATCCTTCCTTTGTCATGGTCAGCATCAAAGCTTGAGCCTATGACCTTCATAAAAAAAGCGTATTTTACAAACACTCTCATCCGAGATAGGTAACACCGGCCATGCTTATCAGATGGGCATGGCAACAAAATATTACGTTATCACACATGCAGTTTATCGCTTCATCACGATATAGGAGTTTCATATGGAAGACTATTTAATCATGGCCCTTTTTTGGGGCTTGGGCGGGCTGGTCAACGGCATTGCTGGTTTTGGTGCCGCCCTTATTGCAACGCCCCTTGTTACACAGTTCATTGATCTCTCAGTTGCCATTCCAGCAGGCACTATTATTGGTCTTTCCATGAGCGCGCAGATGGGCATCACCTTTCGAAAGTTTGCCGATTGGGAGAGGCTTCGCCCCCTTATTTTCGGTGCGTTTCCTGGGGCACTCACCGGTGTGACGCTAATGAAAAAGGTTCCAGGGGACGCCTTGAAAATCGCCATGGGCCTTTTTCTCATGGTCTATGCGTTCTGGGGACTTTTTTTTGAAGGACGATCTCAAAAAGTGGTTTCAAAATACTGGGGGATTTTGGCAGGGTTCTCTTCTTCTGCCATCGGTACATCCTTTGGAATGGGTGGGCCACCCACCATCGTCTACACTTCCCTGGCCGGTTGGAGGCAGGAGCAAGTGAAGGCGGGCATAGGAAGTTTTTTTATGATAGCCGCCATCATCATGATCTCAGCCCAAACTTTGGCGGGGCTTCAAAGTGTCGCTTCGGTCACCCTGGCCATGGTGGCCGTTCCATCGGCTGTATTTGGGGGTTGGATGGGCATTCGCCTCTCAAAGTGCATCGGAGAGTTCTCCTATCGCAAAATTCTTTTTAGTCTTCTTATGGTCATGGGATTGATGATTCTCTATCGTTCGGCCATGGCACTGGGGTTTTTTTGAATTCTTAAGGGGGGACAGGTTTTGAGATGATCCACGCGCGGCTTTGAAGAAAGGGGCATGGTCTATCCTATTGGGTTTTGCAGAAAAGCGCTTCTTTTACTATCGGTGTGTTGACAACAAAGCGGTGATGGCGCTATCCCAGATAAAGCTTTGTTCCAGTGGGCTGGGGGCATGACGTTTGGATCGACTACTTTTTGTCTGGAGAAGGCGCGATGCTTATTATACCTTTGTCAGGAAAGCTCAACCTAAGGAATCTCCCCTTTGTTACAATCTCTTTGATTCTCATCAATGCCCTGATTTTTTTCTCCACCTTCTCAAAAGACCGACGTATTTTTAAAAATGCCATGGAGTACTACCAGGAGACGGGCCTTTTAGAAACGGAGCTTGAAGCCTACCAAAAGTATGTGGAGGGAGAAGACAGAGAAAACCCCTGCCAGGGGCTTAAAGGAAGCAGAAGGTCGGACTATGGGCCTTGCATTCAGGCCATGGTAGCCGATGAGGCCTTTCAGGAGGCACTGAAAGATGATGAGATTATCAGGCCTGAGAGCAAAGGGTACGAAAGCTGGCGCGATGGGCGAAACCGATATGAAGAGATCCTGAGCAACTCCAGTTCAAATCGTTGGGGGTTTACTCCCGATAAGCATAGGCCGGTAACGTTTCTCTCCCATATGTTTCTTCATGGCGGTGTGATGCACCTGCTTGGAAACATGATTTTTCTTTGGTTGGTTGGATGCGCTCTGGAGATGGCCATGGGGCGGGGTGTGTTTTTCGGGGTTTATCTCGCCACAGGATTGGGAGCTGTTTTGCTCTTTTGGTTGGCTTATCGTTCCAGCAGCACACCCTTGGTTGGAGCGTCTGGAGCGGTATCTGGTCTCATGGGCGCTTTTTCGCTTCTTTTTTGGAAACGGAAGATTCGTGTCTTTTACTCATTGGGGTTCTATTTCAATACAGTTCGGGTTTATGGCTGGATTCTTCTTCCCATTTGGTTGGGTGGTGAGCTGGTTCAGCTGATCTGGTTGGGAGCAGAAAATGTGGCGTATATGGCGCACATAGGAGGGCTGCTTTCGGGAGGTATGGCCTCCTTTTTCTATACAAAGGGGTTGAAAAGGGATGTGGAAGATCTTTTTGAAGAGCCTCCAGAGGTAGATGAAACCGCTTTGATGATGGAAGAGGCTATGGATTGCATGGCGCGTTTGGATGTGGCAGGAGCCCGATCGGCTTTTGAGGCGATTCTGGCTGAAGAGCCTCTCCATGAAAGGGCGGCCGAGCAGCTTTTTAACTTGGCAAGCAATACACCTGAGAGCCCTTTTTTCCATGAAACCACAGCTCGAATTCTTTTTGGACTTTTAAGCCATGGGGGGGCTTTGGAAAAGGTGGATCATTACTACAGGATCTATCGGGAAAGAGCCTCTTTTGTTAAATTTCCTCCGGAACTTTGTCTGCTTTTGGCCCGCCACTTGCTGCACCGCAATTGCGAAGAAGAGGCCCGAAAGTACCTCTTTTTTCTTGCTAAAAAGAGGCCGACTCTCAATGGCCTCTCCGAGGCGTGGTTAAACTACGCCACCTTATGCAAACGAAAGGGCCAAGAAAAACATTTTTTTCAGGCCCTTCAGGTTATTCTCACCTACATGGAAGACTCCAGTGAAGCGGATGCGGTAAAAAAGAGTTACCCGCATCTTGTGTCATAGGGTGGAGAGGTAGTTCTCTACTTGGGGGCGAATTTTATCATCAGGGTACTTTTTGATGATCCCTTCCAAAAGTTTCATCGCCTTTTCTCGACGGTAAAGCCTGTCGTTCAAGATGCGGGCAGAGCGGAACCAGAATTGGGGCACCATGGGGTCGTTGGGATAGGCTTTGATGGCCCTTTGAAAAATGGCGATTCCTTTTTCGGGTGATTCTTTGTCGCTTACCCACATGCCGATGGCGTAGAGCGCCTGTATGGAGGGGAGGAATCCAGGCTCTTTTTGGATGCAACACGTCCACACCTCAAGCGTTTTCTCTTTGTTCTTCTCTTTGACCAAGCTTTCAATGTACTCCCGTCCAAATTCACACATCTCCTGATCTTTTTTCATCATTTTCAAAAGTTCAAAATATTTGTGGGCAAGATCCATGTGGTGCAGGCCGGCTCCTTCGATACGAATGCGATCAAGGGTTTTAAGGGCCTCATTCATCTTTCCTTCTTTTAAAAGAAAGGTAATGCGTTGAAGGTGGGGAGATTTTTGCTCTTGGTGTTCAGAAGGGGGGCTTTGGACGGGTGGGGGTGTTTCCCCTGTGAAGTTTTCCACATCGATCTCGTAGCCTATTTTCCGGTGGTATTGAAGGGTGACGTAACCCATGAGGTGGTAGGAGACAAGCATGTAATAGCCGCTTATCATAAAGGTGGAAAATTGAAGTGTTCGAAAACCCATGATGGGGGCCAGGTATTTCATCACAAGGGCTGGGGCGCCCCACAAGATGGTAAGAAGAGCGAACATGCCCAGATAGCCTTTTCCCATGCTTAGGGCCAGACGTACAAAAGCCACAGGGTTGATGGCGTGGAGTACACGATTGGATGAAAC
>JAKSCC010000235.1 GCA_022360815.1 Desulfobacterales bacterium
AGGGCATCGGTATCCCCTTCCAGAACCTTTTCGGCAACGGCAGCCCGATCCAGAGCCTCTTCAAGGGAGAGAAACTGGGCCTGTGCCGGCACTTTCTTCACCCCCTTCTGCCACTCCAGATGGCGTTTGCCCTCCACAGGAAAAAGGGCCAGAATCACTTCGTCCTCAACCCCATTGACCAGCGCGTTTTTTTCGCCACCCTCTTTGAGGGCTGAGGGAAGCAGCTCAGGCGGGAAAGCCTTGGTGGGCTCTTCGCCTCTCGGGTATCCTTCCAGAGCCACTTTTAAGATGGCCTTATCAATGGTGGTCTGGGTGCGACCATTCATGCCGTAACAGTGATCCTTTACCGCCGACGTGGCGATGGAGTAGCGGGCATCCAGGCTGTCAAAGACCACGTTGTTGATGGACTGGGTCACCACCATCTCATCCAGGGGAAACTTCAGGGCGATCTCACCCAACTCGTTTCGAACGGTAAAAATCTCGCCCACCACCTTCTCCAGAAGATCGCTCTTGTCGATCTCAGCCAGCTGGCTCATCACCACACGAAGGGTGGTCACCGGCAGCCGGTACTTAAGGGCCAGGCTGCGAAGGTGAAGGTTGCTTCTCTTGAGAAGGGTGGAGAGGTGCCTGGGCCGAATCTCCTCCTCAAAAAGGGCCGCGGCCTCACACAGAGGCGCAAGGGCACCTTCGGCTCCCATGTTCAGGGAGTTGATGAGTCCTTCGGCTGGAATGGTGACCCCGCCGTCGGCAAAAGGAGAAAGGGCCGCTTCCACAACAGCGGCTCCGGAATCCAGGGCCGCGTGGGCGGCGGCCGTACCGCACATGGCGGTGTTGGTAAGGGAGAGGTGCACCGGAATAGAGACCGCTTCACACACGCGAGCCACAAGCTTTCGGGCGCTTGCAGGGCAGAGAAAGCCTTCGGTGTCCATCAGGCAGACGGCATCGGCCCCCATTTCAGCAATGCGGGCAGCGGTCTGCGCTATGTTATCAAAGGGCACCTTTTTCCCGGAGGTGGGAATCAAAATGGAAGCAACGGTTGTGGCACCCAGCCCCTTGATCATCTCAAGGGGTGCGCTGATATTTCGAAGATCATTTAAAGGATCAAAAATTCGAAAAATGGAGACACCGGCCTCATGGGCGCTGCTGATAAACGCCTTCATCAGATCCAGAGGCGCGGCAGAGCGTCCGGCCATGTGAAGGGCGGAAAGCGTGATGGCAACCGGGGTGCCTGCCATGGCCCTTTTGATGGCACGAATGCGACCAAAGGGATTTTCATTCAGCTCGGCAAGGGTATTTTTAAAAGAGAACCCTCGTGTGGCTTCAACGGCGTAGAGGCCTGCGCTGTTTAAAAGCGGAGCCATACGCTCCATCTCAGAGGTGCGCATCAGGCCGGAAAGCAGGCTCTCCTGGCCGGCGGTAAACGAGGTGTCGTATATACGAATGGTTGACTGGCTCATCGTTGTTGTCTTTGCTCCTGTATGATCGCCTTCGGCGAGTCGCCTTTTTTAAAAAAAGCTCCGCAAAAAACTCTTCGGTGACATGGAGGCGTCTCTCCATGTGACATTGTGTTCAAGCAACTAAAAATGAATACGCACATTCACCGTATGGTGATGCAGAGGACTACCCCCTGCCGATGGAGCGGAGTTGCATCAGGTTTCTGATCTCCATGCTCTGAGTACGCCCCTGGTGGCCCCAGGCGTTGGTGCGTGGTGCCATGGAGGTTTGCCCTTCCGGGCCTTGCTGTTCAGAAGCCAGAAGTGCGAGCACGGCACTTACGGCCGCTTTTTTTTTGGTTTCGAGATCCATGGCGTCTCCTTAAAGAGGAATGTTGCCGTGCTTCTTGGGAGGCCGAAGCTCGCGCTTGGTTGACACAATCTCCAGAGCCTCCATCAGACGGACACGGGTCTCTGAAGGGATGATCACCGAGTCCACATACCCTCTTTCCGCTGCCACATAGGGGTTGGAGAAGAGCTCGGTGTACTCGTCCACCTTCTCCTGACGCTTCTCATCAGGGTCCAGGGCCTCTTTGATCTCACGGCGATGAATGATATTGGCAGCCCCTTCGGCCCCCATCACCGCAATCTCTGAGGTGGGCCAGGCAAAGGCGAAATCGGTTCCCAGATGCTTGGAGCTCATGGCGATATAGGCCCCCCCATAATCTTTGCGCGTGATAAGAAGCAGCTTGGGTACCGTGGCTTCGGCATAGCTCCAGAGCATCTTTGCACCGTGGCGAATAATCCCGCCCCACTCCTGCTGGGTTCCGGGCAGAAAACCGGGCACATCGGCAAGGGTCAAAAGCGGAATGTTAAAGGCATCGCAAAAACGGATAAAGCGGGCCGCTTTGTCGGAGGCGTTGATATCGAGGCATCCGGCAAGCACGCTGGGCTGGCTGGCAATGATGCCGATGCTTCGGCCGCCCAGACGGGCAAAGCAGGTGATGATATTGGGAGCGAAATTCTTGTGGGGCTCAAAGATGGAGCCCTCGTCCACCAGATGACGGATCACCGTTTTCATGTCATAGGGAGCCGAAGGCGAGTCGGGAATGATGCTGTCCAGCTCAGGGATGTAGCGACGCCCCGAGTCCTCCCCCATCACCACGGGCGGCTCTTCCATGTTATTGGCCGGAAGATAGGAGAGAAGCTTTCGAATGTTTTCGATAGTCTCGGGCTCATCTTCGCAGGCAAAATGGCAGACCCCGCTCTTGGTGCTGTGGGTATCGGCACCTCCCAGGGTCTCAAAATCCACACTCTCACCGGTGACGCTCTTGATCACATCGGGCCCGGTGATAAACATGTGGCTGGTCTTTTTTACCATGAAGATAAAGTCGGTCATGGCAGGGGAGTAGACCGCCCCGCCCGCAGAGGGACCCATGATGGCGGAAATCTGAGGAATCACCCCTGAGGCGGCTGAGTTTCGAAAGAAGATCTCGCCAAAACCTGCCAGAGCGTCGATGCCCTCCTGAATACGGGCACCACCCGAGTCGTTCATGCCGACCACCGGCACGCCAGACTTCAGGGCCATGTCCATGACCTTGCAAATCTTGCGGGCGTGCACTTCGCCCAGACTGCCCGCACGGGAGGTGAAATCCTGGGCGTAGGCGTAAACCGGGCGCCCCTCCACCAGACCGTAGCCACACACCACGCCATCGCCTGCAATCTCCACATCTTCCATGCCGTAGTTGGTGCAGCGGTGGGTGGCGAACATGTCCACCTCTCGAAAGGTGTTGCGATCAAAGAAGAGATCCAGCCGCTCACGGGCCGTCAGTTTGCCTTTGGCCTTGTGGTTCTCCACCGCCTTTTTGCCACCCATCTGCATGATGCGGTGCTTGCGCTGTTTCAGGTCGAGAATTTTATCGCTGACTTTTTTCAATCGTTTCTTGCTCCTTTAGGTGAGAAAGCTCCAGAGAACCCCGGCACCGATGGCCGAACCAATGACCCCTGAAATGTTGGGAGCCATGGCGTGCATCAAAAGAAAGTTGGTGGGATCCTCCTCCTGGGCCACGGTGTGCACCACACGGGCGGAGTCGGGCACAGCAGAGACACCTGCCGCACCGATCAGGGGGTTGATCTTCTCTTTGAGAAAAAGGTTCATGCCTTTGGCAAAACCAAGGCCGCAGGCTGTGGCCACGGCAAAGGAGAGCGCTCCCAGCACAAAGATCCCGATGGACTCTTTGGTGAGAAAGATATCCCCTTGGGTACTGGCACCCACGGTCACGCCCAGAAGAATGGTCACGGTATCGATCACCGTCTTGCGCGCCGCTTCTGCCAGACGCTCGGTCACCACCGCCTCTTTTAAAAGGTTGCCCAAAAAAAGCATGCCCAGAAGGGGAAGGGCGGCAGGGGCCAGAAGGCAGCTTAAAATCAGACCCGCGATGGGGAAGATGAT
>JAKSCC010000113.1 GCA_022360815.1 Desulfobacterales bacterium
GCAAGACACCCCATTGTCTCGATGCGCCTCCTGATTGCGCCCATCCTCTTTCGAGCCTTACGAAGCTCCGACGATCTTGGCATTGCCGCAGAGCTCAAAGGGGTCAGCCATAACGCCCATATGGTGAGCTACAAACCGCAACATTTTACTCAGGCCGATACCCTTGCCATGGTTCTTACCCTTTTCTTTCTTACCACAGGTATTCTTATTCAAGTTCATGCCGGTGATGCACCCACAGGTTTTTTTCTATGATTGAGCTAAAAAACGTCAGCTACACCTATCCGTTTCAAGAGGCACCTGCCGTAAAAAACATTTCATTTACGGTGAAAAAAGGCGAAGCCACTCTGATCACAGGAGCCAGCGGGTGCGGAAAGTCGACCCTCATCCGTCTGGTAAACGGCCTTTGTCCCCACTTTTTTAAAGGTACCCTTAAAGGCGAGATCCTCCACAGCGGCACGTCCAGCAAAGGCCGATCCCTTCAGCAAATTTCGGCCGAAGTGGGCACGGTATTCCAAGACCCCGAACTTCAATTTTTTGCCCTTCATGTGGACGACGAAATCGCCTTTGCTCATGAGTGGCAAGGAAAAAGCAGAGAAGAAACCTGGGCTGTGGTCCGGGAAACGGCAAAAAAACTTCGCATCAACCCTATTCTGAACGCATCCATCCACGATCTTTCCGAAGGGCAGAAACAAAAAGTGGCCCTTGGAGCCATTCTCTCCCTTGCTCCTTCCATTGTGGTGCTGGATGAGCCTTCGGCAAACCTTGATCCCGAAAGCACCAAAGAACTTGCTCGCCTCATTGAAACGCTTAAAGAAAAAGGAATTACCATTCTGGTGGTGGATCACCGACTCTACTGGCTCAAAGATGTGGCCGATCAAGTGTTGGTCATGAGCAAAGGTGAAGTAAAAGCCCAGGGCGACTTCTCTATTCTTCAGGATCAGGCGCTTTGCCAGCGATGCGGCCTTCGAAAAGCCAAGGTTACCGATGTACGCAATTCACTGCCGAACACCCCTAAAACAGGCCATCTGGAGGTAAAAAATCTTCACTTCGGTTACGGAGGTAAGGAGAAAATCTACAATGGCGACTCCTTTGCCCTTCCCAAGGGTGTGACCGGAATTATCGGAGACAATGGCACAGGCAAAACCACCCTTGCCCGCATCCTTACCGGCCTCAGCAAACGTCAAGGAGGAGAGATTGTTATTGGCGGCGAAACGGTTCACCCCAAACAGGTTCTCAAACGCTCCAGCCTTATCCTTCAAAACACCGATCATCAGCTTCACATGACATCGGTGCTTCGTGAAGTGGCCATGGCCTCAGGAATCCATCGCCTGAAAAAAAGAGAAAAGGAGAGGCTTGAGGCGCTTCTTGAAAAATTCGGACTGAGGCACCTGGCTCACCGACACCCCCAATCTCTTTCAGGAGGAGAAAAACAGCGCCTTGTCATCGCCTGCGGCCTTGCCAGAAATCCGGATATCTTCATTTTGGATGAACCCACAAGCGGACTCGACGGTCACAATATGAAACGTATCGCAACCATGATTCGAGAAGCCGCCCAACAAGGCATGAGCGTGATGGTGATCACCCACGACCTGGAACTTTTGGAGCTGGTTTGCGATGTGGCTTTGCGCCTCCCCATACAAAGGCAGGCCCCCGCAAAACAGATGGTCGATGCCAGATGTGCCATGTAGTAGCCAACACAAAGATATTCCACATTTCACCGTCACAGGAGAAACCATGTTTGAAACAAGCGTACCACCGGAACTCAAACGTCAGATTCATCAAATCATCGAAGAAAACCCCAGCGCCATGCCCACCCACATTGCCAGTCAACTAGGTATCTCTGAGGCCGCTACCATCTTTGCCCTTCCCAAAACCATGCGAACCTTTGTGGATGTGTCTCACTTTGATGCCATTTGGGAGGCCCTGTGCCATTGGGAAAAAGTTACCTTTTTGAAGCAAACCCCCACGGCCATCATTGAAGTCAAAGGAAAGCTTCCAAAGGGAAAGTATGCCCACGGCTACTTTAACCTGATAGAAAAAGGAAATCCTTTGGGTGGTCATCTTATGGTCAACAAGCTTGGTTCCATCTGTTTTCTCGAAAAACCCTTTTTCGGCCTGGAAAGCCTTTCGGTGCAGTTCTTTGATCAAAAGGGAGACCACATGTTCGCCATCTATGCTGGCCGTGAAAAGCGGGAGCTGATTCCTTCTGTTAAAGTTGCGTTTTACACGCTTCGATCCCAATACCAAAGAAAACCGAGTTGAAAAAAACTTTCACCAAATACAACGCCCACAAGCCAAGGAGATCCCATGAAATCTCTCATCGTCTACTCTTCACGCACTGGAAACACCCAATCTGTGGCAGAAGCCATTGCTGGCGTCATACCTGATCCTTGCACCATCTCATCCGTGGAGGAGGCCCCGGATGTCTCGGAATATGATTTTCTTGCCATCGGATACTGGGTGGACAAAGGAATGCCCGATCAAAAAGCAAAAAAGTTTATGGAAGGCGTCAAAGGAAAAAAGGTAGGGCTTTTCGGCACATTGGGGGCTTATCCAGATTCCGATCACGCCAACGACTGCCGAAAAAAAGCCGAAGAGCTCATGGAGGGAAATGAAATTCTGGGCCATTTTCTCTGCCAGGGCCGAATCGATCCCAAAGTTCTTGAGATGATGGCCAAAATGGCATCGGATCAGCACCCAATGACCGAAGAACGTAAAGCGCGCATCGAAGAGGCAAAAAAACACCCCAGCCAAAAAGATTTCGAGGAGGCACGAGCCCTCTTTTCGGCCATAATACAAGAAATATGTGATTTTTCAGAAGAGTACAATGCGGACCTATCTTGATGTGTGATCTTTGGGAAAGATAAATTTCTCCCGCCACGTCTCAATATCGCAACCCGACTCTTTAAGATAGAGGATAAAGCGCCCCAGCTCCAGAACCACATCATCCGAGACGGCATGCTCCACACGGCATGCCGTTTCAACGGCCACCTGAGGGTCCAGCTGAAGCACTCGACCAAAAAAATCCTGCAAAATCATATTGCGATGGGCAATGCGCTTTCCAAGTTCCCACCCGGATGGGGTCAGGGTAATGGGATTGTAGGGTGTGTATTCAATAAGCTCACGGGAAGCCAGAGATTTTAAGGCCGTGGTCACCGAAGACCGGGTGACGGAAAGCTCTTCAGCAATGGCGTTGGAGCGGGCTTCCCCGCTTTTCTGAACAAGCCTGAAAATGGTGGCCAGGTAGTCTTCAAGGGTCGATGTAAGCGGGGTTTCATTTTTCTTCATTAAGGTTCCTGTGCGTCTGGCAATTGAACTCGAACTATTTTACGAATAGTTCCAATGTCTCTTCAAGAAGTCCCTGTATGCCATTCAGTGACTCAAAAATTTCACGTGGCGCTTGGCCCTGCTGGCAAATATTTCGAATAACCACAATCAGTGGTGACATTTGCCGTAAGTCCCTCACAACCTCCCAACTCATTGCCTCATCAATTTGAAACAACGCACGCTCCCAACCTTCAAACCCGGCATGATCAACCACCAAGCTCCGAAGTACGCTCCAAGCGCCTTGTAGGTCGGAAAAAATCGTTTTTTCGTATCCTGTCTGCTCTTTATCAAATGGGCACATCTCTTGATATTCCTCTTGCGTATAAAATGTTTAGCGACAAAGTCTAAAATGCTTTGCGCCTTCTCTCCCAATATATTGAAGATGATACCTCGACTGAATAAATAGTCAATCGGCAACCTGGTTTCATGCGGAAAACACGCCACCGAAAACGAGATATTCAAACCTCTGCTTTTAGGGGTGCCAAACTTTTTAATGAAGAACTTGATATTTCGGTTGACACATGAAGTTTCAGAGAATAAAAGCTTACAGCATTCAAGCAAAGATTCTTTAGCCTGCCGGCTTACTCCCTTAAACCATTGACCCGAAATTAAAGTGAATCGACAGATGCACATGCAGAAGAGACACGTCCCATACAGTTTCACCGGTAAAAAGCAGTACCTCACTGCGTTTTTACTCCTCTTTCTGGTGGCTGGATTCATTGGACCGCACCTCACATGGTCCAATCCGCTTGAATTGGATGAATCCATTCGCCAGGATATTTCCATTGCCCGCTCAACGCAGAAGCGTGAGGAGGCATGGGACAAGGAGCGCGTTGCCCTTGAAGCCAAAATCCTTCGCCTCACTCAACAGAAAGAGAGGCTTCAACAAAAGGTCAACGCGCTCCTTTGGACCAACACTCGAAAAGAGAAAAAGGTGGCAAAGCTCAAAAAAGAGATTGCCGATGCCACAGAGCTTACCGACGGCCTTACCCCTTTGATCCGAAAAGAGACCGATCTGGCCGCTCAAGAGCTTCTCGCTTCCCTCCCCTTCCTTGCCAAGGAGAGAAAGGCTCGTCTTGCCTCTGTCACGGAATGGATCAACGCCCCGGTAACCCAGCAAGCTGAAAAGCTGGAAAGGCTCATGGAGTTTCTCACCATTGAGACCGAGTTCGGCCACACCAGTGAGTCCTGGCAACAAGAAATCTCGGTTAGGAGCTCCGATGGAAACCAGACAAACACATTTACGGCCGATCTTTTGAAAACAGGTCGCATCGCCATATTCTACCTCAGTCTGGATGGTAAAAATTGCGGGACCTACAGCATGGAAGAGAGCCGCTTCATTGAACTTCCCAGCAGCCAGGCCTCGTCCATTAAAAAGGCCATCGCCCTTGCCAACCGAGAGAGAAGTGCTGAGCTGGTTCGCTTGCCCATTGGGAGGATCACCAAACCATGAAACGCTTTATCGCCATACTGATGCTCTCACTTCTCGCCGCCACCGCACAAATTGGCAGCCTTCACGCAAAAGACCTTCGCCAGGCCATGCAGAGTGCCCAGGCAGCCCTTGCGCAAAAAAAAGCCGAAGATGCTGCGTCAAAAAAACGGATAGCGCAAAGCCGTAAAGATCACAAAACAACCCTGGCCTCTCTTGAAAAAGAGATAAAGGCTCTAAAAGTACAAAAAACAAAAGAGGAAAAGCGCCAGGTTCGCCTGACCAAAGAGAGCGATACGCTTACCCTTGAACGAGACAAACTGGATAAAGCCGTCGGGCGCATTGTGGCGGTGGTTCGCACGGCAGCCAAAAACCTTCGGGATCTGACGGCAGCATCGCCTTTCAGTGTTTTTGCTCCCACACGCCTTAAACGCCTTGAGGCCATGGCCGATGGCACCGAGTTCCCTGGCCTTGATGATCTTCGAACCCTCTTTGGCTGGTTTCATGATGAGATCGAAAAAACACAAGAGGTTGCCATTCGGCCCGCCACTTTTACAGACCGAATGGGCAACACCCAAGAGCGCTCTGTGTTGACGGCAGGACCTTTTATGAGTCTGGTCCTGAAAGAAAATGGTCCCGAGCCCCTTCTCTATGATCCATCGACGCAGGCATTTCGAGAGCTTCCCGACGCTCCGGGACGGCTTTTTGCCTGGCGGCTCAAAAGGTACACATCAGGCAAAACGGACGTGCTTCCCATGGACATCAGCTCTGGGGCCGCCCTGGATCACCTGCGAAGAACCCCCAGTTTTATGGAACGTATTGAAAATGGAGGCCCTTTGGTTTGGCCCATCCTCCTGATCGGGGTTTTGGGTATACTGATCGGCATTGAACGCGCCCTCTTCCTTAAAAAAGTCCACGACAACACAGACAAAACCATGGGTGCTGTCAACGAGCTTGCCAGCTATGGGAATTGGGATGAGTGCGACCTGATCGTTAAAGAGCGCAAAAGCACCCCTGTCTACAATGTGTTGCGAAAAGGCCTTGAGGCCAGAGGTGAAAGACGACAGGTACTTGAAACCGTTCTTCAAGAGGCCATACTCAAAGAGCTTCCTCGGTTGGAAAGGTTTCTGCCCTTCCTTGGAATGCTTGGAGCCATTGCCCCTCTTCTGGGTCTCCTCGGAACGGTTACCGGCATGATCGACACCTTTGAGGTGATCCACATGGCTGGAACAGGAGATCCCCGCATGATGTCGGGCGGTATCTCCACAGCGCTCATCACCACCATGCTGGGCCTTGCCGTGGCCATTCCCATTATGCTTCTTCACACCGTTCTCAACAGACAGGTGGAGCACATCACTGGAGATATGGAGGAAAAAGCGGTGGCTCTCACCAACATCGTGCATCGGGAGACCCTGCGCCCCTGCCAACGTTCGTGCCCAGCAGGAATGGCAGGATTAAAGGGCATATGAACGACGTAATCAACAGCATGATCGGCTACCTGGACAACGGCGGGGCCGTCATGATTCCCATCCTTCTCTGCTCATTTGCCCTGTGGGTTATGATTATTGAACGAATGATCGTCTACAGGAGGTGGGAAAAACATGACATCGACCTGTCCACGGCCCTTGCCATGATGCGAAATGGAGAGAAAGGCTCAGAAACGCCAGGCCTTCGGCGAGATCTCGTTCGGTTTTTTGCCATCCACAAAACATCATCGGCTGCCGTCAACCAAAGCCTTTTGGATCAATACCGTCTTCATGTCAGACCCAATCTGACCCAGCGTATCGGTATCATCGCCACCTTGGCGGCCATTGCCCCGCTTCTTGGGCTTCTTGGTACGGTAAGCGGTATGATCACCACATTTGACGTTATCACCCTCTTTGGCACCGGTAACGCCAAAGCCATGGCCGGAGGAATCTCTGAATCACTTATCACCACCCAGAGCGGCCTGACCGTGGCCATCCCCGGAATGTTTATGGGGGTCTACCTTTCACGGCGCTGCGCCAGGCTTTCAGGCAAACTCGATGAAACCATCAGCATTTTGAAAAGGAGCATGAGGTGATCCGGGTCAGACAATCTTTACGACGCACCAACACCACCCCTGAGGTAAATATATCGCCCCTTATTGACCTGGTTTTCCTTCTATTGATCTTTTTTATGGTCACCACTAGCTTTGTCAGGGAAACCGGTATCGAAGTAAGCCGACCACAGGCTGAAACCTCTGTGGTCTCACAGAAAAATGCGATCCTTGTGGGAATCTCATCCACAGGAGAGGTTCATTACAACGGAAAAAGCATCGATTTCAGAAGCGTTCGACTCCACATCGCAAGAGCTGTGGCCGACAAACCCGATGCCGATGTGGTGATCATTGCCGACAAAAACGCCTCCACCGGGATTCTCATCCGTGTAATGGATCAATGTCGCCTGGCCGGAGCCAGCCGTGTCAGTGTGGCCACCCAGAGCAAAGAGGCCTCATGATTCGACATCGTTTAAAAGAGCCCTTTTTTGCAGCCATTCTCATTGCACTGGGAGTAAATATCTTTCTCTTTGCCCTTTTACCCGGCTTGCGGACCCAATCCACACGCAGAGAAGATGCCATTCGAAGCCGAGTGGTCTCTATGGTAAAACTTGAAAAAACAGAGTCAGACACCAGGCAACAAAAGCCCCAGGATCCCAAAAAAGAGGAGCCGCTTCCGCAACCCAAGCTGGAACTTCCCATCGAAACCACACTGGCCCATACACCCGATGCACCAACACTCAAGGCAAACCCCAACCTGCCCAAACTGGATACCTCGGCTTTCAGGCCCCATATGGGCGATATGATTTTTGGAACATCGGACCTGGATACTCAGCCAACCCCGACCCATAAAATAAATCCCATCTACCCTTTCAAAGCCAAACGGCTTGGAATTTCAGGGAGGGTTCTTGTTCAGTTTCGAGTGGGCAAAAATGGTTCCGTAAGCCACATTAAAATTCTGGAATCCACACCACCAGGGGTGTTTGACAAAGCGGTTCTGGATGCGGTCTCTCGTTGGAAATACAACCCCGGCGAGATTACCGGAGAAAAAGTGGCGGCAACCCTGATTAAACCCATTGTCTTCAACCTCGGAGATTAAGTGTCTTGATCATGACTCCAACACCCTTTCGACAATCTGGCGTATTGACAAGCTGCCTCGTGATTCTGATTGCCCTGCTGCTTGGCACCCAAAGCGCCCTGGCCGCAAAAAAACCATTCACTACATGTGAGGGAAAGCCTTCACCCGCCATAATGCTGGCCATGGCCAGAGCCTCTAAAGCCATAGAAGAGAAAAATCCCAAAGAGGCTTTGGCTATTTTACAGAAGGCCAGCCAACGAGCAGGCAAAAGAAGCCACCATCTCCTTGAGTTTCATCTGGGTATTCGGCTTGTGGAAGCCAAAGAGCTTGAAAAATCTTTGGAGCACTTTCGGCGAGCCACAGAGCTCTGCCCAACCTATGCCCCAGCCTGGCAGAATATCGGCAGGCTGGCCTATGAGACTGAAAAATTTGATGAAGCGGCCCATGCATTGGGCAGGGCCTTTGAACTCACGGGAGAGACCCGCGCAAACCTGCTGTACTTTCAGGCGCTGGCCCGATACCGACAGGA
>JAKSCC010000144.1 GCA_022360815.1 Desulfobacterales bacterium
GGCCCTGGCGGACCCTGCACCGAGATCCATATCGACCGGGGCGAAAAGTACGGTTGCGACAACCCCAATTGCGCTGTGGGCTGCGACTGCGATCGCTATCTTGAGATCTGGAACCTCGTTTTTATGCAGTACGAGAGAAGCGAAGACGGCACCCTTTCGCCCCTGCCCAACCCCTGCATTGATACCGGCATGGGGCTTGAGCGAATCACCAGTGTGATGCAGGGCGTGGATACCAACTACGATACCGACCTCTTCACCCCGATCATGGAGAAGGTCGAAGCGTTGTCGGGCAAAAAACGCACCGACTGCGATGAGACCGCCATCGCCATGAAGGTGATTGCCGATCACTCCCGAGCCGCCACTTTTCTCATCAGCGATGGGGTGATGCCCTCAAACGAAGGCCGGGGGTATGTGCTTCGCCGCATCATGCGCCGAGCCATTCGTTACGGACGTTTTATCGGGCTTACCGAACCTTTCCTCCACGACACCAGCCGCGTGGTGATGGAGATGATGGAAGATGCCTACCCTGAGCTGAAAGAGAACGAAGCTTTTATCACCAAGGTGATTCGAAACGAAGAGGAGAGTTTTTCTGTGACCCTTGATAAGGGGCTTCATCTTCTGGAAGAGGCCTTGGAAGAGATCAAGGGTGCAGACGAAAAGGTGCTCTCCGGCGATGTGATTTTTAAATTGTATGATACCTATGGTTTTCCCGTGGATATCATCAAAGACGTTATCACCGACGACGCCATCTCCCTTGATATGGAAGGCTTTGAAGCGGCCATGGACGCCCAGCGCGAAAAATCCCGTGGCAGCGTCACCTTTACCCGCACCGGAGAGGCCTTTCGAAAGCTTTCCGCCGAAGGCGTGAAGACCGAGTTCAAAGGCTATGATGGCCTTAGCTGCGACTCCAAGGTTCTTGTGGTGGCCGCAGATGGCGAAGAGGTGGAAGCCCCTGGTGTTGGCACCGAGGTGGAAGTGGTGACCGAGTCCACGCCTTTTTACGCCGAGTCCGGCGGTCAGGTGGGGGATTGTGGTGAGATTTCTGGCGACGGATTTAAGCTCTCTGTTGTGGATACCATCAAAGATCCCACAGGGCTTTTTATCCATAAGTGCCGCGTGGAAGAGGGGGCCGTCAAGGCCGGGCTTTCAGCCACCCTTACCGTGGATGGAGACAAGAGGGCCGCCACAGCCCTTAACCACAGCGCCACCCATATTCTGCACACGGCCCTTCGCACCGTTCTTGGCGATCACGTCAAGCAGGCGGGCTCTCTGGTGGGCCCTGAGCGTCTTCGTTTCGACTTCACCCATTTTGCGCCGGTGGACCGAGAGACCCTTGATCAGATCGAAGTCTTTGTAAACGATCAGATTCGCCAGAACGTTTCCGTGGGCGTGGAAGAGATGGATGCCGAAGACGCCCTTAAAACCGGCGCCACAGCCTTGTTTGATGAAAAATATGGGGACCGTGTGCGCGTGGTCTCCATGGGCGATTTTTCCATGGAGTTCTGCGGCGGCACCCACACCTCTGCCACCGGCAACATCGGTGCGTTCCGTATTCTTTCAGACTCTGGCATCGCCTCAGGGGTGCGCCGCATTGAGGCCCTGACCGGAGCCTCAGCCATCGCCAGCGCTCAGGCGAGTTTTTCACTTCTCGCAGACGTTGCCGCCAAAGTAAAAACCACACCCGAGGCCCTTTCGGAGCGTCTTGAAAAGCTTCTTGCCGACAACAAGGCCCTTGAAAAAGAGCTCAAAGAGTTGAAGATGCAGATGGCGGGCAAGGCAGCCGAACGCATTGATGATGATATCAAAGAGGTGAACGGCGTGCGTGCCGTGGCCAAGAAGGTGGAGGTGGAAAACCCGGCCCAGCTTCGCGAGCTGGCCGACCGTTTCCGCGATAAGATCGGGTCTGGCGTGGTGCTTCTGGGCACCGAGTCCGGCGGCAAAGCCCTTCTTCTGGCTCTGGTCTCAAAAGACCTTACCAAAACCTACAAGGCAGGCGATATCGTTAAGAAAGCCGCAGCCATCGTGGGGGGCGGCGGTGGTGGACGCCCGGATATGGCCCAGGCCGGCGGCTCCAAGCCCGAGCATCTGGATGAAGCCCTGGCGTCACTGTTCGAATACCTCGGTTAAGGCTATGGCCTTCGGCGGGTCGCTTTTTTGAAAAAAAAGCTTCGCAAAAAACTTTTCTATTGCCCCACACCTGGCACAGGTTGTGGGGCTTTTTATTTTTGAGATCGGTTGCGGATGGCTTTAATCTCTTGGCTGTCGATCTCCAACCAGCAGAGAAACTCGGCATGGGCTTCGGGGTGGCGGGTTTCAAAAACCCTGTGCCAGGCCATCATCTTCTCTTCGCTCAGCCCAATGGCTTCAAACATGGAAACCCACTGCTCTTTGGATACCTTTGTTTTCATGGTTTTTCTCCTTTGTTTGGGTGTTGAATCGGTTCAGGTCACGTCTGAGCCCAAAATATGAGAGCCTTTTCTGGTTGAAAGCGGTGGAAGCTCCCAGCCTCATCGCGTGAATGCCATGGACATCCTTTGGGGTTACGCCATCCACCGCGCATTCACCTTATGGAGCCTCTGCAAAAACAAAAAGGCCCGCATCATTTAAAGTCAGGATGCGGGCCTTTGGCGTTTTAAAAGCAGGGGTGTCTTATTTTACGGGAACAATCCACTCCATGGGGTCTTCGTTTCGACCATACTGGATGTCCATGAGGTCGGTGAAGAGGTTCGAGGCAACCGGTCCTGCGCCTCCGTCACCCACGGTGATCTCGCGGTCTCCGAATTTGACCATCCCCACCGGAGAGATAACCGCTGCGGTACCGGAGCCAAACACTTCCTGAAGGCGGCCCTCTTCGTGGGCTTTGAACACATCGTCAATGGCAATACGCTTTTCGGCGACTTTTTTGCCCTGGTGTGCGGCGAGTTTAAGGACCGAATCTCGCGTGATACCCGCCAGGATGCTTCCGCTCAGCTCTGGGGTCACCACTTCATCGTCGATGACGAAGAAGATGTTCATGGAGCCCACCTCTTCCACGTATTTTCTCTCAACACCGTCAAGCCAGAGAACCTGAGTGTACCCCTCTTGTTGTGCGATCTCGGTGGCGTAGAGGCTGGCCGCATAGTTGGCAGCGGTTTTGGCTGCACCCAGGCCGCCCCGTACGGCGCGGACGTGCTCGGGAGAGACCCAGATCTTAACCGGGTTGAACCCTTCGGGGTAGTATGCGCCCACCGGAGAGAGGATGATCATGAATCGAACCTTAGGAGAGGATTTCAGGCCGATATAAGGGTCCATGGCGATAGTGAACGGGCGAATGTAAAGGGAGGTGCCCGGAGCCGAGGGAACCCACTCTTTTTCCATCTCAAGAAGGGTCATGAGGGCTTCCATGGCCTCTTCTTCATCGATTTCAGGAAGGCAGAGGGCCTTGGCAGAGCGGTTGAGACGGGCAAAGTTGTCTCTGGGGCGGAAAAGCTGCACAGAGCCGTCCTCTTTGCGGTACGCCTTGAGGCCTTCAAAGATGGTCTGGCCGTAGTGGAGCACCATGGTGGCCGGGTTCATGTCAAAGGCGGAGTAAGGTGTGATTCGAGCATCGTGCCACCCTTTGCCTTCGGTGTAGTCCATGGTGAACATGTGGTCGGTGAAGATGGTGCCAAAGCCCAGGTTGGATTCATCGGGTTTGGCTTTGGGCTGATCGATTCGAGTGATTTCTATTTCCATGAGAGACCTCTTTATTCTCTAAGGGCAACACCACACACGTCGCGCAGCGAAAAACGGCACGGACCAAGGGGCGTTGCGGATTCGTTCAGGCAGATGACAATGCGCAAAGCGGACAGGCTCTGTCATGACCGGGGTAGAGGACCGACTGGTCTCGGCATGGTGAGGCTTTTTAAAACCGTGAAAAGCCACCGCGCGACAGATGCGCATGAGGTTTGAAAATTAGATAGCGGCATCTGGGGAGTAAATCAAGGAGAATTATATCAATGTCCTTGAAAAACGCATGTTAACAAAGTTTTTTGCTGTGTGGAAGTGGAAGTTGACCCAAGGGTCTTGACAAGAGAAATGGGTTTGAGCTACTACTGATGAATTGATCTTGACGTTAACGTAAAGTAACGAGTGGGGGAACAGCGTGTTTTCAAGGCTTAGGTTCCTGATATTTGAATGTTTTCTGCAGGGTAGGCGGAACGCATTCCAAGAGGCTGACCCTGCGGGGCTTGACGTTAACGTAAAAGGTCTGTTTTTTGCGGCATGACCGGTTTGCGATGTTCCCCGTAAGAAAAACCGTCAAGCTGTTGGCAACCCGTTTGTGTTTTTCCGTTTTTTTGGGCGGGCTGCGAGAAAAAAGTCTCTTACGGTACGATTATCTCTCTTTAAAAGGTGCTGAGGCGTGAGGCGGGAGCTCCCCCCTTTATGCCGCTGGCATGAGCATGGCACGAAAGGTGCTGAAAGCTAAAGTGGTGAATGCATGAGACAGGACATCATTGAAATCCGTTGGCACGGAAGGGGCGGCCAGGGTGCGATTACGGCAGCCAAAATTGTTGCCAACGCGGCCTTCAGGTCCGGATACAAAGGGGTGGTCATGGCCCCCACCTTTGGTACGGAGCGGCGTGGAGCACCGGTCTTCACCTCCCTTAAGATCTCCCGCGAGAAGATTTATGATCTCTCTCCCATTGCAACCCCGGACATGGTGGTGGTGCTCGATCACACCCTTCTTGACGAAGTGGATGTGACTGCAGGGCTTAAAGAGAACGGCGAGGTGATTCTAAACACCCCGGAAGGTCTCCATGATCACGACTTTGGTACCCATAAGCTTTCGGTGGCCGATGTCACCACAACGGCTGTGGAGGCCGGTCTGGCTCCGGGCATTGTGAATACTGGAATTATCGGGGTTTTTGCCAAGGCCACCGGCCTGGTCTCCATGGATCTTTTGGATGAGGCCATCAAAGCGGAGTTCTCCTCCATGAAGCCCGATGAAAATGCCAGGGCCGCCGCCCTTTCTTATGATCAAACCGTCGTCGGAGGTGCCTGATGTCCCAGGAAACGTTTTGCAGCATGATCTCAATGAGTGAGCCCGGCCCGGGAGATGGTGGCAACACCGGTTCCTGGCGTGTGCTTCGTCCTGTTATCGATCCGGAGAAGTGCATTCCGGCCAAATCCGGCAAGGCGGCCTGTTTCAACTGCTGGCTCTACTGCCCTGAAGCCGTTGTGACCAAGACCATCGGCCCCACCATCGACTACACCTACTGCAAAGGGTGCGGCATCTGTGCGGAAGAGTGCCCGGCAGGGGCCATTACCATGGTGGATGAAGCGAGCTTTACCAAGGAGGAGAACTAAGTCATGCATGTGATCGAATCAGGCAACGTGGCTGCCGCAACAGGGGTGAAGCTGGCAAGGACACAGGTCATTGCGGCTTATCCCATTACGCCGCAGACCCCTCTGACTGAAAAGTTATCAGAATTTGTGGAGTCCGGAGAGCTTCCTGCTGAGTACATTCCCGTGGAGAGCGAGCACAGCGCCATGGCGGTCTGCATCGCCTCGTCTACGGCAGGGGCCCGATCTTTTACCGCCACCAGCGCCAACGGCCTTTTGTACATGAACGAGCAGCTCCACTGGGCTGCGGGGGCCCGGCTTCCCATTGTGATGTGTGTGGCCAACCGCGGTGTGGGCGCGCCCTGGACCGTGTGGAACGACCACCAGGACACCATCAGTCAGCGCGATCTGGGCTGGATTCAGCTCTACTGCGCCGACCACCAGCAGATTCACGACACGGTTTTAAAGGCGTTTAAGCTGGCCGAAACCGTAAGCATTCCGGTGATGGTCTGCTACGACGGCTACCTTCTCTCCCATACCTACATGCCCTTTGACCGGCCCGAGCAGGAAGAGGTGGATGTCTTTCTTCCGCCTTTTAAGCCCACCCGCTACTTAAACCCCGAGGAGCCTCGAAACTTTAACACCGTCACCCTTCCGGATGTGCGGCCTGACATCCATGGCAACATGGCTCCGGGCTATATGGAGATTCGAAAAACCCTTCACACCGATTTAAGGGCGTCCCTTGCCGAGATTGAGACCATCGATAAGGGTTTTGAAGATATCTTTGGAAGGGGTGGAGAGCCCTTTATCGAGACCTACCGGTGCGATGACGCCGAGTTTGTGGCCTTTTGCCTGGGATCTCTCTCCTATCATCTGCGGGATGTGGTGGATGCCATGCGAGAAGAGGGGATCAAGGTGGGTGTGATGGGGCTGAAGGTGTACCGCCCCTTCCCGGATGACGCAGTGAAAAAGGCCCTTTCCGACCGCAAAGGGGTGATCGTCTTTGAAAAGGCGCTCTCCTACGGCAATCAGGGGGCTCTTTACGCCGATGTGAAGTCTGCGCTCTACAGCTGTGAGAGCCGTCCCTTTGTTCAGAACCACATCGTGGGCCTGGGTGGCCGGGAGATTAAAACCGAGCACCTCTACGCCGCCCTCACCGAATCCATCAACAACCAAGCCGCCTTCGGGGATGAACCCCGCTGGATCGGCCTGAAGATGTAAGGGGGCTGCATCCATGAGCGAGACCATGACAAAAAAAACAACCGTACTGAACCTCACCGACGAAGAGCTGATGAACTCTGGCAACCGGGCCTGCTCCGGTTGCGGGCTGGGGCTTGTTTACCGAACGGCTTTAAAGGCTCTGGGAAAGGATACGGTTCTGGCCGTTCCTCCGAGCTGCCTCACCGTGCTTCAGGGGCTCTACCCTGTGGCAGCCACCACCCTGCCTTGTGTCAATGTCACCTTTGCTTCTACAGCTGCTGCGGCAACCGGTGTGCGTGCCGCCATGCGGGCCACAGGCCGGGACCATCTCAATGTGGTCGCCTTTGCGGGGGATGGCGGCACAGGAGATATTGGTATTCAGGCCCTTTCAGGTGCCTGCGAGCGGCGTGAAGATATCATCTATATCTGCTACGACAACGAAGCCTATATGAACACCGGTGTGCAGCGCTCCGGCACCACGCCCAAAGGTGTGATGACCACCACCACCCCCATCAAGGGCAAGGTGCAGCACAAAAAAGATGTGCCCAGCATTGTGGCGGCCCACGGCATCGATTATGTGGCCACGGCATCTGCTGCTTACCCCCTTGATCTGTATGACAAGGTGAAAAAAGCCGCGGAGATGAAGGGGGGCACCCGCTACATTCATGTGCACACACCGTGCCCTCCGGGATGGGGGTTTGACACCCGCTACACGATTAAGATCGGCAAGCTGGGGGTGACCACCGGCTTGTTTGACCTTTACGAGATCGTCAAAGGCGAGTTTTCACTTACCGGAGAGTCGGCCAAACGTGTGGGAAAGGAGCGGACCCCTGTGTCGGACTATTTTGCGACACAGAGCCGCTTTAAGTCTTTGGCCCCTGAAGTGGTGGAAGAGATGCAGGCGATCATTGACGCCAAGTGGGCCTCGTACACGGTCTGATTTTGCTGCGTTGCAGGAAAACGGTTTGAACTTGGAAAAGCGGGCCACCCTCATCAAGGGGCCCGCTTTTTTGGTGCTTTGTCCGATCCTTTACTTTTGAAGCGTGTAATTGTATAGGCTATTGGTATTGTTTTGCTCATGTGGCAAGTAAGTGATACCTTTGTGCGAATTGTGTTGGGAACACAGGCTTTCGAAGGCCTTGGCGAAATAGGTGATGCGTGTGGCGTATCATGATTCAATTAGCTGAAAAATGTGTGGAGGCGACAATGAAAAAGTTTTTTGTTCTGTGCTGTTCCGCTGGACTTCTGCTCGCCGCAGGATGCAGCAGCGACAAAGTGACCCCTGAAGAGATCGGCCAGAATTACATGGAGAAGCGGTTTGCAGGAGCCGAGGCGAACCTGACGGATTTGAAGTACACCGTGGTGGATGCAGGTGACGAGGCGGCCACTGTGATGATTGAAGGCTCCATTACCTACAAAGAGGAAATTTATCTTAAGAAGAAGGGGAGCAAGTGGGTTGTGACCGATGAAGCCCCTGATATGGAAGCCGTCGAACCTGAAGCAGAAGCTAAGGCCCCTGAAGTGGTTGCCGAGGCTGCTGAAGAGGCCCATCATGAGCCTGTAGAAGAGGACGCTCACGAAGAGGCTCATAAGCATTAATAAACGAATTTGTATTTGCTGTTGATGATGCGGTAGGGTGCATCAAGAGCAGATCGTGTGATGATTTGAAAAAGCCCCGTAGGCCAAGTGTCTGCGGGGCTTTTTTTATTGGAACCTAAAAAAGAGAGCGGGGTGCAAGAGTCGGTTTTCTCCTTTTTTGTGAGGCGATCGGTAAAGGCTTTCTATATATAAGGTATGGCTTTTGGGGTGATCGATTGGTTTTTCTCGATAGGAATGAGTCTTAAGAAATATTGATGAGAATGAGGTGTTTTTTTGCTTGACGGTCGGATTTGGTATCTGATACATCAGATACGAAAGATCACGCATCATTGAGGATGCGCGGGTATGTCTATTTAATTGGGATAGTAAAATGTCAGAGATCTTAGAAATCGTAAAAAACAGAGACCCTCATCAGCCGGAATTCATCCAAGCCGTTACCGAAGTGGTGGAATCCGTCCAGCCCGTTCTTGATGCCAACCCCGAATACCGAAAGCACAACGTTCTCGAAAGGCTCGTGGAGCCCGAGCGTGTGATTATGTTCCGGGTACCCTGGGTAGATGATGAAGGAAATGTTCAGGTGAACCGCGCCTTCCGCGTTCAGATGAACAGCGCCATTGGTCCTTACAAGGGGGGGTGCCGTTTTCACCCTTCTGTCAGCCTCAGCTCGCTGAAATTCCTCGCCTTTGAGCAGGTTTTTAAAAATGCTCTGACGACCCTTCCCATGGGTGGCGGCAAGGCTGGTTCCGACTTCGACCCCAAGGGCAAGTCCGACAACGAAGTGATGCGTTTCTGCCAGAGCTTTATGGCGGAGCTTTTCCGTCACATCGGCCCCAACACCGACGTTCCAGCAGGAGACATCGGCGTGGGTGCCCGTGAGATTGGTTTCATGTTCGGCATGTACAAGAAGCTGACCAACGAGTTCACAGGTGTTCTGACCGGCAAGGGCCTGAACTGGGGCGGCAGCCTCATTCGTCCCGAAGCCACCGGCTACGGCGCGGTCTACTTCCTTGACGAGATGCTCAAGACCAAGGGCGCGTCCCTTGAAGGAAAGACTGTCTCCATCTCCGGTTACGGCAACGCCGGTACCTATGTGATCGAGAAGGTTAACGAGCTGGGCGGTAAAGTGGTCACCATCGGTGACGAGCATGGCTACGTTTACGACCCCGAGGGCATCAAGGGCGAGAAGCTCAAGTACATGGCTGACCTCTGGACCATCCACCGTCGTCCCGCCAAAGACTACGCAGACAAGTTCGGCTGCGAGTGGATCGAAGGCAAGCGTCCCTGGGAAGTGCCCGTGGATGTGGCCATGCCCACCGCCATCGAAAACGAGCTGCACCTTAAAGATGCCGAGACTCTTGTGAAGAACGGCTGCAAGGCGGTTGTGGAAGTGGCCAACATGCCCTGTACCCTCGAAGCCGCCCATCACTTCAAGGAGAACGGGGTTCTCTTTGCCCCCGCCAAGGCTGCCAACGCAGGTGGTGTGGCCACCTCCGGCCTTGAGATGAGCCAGAACAGCATGCGTCTCTCCTGGAGCCGCGAGGAAGTGGACACCCGTCTCAAGGGCATCATGAGCAACATCCACGGAGCCTGCCTCTCTGCTGCCGAGCAGTACGGCATGCCTGGTAACTACGTGGCCGGTGCCAACATTGCCGGTTTCGTGAAGGTTGTTGACGCCATGATTGATCAGGGCGTGGTCTAACGATGACTTTGGCTTTCGGCTGGTCAGACGTTTCCCAGCCGAAAGCGTCTTCAATGATTTTCGGCCCAGGCGCGTCATGCAACCCCGTTTTCGGGGACGTGTCGGGGTATCATTATAAAACTCCATTTTTTAAGGATTGGACCCATGATAGATCTTAAAAACATTCCTGCAAGCAAGGAAGATCTCGATTCTTACGAGGTTAAGCACAACTTTCACTCTTGGTCTTACCAGCCCGAGAAGTCTCCCCTTCGCGTGGTTTCCGCCAAGGGTGCACGTTTCACCACCGAAGACGGTCGTGAGCGTCTCGACTTCAGCTCCTGCTTTGTCAGCCACAACATTGGCCATCAGGACCAGCGTGTGATCGACGCCATGTGCAAGCAGGCTCAGGAACTTACCTCTTTTGCCCCCAGCATGTCCACCAAGCCTCGCGCCATTCTGGCCAAGATGCTGGCTGAGGTGACCCCTGGTGATCTTTCCAAATCCTTCATCTCTCTGGGCGGCACCGAGGCCAACGAAGCGGCCATCAAGATTGCCCATCAGTTCACCGGTCGCCGCAAGGTGATTGGTCGTTTCCGAAGCTACCACGGCGGCACCGCCACCTCCATGAGCCTTTCTCTGGGTGACTCCCGCGGATGGCAGCAGTGCCTCGGTGGAACCGACCTGGTTCGTGTTCCCCAGCCTTACTGCTACCGCTGCATGTTCGGCCAGAGCTACCCCGGCTGTAAAATGGAGTGTGTGAAGTACGTTGACGAGGTGATCGAGCTTGAAGGCGGCGGCGACAAAGTGGCTGCCATCATTTTCGAGCCCATCACCGGTGCCAACGGCATCATTGTACCTCCCGATGAGTACATGAAAGAGCTTCGCGCTGTCTGCGACAAGTGGGGCGTTCTCATGATCGCTGACGAGGTGATGACCGGTTTCGGTCGTACCGGCGAGTGGTTTGCCATGAACCACTGGGATGTGGTGCCCGATATCATGACCATAGCCAAGGGTCTCTCCTGCGGCTACCTTCCCATTGGCGCCACCGTTGTTAAAGAGCACATCGGCGAAGCCTTTAAGGATACCTTCTTCGGTCACGGCTGCACCTACGCCGGCCACGCCATGAGCTGCGCGGCTGCTGGCGCTGTTCTCCCCATCTACCAGGAGGACAACCTCATCGAGAACTCTCGCGTCATGGGTAAGTACCTCCTTGACAAAGCCCTTGAGCTCAAAGAGAAGCACCCCTCCGTGGGCGATGTTCGCGGTAAGGGTCTCTTCGTGGGTATCGAGCTTGTGAAGAACAAGGAGACCAAAGAGCCCATCATGGCGGTTGCCGACCGTGTGAAAAAAGGTCTCAATCCCAAGACCGCCGTGGCTGCCAAGCTGGGCGAGCTGGGTATGATGGCCATGGCCGCCAACCCCAGCAACGTCATTGCTATGGCTCCCCCTCTCATCATCACCAAAGATGAGATCGACGAGGGCATTGCCAAGATGGACGAAGCCCTGAACGTGGCGGACACCTACACCGAGTAATCAGGTGGTTTGCCTGCCCGCAAAAGGATTGGCGGGCAGGCAACCTGTGGATATAGCCGGTGGGTTATTTGGAGCCCACCGGATCTGTAGAAGAAACACGCTTTTCTAAAGGAGAGCAGTCGAATGGAATTTACGCGAGTTAAGAACTTCATTAACGGCGAGTGGGTTGAAGAGCCCAATGCGAAGTATATCCCCCTGCACAACCCCTCCACCGGTGAAGTGATCGGTGAAGTGCCCATGAGCAGCACCGAGACCTCCATTGAGGCCGTCAAAGCTGCCGATGCCGCATTCCCCGCATGGAAAGCCCTTTCCATCGGCAAGCGCGTGGGCTACCTCTTTGCACTTCGTCAGGCTCTCGTGGATCATCAGGAAGAGCTGGCTGTTGCCATCGCCACCGACCAGGCCAAGCACGTCAGCGAAGCCCGCGGCGAAGTGATGCGTGTCATTCAGATTTTCGAAGCCGCATGCAGCATCCCCACCCTTATGCAGGGTGAGAGCCTGGCCAACATCGCCGGCGGTATCAACGGTCGTGTGACCAAAGAGCCTCTGGGTGTTTTCGGCGGCGTTGCCCCCTTTAACTTCCCTGCACTGGTTTTCGGCTGGTTCATTCCTTACGCCATCGGCACCGGAAACACCTTTGTTTACAAGCCCTCCAATGAGTCGCCTCTCTTCATGCAGCTCATCGGCGATATCTTCAACGAAGTTGGTCTGCCCAAGGGTGTGGTCAACATCGTCCACGGCGACCCCAACGTGGTTGAAGCCTGGTACGATCGACCTGAGATTGCAGGTGTCTGCCTCGTGGGCTCCTCTCCCACAGCAAAGGCCATCGCGCAGGGCTGCGGTAAAAACGGCAAGCGCTCCATGCTCCTTGGCGGCGCCAAGAACTTCCTCGTTGTGATGGAAGACGCCAACATGGATCTCTTTATCGAGAACTTCATCCACTCTGCTTACGGCTCTGCCGGACAGCGTTGCCTCGCCGGCTCCATCATTGCCGTGGTTCCCGAAGTGTACGACGAGTGCGTCGAGCGCATGGTTGAAGCCTCCAAGAAGGTGACTGTGGGCGATGCCATGGACCCCGATATCTACATGGGACCTGTCATCACCAAGGAAGCCAAAGAGCGCATTGAGAAGTACATCGAGATCGGTATCGAAGGCGGTTCCAACCTTGTTCTCGACGGTCGTAACCCCGAGGTTCCCGAGAAGAACAAGGAAGGCTACTTCGTAGGACCCACCATCTTCACCGATGTAACGCCTTGCCGAACCATTGCTAAAGAAGAGATCTTTGGCCCTGTGGTTTCTGTGATGAAGGTTGCGGACTTGAACGATGTCATGGGCCTCATCAAAGAGCAGCCTTTTGGTAACGGTGCCTGCATCTTTACTCAGAACCAGTACTATGCAGAAAAGTTCATCTCTGAAGCCAATGTTGGCATGGTGGGCGTCAACGTGGGTGTTTGCGCACCTCACCCCTACCTGCCCTTCGGCGGTATCAAAGATTCCCTTGTCGGCACGGACAAGGTTCAGGGTAAAGACGGCATTGACTTCTTTACTCAGAATAAAGTGGCCACAGTACGCGTGGCTCCCCCCGAAGGTGTGGCGGAGTGCGGTACTCGCGTGGATGGCGACAACTCTGTTCGCAGCTGTGTTGCCGGCTAGAGCAGAGTGATTCATAAAAGGGATGAGCCGGTTCCCGGAGTATTTCCGGCCTTCTCTTTTATCGTTTCACAGGCGAATCTTTCGGCCCTCGAGACCACTGGACCTGCACCCGTGGTGACCTTGAGGGCCGAAAGTTGCTTTTGGGAGATGGCGAATCGCATGTGTCGGTGCTGTGGCATGGATGCGATTTGGAACTGGATATTTCATAAGATATATTATAAAACGCGAAGGCCATAATAAAGACGCCTCTTTGACAAGGTTTTATTGTGGCTGGCATGCAACGGTGGCTGGGGTTTTTTACCGGGTCGCCCTGGAGTTTAAGACCTTAAGATGCTGCATTCCCAACGAGAAGCGGACGGAATCTTTATGGACCCGTTAAGGGACCAGATTTACGCTTGGATGCGTGACGAGATGAACAGGGGGAACCTTCTTCCGGGCCAACTGATCAACATGAGTGAGATCAGCAGACGTATCGGCATCAGTAAAACCCCTTTAAGGGAAGCGTTGATCCAGCTGGAGTGTGATGGGTTTGTCACCACCATCCCGCGAAAAGGGGTGATGATCAACCGCATGAGCCTCACCGACGTGGAAGAGTCCTGGGAGATTTGCCGGGCTTTTGAGCACACCATGATGCTTCAGGTGTGCGGACGGGTGACTGAAGAGGAGATTGAGGAGATGGCGGCCATCAATCAGGAGATGCGTCTTGCCTCGGAAACCCATGATACCGATCGGTTTTATCAGCTCAATATTGCGTTTCATACGGCCCTTTTCAGGCGTTCGGAAAACCGCCAGATGCGGCGTATTCTCACCCGCATTAAGCAGAGACTCTACGATTTTCTTACTCGAGTCTCACTTCCCATGTGGGAGGGGACCAATTGCGACGAGCACGATCATCTTCTCACCCTTTTGCGTGAAGGAAACGGAGAAGCGGCGGCCGCCTATATTCGGGATGAGCACTGGTCTTTTGAGAAGCAAGAGTACTATATTCGGCAGTTTTATAAACAAGAAGATGAGACAACCGAAGTCTGATTTATCGCCGCCTTCGTGAGTCGCCTTTTTAAAAAATGGCTCCCTTAAAAAACTTTTCGAGTGGCGAATGGAAATGGCGATAGATTGATGGCGTTGTATTAGCTTGTAAAAGCAGAAGTGTTCTTTCTGATCGTGTGAATGCCATCGAAAACATACCGAATTACCGCTCACTTCGATCATTCATTCTGTCTGGAGAGCAGGGGTATCCCTTGCAAGAATAGTTTAAATGGGAGTAAACGATGGTGACCTTTTTGTTGACTGGTCTGGTGGTTTTTCTGACACACACCCTTGAAGTCATCACCGGTTTTGGGTGTACGGTCCTGGCCTTTCCTTTTGTGACGTGGATCCTGGGTATCTACGAGGCAAAAATTCTTCTTTCTATTCTCACCTGGGTTCTGGGAAGCTACCTGGTTCTTACCAAGTTTAAGCACATCAACTGGAAGCAGTTTGGTATTATTGTGGGCCTTGTAGGGGCCGGCATGCCCGTAGGCATCTACTCTTTCAACAACTTCTCCAGCGAAACCTTAAAACTTTTTCTCGGCATCTTTATTGTGGTCACTTCGGTGATGCAGCTGAGAAAAGAGTATGGAAAGATCAACGGCAATGTGGTGGTGCCGGGGTGGGTCTATTATCTATTGCTTCTTGTGGGCGGGGTGCTTCATGGCGCTTTTGCCACGGGCGGTCCCTTTGTGGTGCTCTATGCCACCCGGAATTTGCGAGATAAAGGCGAGTTTCGAGCCACTCTTTCCCTTCTTTGGGTCAGCCTGAATACCCTTCTTATTGCAACCGATGCCACGTTTGCCCCCATTTTGGCCAACACCAAAGAGGTTCTTTTTAACGGTGCAGCCATGGGGCAGAGCCTTCTTAATTTGATCTGGTCGCTTCCCTTTCTTGGGATCGGTATTTTTATCGGTGAGGTGGTTCATCATAAGGTGGATGCCGATCTTTTTCGAAAGATCGTTTTTTGGGTGCTTCTTGCTACCGGTATCTTTATTATAGGTGCCAACCTTCTCCATATCGCTTGACAGATGCTCGGTGCGTGGCACCTCGCATCTGCTTAAAAAAAGAGAACCCCGTCAGAAAAATCTGACGGGGTTCTCTTTTTTGATTTTGTGCAGCAGGGCTCTTTTAAGGAATCAGCACCATGTTATCAATCAACCGTGTTTTTCCCATCATTACGGCCAAGGCCATGAGGGTGGGGCCGGTGATGGCATCCACCTCGTTGAGAGTGTCGGGATCGCAGATCGAGATGTAATCAATTTGTGCCTCGTGAGCCTTACTGATATGGATTTTTGCCATGTCGCAAATGGCTTTGGGGTTGCTCTCGCCAGCTTGCACCATCTCTTTGGCCTTGCAGAGGCTCTGGAAAAGGCGAAGCCCCTCTTTTCTTTGATCGTCTGTCAGATAGGCGTTTCGAGAGCTCATGGCCAGGCCGTCTTCCTCTCTTACCAGGGCACCACCCAGAACTTCCACTTCCATGTTGAGATCTCTCACCATCCGTTTGATAATGGCCAGCTGCTGGAAATCTTTTTCACCAAAAATGGCGATATGGGGTTTTACGATATGGAAGAGCTTGGTGACCACGGTGGTGATGCCTTTGAAGAAGACGGGACGTGACAAGCCGCAGAGGTGGTGGGGCAGTTTTTCCAGCTCAACGTAGGTTTCGTAGCCTTGGGGGTAAATTTGATCGTTTGTGGGGGTGAAGACGATGTCTACGCCCACTTCCTTGCACTTTTCAAGATCGCTCTCCATGGCTCGAGGGTAGGTGTCCAGATCTTCGTTGGGGCCGAACTGAGCCGGATTGACAAAGATACTGGCAATCAGAATGTCTGCTTTTTCGCGGCCCTTTTCCATGAGTGAGAGATGACCCTGGTGGAGGAATCCCATGGTGGGAACAAAGGCGATGCGTTTTCCCTCTATGCGAAAGACGTCACTTGCGGCCTGCATCTCGGCGATGGTGTGGATGATTTTCATGGAAACTCCTCGTATGGTGGCGGCATTTGATGGTAAAACGGCTTATTTTTGAGCCTTCGTAGCATCTGTTGGTGCAGTAAGGCCATAGTGCACCGGTTGTAAAAAGTCAATGAAACCCTTGCGGAGAGGCTTTCTTGACGATGATGTTAGGTGTCTGATATATCAAAACAAGAGGTTTTGTCCGTCACGGGCAGGGAACGCCAACCTCATTTTTTACGTGCACTCCGTTGTCAACACATGATGAATGGCTCCGTAAAAAAGGAGCTTGGGGCAGAACGGCTCCCATCTTTTGTTTTTTCTCCCATCTCGTGCCATGGTCTCGTGGACGCTGGTTTTTTTAAAGAACACCCAATTGAATCGGGGCAGGGCAACGAATGTGTTGACGGTGGCTCTGCCGAAGGCCCGGTTCCCCTAACGAAGGAAGGATGATTGAAGGTGGCAGGACACTACAGACCCCTTGTGGAAGAGACCGATACACGATTTAAAGTCTTTTACGAGTTGATGCCAAAGAAGATAACCGAGATTCTTCTGGTTTCAAGCCTTTACGATGCCTGCATTATGGAAGAGGATGGCAGGCTTTCCGAGAAGATTATCAACGAGTATCGTGGCCTCAACTTGAGTCGGCCGCCGAGGCTTACGTGGGTATCCACAGCGGAAGAGGCTCTGGAGCTTCTGGAGACGCGTTCGTTTGATATGGTGGTCACCATGCTTCGGCTGGTGGATATGGACGCCTTTACCCTCGGAAGCGAGATCAAGCGGCGCTGCCCTAAGATTCCCGTCATTCTTCTCACCCACAGCCCCCTTCCCAGCCAGTTCGACCCGGTGCGCTCCAAATCTCGTGGAATCGACAAGATGTATGTCTGGACGGGAAATGCCGACATCCTTCTGGCGTTGATCAAGTGTGAGGAAGATCGATTAAACGCAAAGCATGATGCTCAGCTTGCCGGTGTTCGAGTGCTTCTGGTGGTGGAAGACTCGCCCCTTTACACCTCGGCCATTCTTCCCATTCTCTACAAAGAGGTGGTGACCCAGGTCCAAAATGTGATGGAAGAGGTTTTGAACCACGAGCACCGCCTTCTCACCATGCGTGCCCGGCCCAAAATTATCGTGACCCAGAGCTATGAAGAGGCCATGGAGGTGTATGAAACCTATAAGGATATTCTTCTGGGGGTGATCACCGATGCCAGCTATCCCATGGGCGGGACGGTGTGTGATGATTCGGGCAACAGGCTTCTTTCCCATATTCAAAAGGCGCAGTCGGATGTGCCGCTGATGATGGCCAGTACCGAGTCGTCTAATCGGGCGGTGGCCGAAAAGTTGGGGGTCTATTTTGTGGATAAAAATTCGCCGTCTCTTTCCGGTGATTTTCACCATTTTTTCATGAATCACTTGGGATTTGGCGATTTTGTTTTTCGGGATCCCGACGGAAAGGAGCTGGGCCGAGCCGCCAACTTTCGAGCCCTGGAGAAGGGCGTGGCCAAATTGGACGAGGCCTCGTTTTACGTGCACTGGGCTCGAAACGACTTCTCCCGGTGGTTTTATGCCAGAACCGAGATTCACCTGGCCAACAAGCTGCGGCCTGCAACCGACGACGACTTTTTCGGGAATATTTCGGCCATGAAAGCCTTTTTGCTGGAGAACATGGCCACGCGAAGGCGAAACCGCCAAAAAGGGGTGGTGGTGCAGTTTGATGCGGATGAGTTTGATCCTGAGACCGAATTTATGAAGATCGGAAGCGGTTCTCTGGGCGGCAAGGCCAGGGGATTGGTGTTTGCCTCCACGCTTTTGAGGCACCATTCCGAGGTCCATGATGAGTTCAAGGGTGTGGAGATTACAATTCCTCAGACCCTTGTGATTTCCACCGAGGGTTTCGATGCGTTTATCAGGGAGAACGACCTCAAGTGGATTGCCAAGGCCGATTTGTCCGATGACGAGGTGATCGAACATTTCCAGAACGCCACTTTTCCCGGTTGGATCGATGAGGATTTGAGGGCCTTTTTAAAAGAGATTACGTGTCCCCTTGCTGTTCGCTCTTCAGCCCTTTTTGAAGATGCCCAATTTATGGCTTATGCTGGGCTTTATCACACCTGCATGGTCTCCAACGATCATGAGGAGCTTGAGATACGCCTGAATCAGCTGATCTCGTCGGTGAAACTGGTCTACGCCTCCACCTATTTTCAGGGGCCCAAAAGTTTTGCCAAACGTGTGGGGCATCGAACCGAAGATGAGAAGATGGCCGTCATCATTCAGGTGGTATCGGGACGGCGGTGGGGAGACCATTTTTACCCAGCCATCTCCGGTGTGGCGCAATCTTACAACTACTACCCCTTTGGAAAGATGAAGGCCCATGAGGGGATTGCCGCCATCGCCATGGGGTTGGGCCGCACGGTGGTGGAAGGGGAGCAGGCCCTGCGGTTCTCGCCCAAACGTCCACAGATTTTGCCTCAGTTTTCTCGAGTGGAAGAGGTGCTTAAAAACTCGCAACGAACCTTTTATGCCCTGAAGGTGGGAGAGCGTGCCCAAAACTCTGTGATTGATCTCGATTCGGAAATAGAGAAGCTCTATGTGGGAGAAACCGATCATGAAGGGCCGTTACCCTCTCTTTCCGGTACCTACGTGCGGGAAGAAAATGCGATTCGCTATGGGCGTGGCGTGAGAGGCCCAAGAATTCTTACCTTTGAGCATATTTTAAAGTATGATCTTTTTCCTCTGCCCAAGATTCTCTCCTCACTTCTCGAGGTGGGGACAGAAGGGATGGGCTCTGCTGTTGAGATTGAGTTTGCTGTGGATCTGCCCGTAGACCCAAGTGAAAGGGGGCGTTTTATTCTGCTTCAGATTCGTCCCATGACCGACCGCGAAGCGTTGGATGAGGTGCAGATCGGAGAGAGAGAAAAGGGCAAGGCGGTGTGCCTTTCATCCAGTGCGCTGGGCAATGTGAGGGGGCTTGATATCTCCCATGTGCTTTATGTAAAGCCCGATACCTTTGATATTTCAGCGACACGTGAGATAGCCCGTGAGATCGGTCGCATGAATGGAGAACTCGTGGGTGAGGGGAAAAAATATCTTTTGGTGGGCCCCGGCAGGTGGGGTTCTTCGGATCGATTTCTCGGTATTCCCGTTACCTGGGAAGAGATTTCAGGGGTGTGCGGCATCGTGGAGGCAAGCCACGATATACTGAAGGCCGATCCATCTCAGGGTTCGCATTTTTTTCATAATATTACAGCTCTTGGGATCAACTATCTTAGCATTATCGAATCACGTGGGGACTGTTTTGACATGACTTGGCTCACCTCTCAGCCTGTTGTTGCAGAAGGGAAGTACACGGCGGTGGCAGCCCTTAAAAAACCGGCACTGCTCAAGGTGGACGGGCGCCATGCCGTGAGCGTATTGATACCCTGAAAGGGATGAATGAAGATTTATTCCCGAAAGGGCCCCTCCTTTACATGATGGCCTGATTTATGCTTTAAGGGTAGCTTCAAGCCGGTATAAAGGCGATGGAAAACAGAAAAATCGCCGTTTTTTGGTGGGCGATAGCATATGGATAGATAAACGACAATTCGGCAGAAGGGGGGGAAGATCGCTCTTCTGTGAAGCCGGAAAAAAGACCGGCTCAGGCAACCTTGATGGCTTGGTAAAAGTCAGCTTGCATGATGCCGACCCGCACGATTTGGGATGTTTGCTTTGTCTCTTTGTGCGATGTCTTTGGCGTTGCGTCGAGGTGCTGACTTTTTTTCAACCTCATCAATTTTGAATTAAGGAGATCCCAATGAACCCGGATCCGTTAAGCGGACAGGACAGAACCATCATCGCCAAACCTTTGCGGGAGCAGATCTACGAGTACCTGCGGGACGAAATGTACCGAGGCAGCCTTTTGCCTGGATCGCTGGTCAATGTCAATAAGATCAGCCAGATGCTGGGGATCAGTAAAACCCCACTGCGGGATGCCTTGATTCAGCTGGAGTGTGATGGTTTTGTCTCTATTCTTCCTCGACGAGGCGTGATGATCAACAAGCTCAGCTTTGATGATGTTCGCAACGCCTGGGAGATTTGCCGCGCTTTGGAGTCTGAGATGTTGGTGCCTGTGGTTGCCAAAATAACCGAAGCACATTTGGGCGAGATGGAGCGCCTGACCCGTGAAATGAAAAAGGCGAGTGAGACCCAGGATACTTACGCTTTTTACCAAAACAATGTCGCCTTTCACAATGTGTTTCTGGATCTTTCCACCAACTCACAAATGCGGCGTATTATCCAGCTCAACAAGCAGAGGCTCTACGACTTCTTAACCCGTCGCCACATTGCGCATTGGGAGGAAGAACATTGCCGGGAGCACATGGAGCTTATCGATTTGATTCGCAATGGTGATGCAGAGGGCAGTGCCCTCTATCTAAAAGAGCGCCACTGGTCCCTGGAAGATCAAGAGCAGTATATCCGTGAGTTCTATTTTAATGAGATGGAGATGGACAATGCCCAGGGAGAGTAAGGCGCGCGCGTTGTGTGAAGCCTTGGGGGTTAAAATTCTTCAGGTCGGTCCAGGTTGGGCAGCCCTTGAGAAGCCGTGTGGGGTTTCGGTTCATAACGCCCCTGGACAGGATCTTGTTTCACTTCTGGAGCGTCTGCTTGAAACAGAACCTGAAATTTTGGGCCAGACCGATGGGGTTGGAAGTGTGCATGCCGTTCATCGCCTGGATGCCGATACCAGCGGCGTGGTTCTCTTTGCCTTTGGAAAAGAGGCGGCTCGCCAGCTGACGCGCCAGTTTGAAGAGAAGAGGGTGCAGAAGAAGTATACGGCCCTTCTTCACGGGCTTCTCGAAGAGAAAGGCGGATTTTGGTGTTTTCCCCTTGCCAAAGAGGCTGGAGGACGAAGCCACGCAGCCGGTTCAGGGAGACGCCAGCCATGTGAAACCCGTTACGAGGTGATGGCGCGTACCTGCCGGTACACTTTGATCTGCTGTTCGCCTTTAACGGGCAGAAAACATCAGATTCGGCGTCACGCTTGTCTTGCTGGGCATACCATTATCGGAGATCGCCGTTATGGCTCGAAAAGGGCCCTCTCTGTTTTAAAAGGGCGTTTTGATTATAAACGGCTCAGCCTCCATGCTTGGCATCTCACCTTTACTCCGCCTGGATCCGATTCCCCCCTTACCATCGTCACAGCCCAAGTGCCCCAAGAGATGCGGCGCCTGATGGATATAGACAGCCGTTCCCAGGGTTGAGAGGGTCGCGCTCGGCACCCTTGCCGAGGGCCAAATTTCTTAAAAGTTTGCAAATATTTTACAAGCTGATCTGTGTGCAAAATGCAGAAATACTGCGCCCACAGGTTGCCCAGGAAGGCGGAGGTTCATTGTGGGCGCAGTAGGAAAGTTTTTTTTTTTTTTTTTTAAAGAATAGAAGGAGGCACCATGAAGCGGATTGGAGCCCATGTGAGTGCGGCAGGTGGGGTGGAAAATGCCCCATTGAATGCAGCGGCCATTGGAGCCTCTGCTTTTGCTCTTTTTACCAAAAACCAGAGGCAGTGGAAGGCCAAACCTTTGACAGCCAAGAGCATTGAGGCATTTCAGGCCAATTGCTTGGCCCATGGTTTTCTTCCGGGCCACATTCTTCCCCACGACAGCTACCTGATCAATTTGGGACACCCAGAGTCCGACGGTGTGGCCAAATCAAGGGCGGCCTTTGTCGATGAGATGTCCCGCGTGGCTCAGCTTGGTTTGGATCGGCTCAACTTTCATCCTGGAAGCCATCTCAAAAAGATGGATGAGGCGGCCTGTATCTCCCGCATCGCTGAGTCCATTAATATGGCTCTGGATCAAGTGGAGGGCGTGTGCGCTGTGATTGAGAATACGGCAGGCCAGGGAACCAACTTGGGTTACCGTTTTGAGCATCTGCGGGATATTATCGATAAAGTCCACGACAAGAGCCGAGTGGGGGTTTGTCTGGATACCTGCCATGCCTTTACCGCAGGATATGATTTGCGAACGAAGGATCTATGTGATGCCACATTTGCCCATTTTGAGGAGGTGGTTGGTTTTTCGTATCTCAAAGGGATGCATTTGAACGACGCCAAACCAGAGTTGGGAAAGCGGGTGGATCGCCATGCGTCACTGGGGGACGGGAAGTTGGGGCTGGAGGTGTTTCGTTACATTATGCAAGACCCTCGTTTTGAGGAAATTCCCATGGTTTTGGAGACGCCAGAGGATGGGATTTGGCGTGAAGAGTTGGATCTGCTGCGATCTCTTTGTTAGAAAGTATTTTATAAAACATAAAGACTCAGTGTGAGTAATTGAGCCCCTTTTTTGGTTTCTGCCAAAGGGGCTTTTTTTTGTGTTTAAGAGGAGGTGACATGCCATCTGTTCCCTTGGTGAAGTGCATGATGGTGACCAGTTGAAAGCTAAGTATGAAGCGGGTTTTGGCTTTTTTTGAGTGAAGAGAAATCAGGGTGCAAGGGCTCTCTTCTCTTCTGCCTTTTCTGAAGTGTTTCTTAATACTCGTGAATTGATGGAATGATTTTTACCGGAAGTTAAAAAAAGCTCTGTACATGGGAATTCTCTTTTAGTAATATTCTTTCTCAAGGTTAGGGTTGTTGTTATTGAAGTTGCAGTAAATTGAGGGTTTGGAAATGATTGCTACAAAACTTTGTTCCAAGTGTGGTATGGAGAAGCCGGTAACAGAGTATTATCGGCAAAAAGGCGGTAAAGACGGTCTTCGTGCAGCATGTAAAAAGTGCTTCATCAAGGCAAATACAGAGTACCGGGCGCGCAGCAGCGACAAGCTGAGGATGGGCTCCAAAGAGTACTTCCGTAACTTGAAAAAAGTCAAAGAAAGTTACGAGTACGAGCGTGTGCTGTAGTATTTTTAACCCATGAAGACGTCATAAGGCAGAAGGCCATAGGCAAGGTAAGGGGCTGTGGGCAGTATGGCGAAAAAGAGTTAGCACCCATGAGATGCCAAGCATTTCATGGGTGCTTTTTTGTTTGAGTGCGAAGTGTTTTCTATCTAGTGCAGATAGACGGCCAGATTACCCCTGGAGTCTTCCTGTGTGATGGTGTAGACCACGCGGGATCCACCACCTGTAAAAATCGACTCCCTTGGGTCGATTTCAAAGCTTCCGCCAAATCCGGTGGAGTTGGCAGGGAGGGCACCGTTTACTTTAACGGAGCGCCCTCCTTCAATGGGGACACTGTACATTTCAAAGGCCGTTGCTTGGTCCTGATTCGCCACATAGACCACCCGTGAGCTGTCTGGACTGATTTGAAATCCGGGGCTGGAGTGGCCGGTGACCCGTCTTCCAGCCGAAAGGGGGCCATTGAGCTCGACGCTGGTTCCTCCGGTGACGGGAACACTGTAGAGCCGTCCTATATTATTGCGACCCGCTGCACCATCTCCGTATTCGACCCGGTACACCACGCGTCGACTGTTTGGGCTGATGAGGAAACAAGGGGAGACAGAGGCTCTTTGGTTTTCCAGTGAACGATTCAATTTTGTGATGGGTCCACCTAAAACCGGAACGGCGAAAAGTTCGTATTTGTCTCTTTGTTGACGGTCAGAGTCAAAAAGGACGGTGCTTGAATCGGGGCTGACAACAAGGTGCCCGATTCTGTTTCCCGAAAAGGCTGGAGAGATGATGCGTGTTGCCGTTCCCCCCTCAATGGGAATTCGGTTGATACCGATAAAATTTCTTCCTTCAACAAGATGGTAGAGAACAGAGGTGCCATCGGGTGTAACAAGAACCTGCTCGATGTCCTGCCCAGAAGTGAGTTCCGGGCTGATTTTTTTGGCCGGTTTATTTTGTGATGCGTTAAAGCTAAAAAATTCATTGGGATTTTTAGACCGGGTCGAGTAGACAAAATAGCCGCTGGTCTTGGTAAAGGTGGCATCGAAACGTGCCACTTCCTGGTTTCGATTGGGAGTGATGAGAAAATAGGAGCCTCCCGAAGAGGTGGTGCGATAAAATTCATTTGCACCGTTGTTGTTTTTATCGGCTGCGTAAATGACATGGGCCCCGTTGGGGCTTAAGTAAAATGCATTTACCGATTTTCCTGAAGGGAGCTCCTGGTTGATGCGTGTGGGAGTGCCACCCAAAATGGGGGCAGCATAGAGTTGGTAAGTCGACTGCTCTGCCTCTTGAAAAAGGTAGAGAACGCGAGAACCGTCGGGTGTTATGCGCACACCTTCGTCTTTAAATTCTCCATAGCCCGAAAGCCGAATAGGAGCTCCTTGGGCGAGAGAAAGGCTGTAGAGGGCTTTGCCATCTGAGTTTGTTGTTGTGTAGACAATCCGTGACCCGTCTGGTGTGAAGGCGATGTTTTCAAACGCCCCGGATGAGGTCAACCTCGAGGTGTTGCCATTTGATAAAGAGACAATTGTAAGAAATTTTTTCGTGCCGGAGTTCGGGGTGGCCCGATACACGATATAAGAGCCATCGGGTGAGACAAATGGGTGGATGTCACTTGGCACTTCACCTGCTGAACTAATTCTTTGGGTACCGCAGTAGACCTCCACAAGCCGGGCTCCTTCACTTGGTGTGGTGGCTTTGAAGTGGCGCGGAATGATGCAGGTTTGGTTCAAAGGCTGGCTGGTGATCTCAAGGTTGAAGGGCAGGTTTTCGGAAAGGGTTCCAGCAAAAGGGGTGGCCCCATCTTGAGTTATGTCCAGACGCCTGCCACCATCTGCTGTGTTTTCGATGGTGTATGATCCGTTAAGACCCCTGGTGTGAATGGCCAGGCGCGGGGTTATGGTGATGCCGAAAGAGGAAGAGGCCGAGCCTCCATCGGCGTCTCTGGCGGTGAGGGTGTAGGTGGTTTTGGTTCTACTTTGTGATGGGGTTCCCGAAAGGGTTCGGGTCTCTGGGTTAAAACTTAGGCCCTCGGGTAGAGAGGGGGTCAAGGTGTAGGTGATTGGATTTTTTCCGCGGGTAACCTGGGGCAGCGCCAACTGAACCCTTTCGTATGCGGAAAAGCTTTGATCTGAAACAGAAGGGAGCGTTACCGAAGAGCCAGAAGAGCCACCGGAGTTGCAGCCCCCAATGGCAAAGAGAATCATCAGGCTACATAAAAGAGAGAGACAGAATTTCATGAAACGTCCTTACATAAACAATCATTTTGGATGGATGTGTGTGTGAAGTCCGGTGCCATGCAAAACCACATCCTTGGTGTGTAGATGAGGAAGAGCGGTCGAAGTGGGGAGGGGGTTGTGCGGCACGCGCGTAGAAAAACGTTAAACGGATGTTCCCTTAGAGGGGACAGGCTATAAAGTGGCAACTCTTCAATTCAAAGTCAATCATTTTTGAGGGGGATTCAAAAAGAGGTTAAATCTTGAATAGGCCCATGGCATGTGAGGTTTGGTCCTTTTTTATCCTGCGATGTCGTGGGTGTCTTTTTTGAATCAGTGACTTTTCTTAAAGTCACCGCCTACAGGTGGGGAGGCGTGAGGTTGGTGATGCAAAGGTGTAACGATACAGCTTTTGTCATTATTCAGCTTGGGCTTCGGCTGTATTTAAAAATATGTTTGTCAAACTTTTTTAAAAGTTTGGCCCCCGGCAGGGCCGCCGGAGGCATCAAACCAATTAGCGAATTTTTTTGCCTTCAGCAAAAACAGCCTTGGGGTAGGCGCCCAGATGCAGGGGCGATTTGTCCCAGACCACCAGGCTGGCCAGCTTGCCCTCTTCAAGAGAGCCCAGCTCATCGGCGATTCCCAGGATAGCAGCGCTCTTTCCTGTGATGAGGCTGATGGCCTCGGCCTCGCTCATGCCGTGGATCAGAAAGTATTTCAGTCCCTCTTTCAGGCTCGAAGAAAGAGTCACCGGGTGGTCACTCATCATGGAGTAGAAAGCGTCTGAGGCCATAATTTTGGCGGTGTTTTTGTATTGGGCGTGTTTGAGTTCCACCTTGTACCCGATGGAGCCCATGGGGCCGTAGACCACGGGAATCTCTTTTTCAGCCAGCTTGTTGAAGATTTCGGTGTGGAAGACGTCACAGGCGTGGTCGCAGGTTACAGAAAGACCGTATTTTTCAACCAGGTAGATGAGATAGAGAATATCATCTTCTTTGTGGACATGGACCTTGGCGATTTTTTCACCGCTTAAAAGCTCAAGCAGGGCTTTCTCTTCGGGACCAAAGGAGAGGTGGTACTCCCTTTCTATCACATCGGCTTCAAAAGCGTTTTCGGTTTCACCCAGCTCCCCTTTGGCTCGTCTTTCCGACAGGGCGTTGAGTTTTTTCTCCTTTTCTAAAGCTGCTTTCTCTTTTTTAAGAAGGACCTCATCAAGGCGTTTTTCGAGCATGGCGTTGACTCCCATGCGTGTGGTGGGGCGATCGCCTTTCCAGTTTGTGGTGGATCGGGGGTTGTGTCCCAGAGCCATTTTGTAGCCGTAGTGTTTGATCACCGCTTCATCGCGAAAGCGAGCAAAATTTCGAATGACCATGGCTTTGCCGCCGATAAGGTTTCCGCTTCCCGGAACCACACAGCTATAGAGCACGCCAAAATCCACAGCATCGGAGAAGGCGCGGTCATCAAAGTAGATGCTGTCCAAAGGATTGATCAGCGGAAGAATTTGGCCTATCTGCTCGTTGGCTTCGCCCTCTTCACAAGGCTCGCCCTCACGCTCCATGCCAATGTGGGAGTGGGGGTCAATAAATCCAGGGGTCACCACCCCTTCCATATCAAAGCGCTCTTCGTGCTCTGATATTTTTGCAATGCGGTTGCCATTAAGGGTGATGAATGTGTTTTTACGCTCCCCACCCAGACCGTCAAACATTTGGGTGGCTTTGATGATGGTTTTCATGCTTTTTTCCTGTTGAAAGCGGATGATTAAACTGCCTCGGCTTTGGGTCTGTTTTGAATGCAGCTGTTTTTGTCTGGAGCAAAACACTGGCTGCAGGAGGTGCATTTGGGGCGATAGCTTTTGTCGTCTCTCCAGCGGTTGATAAGGTCTGGCTCGCAGAGCAGGGGCCGGGACAGAGAAAAAAAGGAGATCTCGGTTTCGTTTAGAAGATTTTCCATGGTCTCCATTTTTCGATTCCCCCCCACAAGGATGACCGGTGCCTTGATGGCTTTGGCAATCTTTCTGGCGTAGGGGCTGAAGTAGGACTCTTTGGGGCCGTTTTCAACGGCAAACGTGCTCTCTTTTTCTGTTTTGGGAGGCCTGAAGACCGGGCCGCCGCTGATCTCCACGGCGGCAATTCCCATGGCATCAAGTTTTTTGCAGAGGGCCAGGCAGTCTGCAAAGGTAAATCCTTTGTCTCCCATGAAGTCCGAGCAGTTGAGTTTGATAAGAATGGGAAAGTCGGAGGTGGTGGTTTTGCGAATCTCCTCAAAAATGTCAAAGATGACTCGGGCGCGTTTTTCAGAAGAGCCCCCAAAGACATCTTCTCTTCTGTTGAAAAAGGGAGAGAGAAAGTGGTTGAGGAGGTAGCCGTGGCCGGCATGGAGCTGAACACCGTCAAATCCGGCCTCCATGGCGCGGCGTGCCGCCTGTCCGAAGGCCTTGATGAGGGTCTGGATATCTTCTGGCGTCATCTCTTTGGGGGTGATGTCTGAGATCTTGTTGGTGACGGCAGACGGCCCCCAGATTTCGCGACTCTTGGTATTGTACCAGGTGAAAGATCCTCCGTAAACGAGCTGAAAGAAGATGCGGCAGTCGTTTTCATGGACTCTTTGGGTCAGGGGACGGTAGTCGGAAATGAAGCTGTCATCGTAGGCCCCAAACATTCTTGGATTGGGCTGCTCCTCTTTGAGGACGTGGGCGTAGCCGGTGATCAGTGCGGCGGCCCCTCCCTTGGCCAGGGCTTCGTAGTGGTCCAGAACCGCTTGGTTGATGTGGCCGTTCTCCTGGGCCATGGCCTCCCATGTGGCCGAACGGAAGAAACGGTTTTTAAGATCGACCTGTCCCATATGGGCGGGTTCAAACAACGCTTTCATGACACCTCCTGATGTGAGTTCTTAACGCTGCGATGACACGGTAAAAATAGGCTTGCACACATTTTTTGTATGCCAGTCTTTTCAGAAAAAGATCAAAAACAGTGTGGCTATATCCCCTTGGTGTCGGAATATCAAGGGAGAGGACCAAAGGGGTAGGGCCTGTTTTGCAAATCCCCTTGCTTTCAGGGGGTGTTTTTGTTTAAAACATTAAACAATGTTTTTGATTGCTCAGCTTAACCTTCGACGGGTCGCTTTTTTTGCATGACGTGGGTGAAAGCGTGAAAAATGAAACCGCTGGGATTTGACCCAGTGCATTTAAAGAAAAATTGGTTATCAAACTCTTCAGAAGTTTGGCCCCCGGCAGGGCCGCCGGAGGCAATGGGCATTTGAACCGGACTCTTATTTTGGACCATAAGGAGGGAACATGTTGAAACGCATTGTCATGGCATGCCTGATGGTTTGTCTTGCTGCGGGTAGCTCGTTTGCTGTGGATGCCGAGGACGTGAAATTTCCTGAGCATCTCAAGTTTGAAAACGTGGATCTTTTGTTCAACGGATCGGGCATTCGAAAGAAAAAAGTGGGGTTTGTCACCATCAAGCCCTATGTAGCCGCACTCTTTTTAAAAGAGAAAATGGCCGATGGAAACGCCGTGGTCAGTGCCGATGCCCCCATGGCCATTCGTCTTTACATCACCAGCTCTCTTATCAGCTCCAAAAAGATGTCCAAGTCAACCCGGGACGGGTTCAAGCGCTCCACAAAGGGCAATACCAAGCCCATTCAAAAAGAGATTGATGATATGATTGCGGTATTTAAAGAGGACATCAATCCGGACGACATTTATGATCTTGTGTATGTTCCAGGGGTGGGAACCAGTATCTACAAGCAGGGAGAGAAAAAGACGGTGGTCAAGGGCCTTGCTTTTAAACAGGCGCTTTTCGGTATCTGGCTGGGGCAGGCCCCCACCCTGGAGACCATGAAGGCGGGGATGTTGGGTAACTCCGGATAGTTCTTTTTTTGAGTATTGCAACTTAACAAGCCGAAAGGTTATGCTTTCGGCTTGTCTGTTTTTCAGCGTGTCCGGAATTCACTGTAGACATATCGCGTGTCAACCTGCCTTTTTATTCCCTGAATTTGGAATATTCATAATTACCCCTTATTTATAGTTAGAGAAAAGATGCCTCATGCCTTGATATTGGGCTTTGGGAAGTGAGCGTCTTGAAGTTTTTTGAGAATTTTTATATACTTTTTTAATGCTATTGAGTCGATACTCAATAGCATAGGGTGTGGAGGTGTTGTCGCCTCACGATTTGGTCATTCATGCACTTTACGTCTTGATACTTTTTCACGTTGATCTGCTCTTGCCGTTGATGTGAAGCGGCGTTCCGAGGTGAATATGTACACAGGCTCCTCTGCTCGAACATCCCAGTCTGGCTTTACACTGATCGAAATGATTGTGGTGATCTTTATTATTGGACTTCTTGCCACCTGGGTGGCCC
>JAKSCC010000174.1 GCA_022360815.1 Desulfobacterales bacterium
GAAAAGGAGGAGACCCTTACCCTTAAAGAGCTTCCACAAGCCTTTGAGCTCACCACAAAGGTGAAGATTCATCCGGAGTCCAACACCTCACTTGAAGGACTCTACTTTGCAGATGGCACCTTTCTCACCCAGTGCGAGGCCGAAGGATTCCGGCGCATCACCTTTTTCCCGGACCGGCCCGATGTGATGGCAAGTTTTCGCTGTACGGTGGAGGCGGAAAAGGCGAAATATCCGGTGCTGCTCTCCAACGGCGATTTGATCGATAAGGGCGATCTGGATGACGGCCGCCACTTTGCCACTTGGGAAGATCCCCACAGAAAGCCGTCTTACCTTTTTGCTGCGGTGGCAGGGGATCTGGCCTGTGTGGAGGGCTCTTTTACCACCGCCTCGGGCCGTGATGTGGCCCTGAAGTTTTACGTGGACCACGAAGATGCGGACAAGTGCGACCACGCTCTCTCTTCCCTTCAAAAGTCCATGGCCTGGGATGAGAAGACCTTTGGTCTGGAGTACGACCTGGACACCTACATGGTGGTGGCGACCCACAGCTTCAATGCCGGTGCCATGGAGAACAAGGGGCTCAATATCTTTAACTCCAAGTATGTGCTGGCAAAACCGGAAACAGCCACCGATACCGATTTTCAGGGCATTGAAGGGGTGATCGGTCATGAGTATTTTCACAACTGGACCGGAAACCGGGTGACGCTCTGCAACTGGTTTCAGCTCTCCCTTAAGGAGGGGCTGACTGTTTTTCGTGATCAGGAGTTCTCATCGGATATGGGGTCTCGGGCGGTGAAGCGGATCTCGGATGTGCGGGTGCTTCGTGCGGCTCAGTTTCCCGAAGATGCCGGACCCATGGCCCACCCCATTCGCCCGGAATCCTACATGGAGATGAACAACTTTTACACGGCAACGGTTTACAACAAAGGGGCCGAGATCATTCGCATGATCCACACCTTTCTGGGTGGTGAAGGCTTTGCCAAAGGGATGGACCTTTACATTGAGCGCCACGACGGGTGCGCGGTGACCTGCGAAGATTTTGTAAAGGCCATGGAAGATGCCTCGGGAGTAGACCTCTCCCGCTTTCGGCTCTGGTACTCCCAGGCCGGAACCCCGAAGGTGGATGTGGACAGAACCTTTGACGAGAAGGCCGGAGCATACACCCTGACGCTCACGCAAAAGGTGCCGGATACCCCTGGTCAGAACGGAAAAAGGCCCATGCAGATGCCGGTGAAGATGGGGCTTCTGGGAAGAGACGGAGAGCCTCTGCCCCTTGTTCTGGAAGGAGAAGACGGGAAAAATGCCCCTACCGAGCGGGTGCTTGACTTTGCCTCCAACATGGAGAGTTTCCGTTTTGTGGGTCTAACGCAAGAGCCTGTTCCTTCTCTTTTTCGAGGCTTTTCCGCCCCCATAAACAAGCGCATCGCCTACACCCAAGAGGAGCTGATCTTTCTTTTGGCCCATGATACCGATGCCTTTAACCGCTGGGATGCGGCCCAGCAGCTCTTTGCCGATACCATTTTGTCCATGGTGGAAGAGCTCTCCAAGGGGAAGACCCTTACGCTGAGTCCGGCCCTTATTGATGCGGTGCGGGAGACCTTGACCCACCCAAGCCTGGACAAGGCGCTGATCGCCCAGGCCCTTTCCCTGCCCTCGGAAATTGAGCTGGGAGATCGCATGAAGCGCATTGATGTGGAAGGCATTCACGCAGCCCGTGAGTTTGTGGCAAACACCCTTGCCAAGACCCTCCATGAAGAGTTTAAGGCGGTTTACCTTGCCTGCTCGAACTCTGGCCCCTACACCCTTGATTCGGATGCCATGGCGCGTCGCAGGCTCAAGGGCGTTTGTCTCTCTTTTCTTGCGCGAGTGGAGGCACCTGATTTTTGTTTCGAAGCGTTTGCCTCGTCATCCAATATGACCGACGAGCTGGCAGGGCTTTCGACTCTGGCAGGGCTCTCCTGTGACAAAAAGAAGGAGGCGCTCTCCCGCTTTTATGAGACCTGGAAAGACGACACCCTTGTTCTGGATAAATGGTTCACGGCCCAGGCCGTCTCCAAGGCCCCCGGCACACTGGAGCAGGTGCTTGAGCTCAAAAAACACCCCGCCTTTGAGATGAAAAATCCCAACAAGGTCAGGGCACTCATCGGGGCCTTCTGCCAGGCAAACCCCTTTCATTTTCACCGAAAAGACGGCAAAGGCTACGATCTTCTGGCCGATACGGTGATCGCCTTAAACGAGATCAACCCCAGCATTGCCGCTCGCATGGCAGGGGGGTTTAACCGTTGGAAGCGCTACGATGATGGGCGTCAGGCTCTCATCAAAGAGCGGCTTGATCGCATTCTTGCCACCGAGAATTTGGCAACGGGGGTCTATGAAATTGTCTCTCGGGCTCTGGCGGTTTAGCTGAAACTGGGCAAAAGCTTGGCTCCCAGTAGGATTTCCAGAGACAACGGATAACTGGATCATTACAATTGAAAAACAGCAAAGGCGGCTCCCGTTAAGGTGCCGCCTTTGTTGTTTTTAGACGGGCCGGTCTTCGGTAGATCGCTTTTTTGAAAATGGTCCCACATTTTGTGGTGATCGCTCCAAAGGTATTTTATTTTTTTGCTCTTCTTCTCTGGGTTTCAAAGGCAACTCCTGCTGCAAAAAGAAAGAGCACGGCTGCGACTCCCTTTACCCCAAAGCCGTCTGGTATTGATTGAACAAAGCAGACACCGAATTTTTTTCGATTACTTGGTGTTGGCGGAGAGCTTAAAGGAGATCCAACCGCATAAGTGGACATATGGTTCATGAGAAGTCCTATTGTCCACGTGGTTTGGCCCGGAAAAGGTGTGTCATAGCGAATGGTAAGGGGAGTGCCGCCCGGCTCCAATAAGAAACCATTGATGGAGCCTGAAACACCGGCAAGCGAGAGCTCTTCTTGGGGGGACACATAGTAAATTTTGGGGGCCGGGCTTTCTGACGGTCGGATGACCTCGATCTCTGTGTAGAAAGTTCTTCCGTTTTTAAGGCTCATAAGATTCTCGGCTCCCATGCTGAAGAGGGTGCTCTCTTCGCCAAGGGACTCGGCGATGTGTTGGGTGAGAGGAAGCTGACGGGGGGGTAGAATGATCACATCATAATCGTGTCTGTTTTGCTGCTGCTCCTGTTTTTTTTCCAGTTCGGTTCCTGCTTCAAAGGAGATGGAAATTTTGGCGGGATTGGCGTCTACCCAGTGGGCCTCAAGGCTTTGATCCGTGGTGAGGTTGATATCTACGGGAAGGGGAAAAGCAGAAGGAGTATCGGCGGGCAGATGGGTTGTGACAGCCCCGGTTAGCGCGTCGCCGGTTTGAAGATTTATCGGGTGGCAGATTTCTATGAGTATGGCGCTTTCGTGCTCTTGATTGATTCGAATGCTGTAGAACCCTTGCTCATCGGAAGCGCTAAGAACAAGGTGAGCTTTGAATGTTGAATCATCCAGAGGTTGAACACCTTCAAGGGGTATGACTGTGCCGTTGGGGGCGATAAGGTCAGCTTGAAAAGACTCCTGAGGAAAATGGTGCCCCGAAATCGTTAATTGCGTTTGCGCTCCTGTCAAGGCGAGAGCCGGTGTGATTTGGGTGATGTGGGGTATCGGCTCAGGGGCTTCAGTGATGATGCAGGTAGCCTCCGATGGCATTGAAATGCCATGGGTATTGACTACATGGATTTGATAGGTCCCCGGTGGAGCGCCCGTTGGAATGTGAAGGTTGATTTGTGAGTCGGTTCCCGCCTCAGAGGCAAGTGTAAAGCCAATTTCGTTACTGGTGAAATGGACGATGTTGGCACCCGATGCTCCCATAAAGTGGGATCCGAAAAGCGCTAGAGGGCGTTGTTTTCCATTGTCGGTTTGGTTGTCTGGCCGTGAGATGGAAGCGATGACAGGGCGCAGTGCAAGGGTGGCAGTGGTTGCCACGTTGCTTAGCTCAGAAACATTGCCTGCCTGATCAACTTGCTGGATGGCAAACCAGTAGCGGGTGCCCTCTTGAAGACGATGGATTTGAAACCGTGCTGTTGTTTCGTCCATTTTAAGGTGTTGGCCGGCAAAAAGTGAAATGGCCTGGTCGAGTGTCTCTTGAGTAAAGGCGGTGGAAGCATACCAGATGCGGTAGCTGAATCCATCTGTATGTGGCCAGCTGATCTCTATACAGCTGGCATCGGGCACACTGTTTTTTGATGTAAGGGTGGCAGCAGCCGGGGCAAGGGTGTCTACAGTCCACTGATGGATGGTTGCTGCTTGAGGGGTATCTCCTTCTGCCCCGTCTTGCCAGAGTCCTTGGGCAGAACCATTGACAAAGAGAGTGTAATTTCCATCGCTAAGGTTTTCAAAAGCGATGGGTTGATCTGCCGGTGCCGTATACCACGTGCCGGTATGATTATTTATATCAAGGCGATATCGATAGGTTTCAAGGGGCATGTTATTGCCTGAAACTGTGATGCTATGACCTTTTTGCTGTGTAAAGGCGAGGGGCAGCTGGGTAAGAATGGCTTCGGGAAGGGATGTTGAAACATGCCATTCGGCCAGAGTGGCTGCATCTTCAGCTTGCCAATTTCCCGCAGCATCACAACCTATAACCTCAAGGGTGTGAGAGCCATTAGAGAGGTTGTTTAGTTCAATAGGGAGGTTGCACGAGAGGATTGGACTCCAGGTCCCTCCATTATGGCTAAATCTGTAGCATGTCATCTGAAGACCCTTGGGTATGACAAGGGCCTGGGTGCGACCTGTTTGACCGGTTGGTACTCCAAAAAGCTGAGCCGTGGGTGGTGTGCGATCAATGTGGATATCAAGGGTGGTTGCGGATGCTTGGGGTTGGTACACTCCCGAAGTGCTTTTGCCACATACTTTTAGTTTATAGCTTCGTTTCTCTGGGAGCTCAAGCTGGAGAGGGGTCTTTACATCGTTGGCTGTGCTCCACGGTCCATCATCCAGGGACCAGATGTAATAAGCTACTCCGATGCCTCCGATGGTCAGGGCCAGGGTATTCTCTCTGATGGGGTGAGAGGGTGCATTTTTAATGGTTGCTATACATGGCGTTTCTTCACCAAATGCGAGGAAGTTGTTGTGGCCGTGGTCGATGCTGTTGCCACAGGAGAGGAGCCTTTCACCGGTGTTGTTGCAATCGCTGATCGAAAGACTGTGTAGAATATAACTTCCTGAGGCGTGAAGGTTCCAGTGAACTCCTTCAAGGCTACTTTGAAGGCGGGTTTTGGTCTCTCCGGGTCCTTTGATTTTGAGGAGGCCTTCGATTGTTTGGGTGGTCTCGGCTTCAAATGTGAAAATGGAAGGGGTTTGGTGGTCGCAGGTAAAGGTGAAAAATGTTGTGGAACCAGTGATAGTATGGTCGGGGCCAGTAAAGAAAATTTCTCCTTTGTTGTGGTGAAAAGTTCCGCCAGACCGTTTGAAGTTGCTTGTTAGGGTAAAGGTCTCGGAAGTGGAAGAGAAATACCCACCGGTCTGGATAAAAGAATTTTTGACGGTGATGGTCCCGTTTTCTCCCAGGAAGTTTCCTCCGCCAATCGTAAGATCTCCGTTGATCGTGAGGGCGTGTTCCCTAATCCGAAGGGTTCCTGTGAATACCTCTTTGATAAGAAGTTGTGAAATGGACACAGAAGCTGTGAGTTCAATGGTGCCTGCCCCTTCTATCTGAACCATGTCGTAGGGTCCTGGGGCCCTGTTCAGGTTCCAGTTGGCAGGGTCATTCCAGTTGGGGGTTCCGTTTTTCCCCGTCCAGGTAATGACACTTTGGATACCTTCTCCCCGAATATGGAAGTAAAAGTCGGATTCATCTGGGTCACTGTTTTTAATATGAAGAATGGCCAAGATGGGACCCACAGAATTGGGCGTAAAAGTGACGACAATGGGTGTGGACGATCCGGGGGAAAGGTTGTTGCTCCAATTTTGGCTGACTTCAAAAGAGGAGCTAACGACACCATTTGATGTTTTTGCTGTTACTTCTTCAATTGAAAGGCTGTCGGTACCGGTGTTGGAGATGGTGAATGTGCGTTTGACTTGACCGGAGGGGAATACGGCGGAGGTAAAATCCGTATGATTGGAGATGCTTGGGGTGGTGCTTCCATTGACGATGGGATTGTTGTTGCCTGAGATGGCGATCTCTGGGGCGACTCCGGTCCCTTGGATAGCAAAGGTGTAAGGGTTTGCATTGGTGTCGCTGTTTGCGATGGAGAGGGTGGCTTTTCGATCTCCCGTCTGATCTGGATCAAAGGTGACGGCAAAGGTGGTGCTTTGGCCGGGCTGGATGGATGATCCGGGTTGCTGGGAGACGGTAAACTCGGAGGCGTGGTCTCCTGAGACCGAAACAAGGGGGTCTCCAGAAAGAGAGAGGGTTCCGGTGCCGCTGTTTTGGATGGTGAAGGTGCGGGTCAGGGCTCCGGTGCCCGTGTCCACGTCTCCAAAGTCGGTATGGTTGGCGGCGCTCGGGGTGGTGCTTCCATTGACGATGGCATTGCCGTTTCCTGAGATGGCGATCTCAGGGGCGACTCCGGTGCCTTGGATAGCAAAGGTGTAAGGGGTTGCATCGGTGTCGCTGTTTGCGATGGAGAGGGTGGCTTTTCGATCTCCCGTCTGGTCTGGATCAAAGGTGACGGCAAAGGTGGTGCTTTGGCCGGGCTGGATGGATGATCCGGGTTGCTGGGA
>JAKSCC010000331.1 GCA_022360815.1 Desulfobacterales bacterium
ACCCCAGGTTCGCAAATGCGCCTCGGGTTCGTTCCTCGCCCTCGTCTCATTTGCTTACGGCCTGTGGCCGTGAAATTCATCAATGTCCAATCACAATCTGTTTTTAATTCGTCACGGCCTAAAACACAATCCCAATGCAGAAAGGCCCTTCCAGCATTCACTGGAAGGGCCTTTCTATGAGCAAATGTGACACGCCGAAGGCGTGGAGCATTTGCGAAACTGGGGTGCAGGGGCACCGTCCCTGCCCGCCGGAGGCATCACCCGCAGACCTGCGGATAAAGGCCTATCAGGCCTTGCGGCCGTCTCTGAGCTGCTTCTTCTTGCTCTGCTCTTTGCGCTCTTTTTTCTTCTTCTCTTTGTTGCGGCTCTCTTTGTCTTTGTGTCCCTTGTTTCGCATATTGGTGTTCTCGTCGGCCTTGGGTCCAAACTCAATGCGACCGCTCTTTTCGCGGTAGAGGTGTTTGATGGGCACCTCGCTCAGCCCGGTGTACTCCCTGAGCTGGTTCAAAAGAAAGCGTCGGTAGGAGAAGTGCACCGCTTCCGGATAGTTCACAAAAGAGACAAACGTGGGCGGCTTGGTGGAGACCTGGGTGGAGTAGAAAAACTTCAGGCGCTTTCCTTTATGGAGTGAAGGCGGTGTACGCTCCGTGGCCCAGTCGATGATGCGGTTCACCTCGCCGGTGGAAAAACGCGTGTTGTACTGCTCGTACACAGAGTGGATCTGATCAAAGATCTTCTCCACGCGCTGGCCGGTGAGGGCTGAAATGGTGGTGTAGGGCGCAAAGGTAAGAAATTTTGCACCCATGTCGAGACGCTCTTTAAAGAGCTTGGGATTTTTCTCGTCTGCGGGCACAAGATCCCACTTGTTGAAGACGAAGATCACCCCGCATCCCTTTTCATGGGCGTAGCCCGCCACGGTGACGTCCTGATCGGTGACCCCTTCCGAGGAATCGATGAGAATCAGGGCCACATCACAGCGATCCATGCTCTTGATGGCCTTTAAAACCGAAAACTTCTCCAGCTTCTCCTTCACCTTGCCTTTTCGGCGAATACCGGCGGTGTCGATGAATCGGTACTGCTGGCCGTGGCGTTTCACCATGGTATCCACGGAATCGCGGGTGGTGCCGGCCACGTTGCTCACCACCAGGCGATCCTGGCCGGTGATGCGGTTGATGAAAGAGGACTTTCCCGCATTGGGACGTCCCACAACCGCCACGTTGATGACCTCATCCTCCTCTTCGGGATAGGCTGCCGCCTCGGGAAAGGACGAGACCAGATCATCGAGGAGATCTGGCACCCCGTAGCCGTGCTCGCCGGAGACCGGATAGGGCTTTTCAATTCCGAGGGTGTAGAAGTCGTAGAGGTTCTCTTCCTGCTTCTCGCCATCGATCTTGTTCACCACGTAGAAGACGCGGTGGTGGCTTTCACGCAGGATGGTCACGAGATCTCGGTCGTAGGGCGAAATGCCGTTTTTGCCGTCCATCACCATCACCACGGCGTCGGCTTCGGCAATGGCCTGCATCACCTGCTCGCGAATGGCGCCGGCAAAGGCGTCTTCGTCATCAATGAGGTAGCCACCGGTGTCCACCACCAAAAAAGGGGCGTCGTTCCAGATGGCCTCGCCGTAGTGGCGATCCCTGGTCACACCGGGCATGTCGTCCACCAGGGCCGAACGGCTACGGGTGATCCGGTTGAAAAGGGTTGATTTGCCCACGTTGGGGCGTCCGATAACGGCGACAATGGGTTTCATGACCACTCCATAAGGTGAATGGGCCAGCGCAGGCGCTGATCTCTTGCAACCAAAAAAGGGGCTGGCCCAAGCATTCGGGCAGCCCCTTGAAATCTATGATCTGGCTTGGCAGGTCTTGCTGCCTTGAAAAAATGTGGCGTCCCCAAGGGGATTTGAACCCCTGTCGCCGGCGTGAAAGGCCGGTGTCCTGGACCAGGCTAGACGATGGGGACGCATGGTGGGTCGTACTGGGCTCGAACCAGTGACTCTCTGCTTAAAAGGCAGATACTCTACCGACTGAGTTAACGACCCTCGCGTCTCAAAGACTTGGAGCTTATACTCAAATTGCGGCGACCCTGTCAAGCCGAAAACAAGGGGTCGGCCATTTTTTCACGAATAAAAATGCGAAACCCTCAAATCGAGAGGATGCCCATTGGACACAGACGAGCGCCATCCCATTGTGACTTCAGAGAAAACATTTCATTGCACTTAAAAAAACGAAATAGAGAGCTCCCAAAGAACAAAAACCTACTTTCGCCAGAATTCGGGCACCAGAAAGATGATCACCGTATAGATCTCCAGACGACCCAGAAGCATGCACCAGATCAGAATCCACTTGCCTGCCGAAGGAATCAGGGCAAAGTTTTCTGCCGGCCCCACCAGACCGAACCCCGGTCCGATGTTTCCGATGCACGACCCCACGGCTGTAAAGGCGGTGACAAAATCCACGCCCATTCCCGCCAGAAGCACCGAGCAAACACCAAACAAACCGATATAAATGGCGATAAACCCGATAATGCTTCGCATAACATCTTCGGAGACCGCTTTTCCCGCCAGCTTTATACTGGAGACGGCCCGAGGATGAATAAGGGTGTAGAGCTCTCTGTAGCAGTATTTCATGCAGAGCATCACCCGCACCACCTTCATGCCGCCGCCGGTAGAGCCTGCCGAAGCCCCGATGAACATACAGAGAAAGATCAGCACCTGACTCAAGCCCGGCCAGAGCTCGTAATCCGCCGTGGCATAGCCGGTGGTGGTGATAATAGATACCACCTGAAAGCTGCCATACCGAAATGCCTCACCAAAGCTTTTGTAGACAGATCCGTGAATATCAAGACTCACCACAAGGGAAAGTCCGGCCACGATAATGAGAAACCACCGGCACTCGGCATCTTGCCAAAATGCCAGGGTCTTCCCCCTGAGCATCTGATAGTGAAGCGAGAAGTTGATTCCAGCAAGCACCATAAAGACAATGATCACCACATCTATATAGGTGCTGTTGAATCCGGCCACCGAGGCATTTTTTGTGGAGAATCCGCCGGTGGGCATGGTGGTAAAGGTATGACAAAGGGCGTCGTAGAAGCTCATCCCACCAAAAAGCAAAAGCACCACCTCCACCACCGAGATCAGAGCATAGACCTTCCAGAGGATCGAGGCGGTCTCAGAGAGGCGGGGCTTGAGCTTATCCGGAACAGGGCTTGGCACCTCGGCTTTGTAAAGCTGCATGCCGCCCACACCCAAAAAGGGAAGAATGGCCAAAGAGAGCACAATAATGCCCATTCCCCCAAGCCATTGAATCAGACTGCGCCAGAACAAAATGCCTTTGGGCACCGTCTCAATGCTGGTCAGCACCGAAGAACCCGTTGTGGTAAAACCAGAGACCGACTCAAAAAAGGCATCCACAAACTGAGGAAAAGCACCGCTGAAATAGAACGGAAGGGCACCGTAAATACCCACCACGGTCCAGCCCACTGCCACAATGGCCATCCCCTCTCTTTGGCTGATGTTCTCAAAGGCGGTGTCCCGGCACGAAAGAATGGCCACAGCCCCCGAAAGGGTGGTAAAAAGTCCCGAAAGAATCAAAGGGACAAAGTCACCCCCATCATAAAGATAGGCGCAAAGAGCCGCTGGAAGCATGCAGAGCCCCAGGGCAAAAAGGAGAATTCCGGTAATATAGGTCACCACTGGCCAGCGCATCAAAAAAACTCCAGCTTGACGGTAAGCATCTTTTCAATGCGAGGGACCGCTTCCCGAGTGGCAAAAATAATCACCCGATCATCAGGCCGAATTACGCTCTCGCCTGTGGGAATGATCACCTCTTCGTCACGCAGAATACAGATCAAAAGCGCCCCTTTGGGAAAAGAGACCTTGCTGATGGGTGTATCCACAATTTCAGAGGTTTGAAGGGCCACGGCCTCAATGACCTCGGCCTGCTCGCCATGCACACTCACCGCAGAAAGCACTTTTCCCTTTCGAATATGCTGCAAAATGGAATCGATGGCCGAAAGCCTCGGGCTCACCACCTGCTCCACACCAATGGTGCCCATAAGAGGAAAGTAGCTGAACTTACTGATCTTGGTGATGGTGTTTTCCGCCCCCATGCTTTTGGCCAGAAGAGAAACCAGAATATTGGTCTCTTCGTCATCGGTCAAAGAGACCACCACATCCATATCTTTGATGTTCTCTTCAACCAGAAGGCCCTGATCCGAGCCATCTCCGCAGAGGACAACCGCCCGGTTCATACGTTCGGCAAGCACACGGCATCGGGCCGTATCCTTCTCCACAATCTTGGTATGAATGTGCTTGGACTCCAGAAAATCGGCCAGACGACTTCCAATGCGCCCACCACCCACAATGAGAACCCTTTTCACAGGCTTCATTCGCCGGTTGAACAGGTGCAGCACCTCATTCATCTTGGACTCTTCACTAATGAAGTAGACCAGGTCGCCAGCCTTAAGGGTATCTCCACCATGGGGTATAATAAGGACGCCGTTTCGAACGATGGCCGCAATCAGAGGACGAACGCCCCCCACGCGAGACGGCAGTTCTGCCAGCTTCAGACCGGCCAGCACACTCTCTTCGTCAAGGCGCATTCCCACGATCTTTACTCGGCCGCCCTCAAACTCTCCCACATCCACAGACCCCGGCACCCGCATCAACCGATAAATGGTTTTTACCACTTCGATCTCCGGGTTGATGATGGTGTTGATATGGGGGGCACTTTCACTGAAGTGTTTGTGGTAGGCGTCGTAGTCGGCAAGTCGAATGCGAGCCAGCTTTTTGGTGGCGGGAGAAAGGATATCACAGGTAAGACACGCCACAAGGTTTGCCTCATCGCTGTCGGTCACAGCCAAAAGAATATCAGCGGTCTTTATGCCAGCATCAATGAGTACCTCTGGGCTGCTTCCCGAACCTTTCACCACCTGTACATCCAGGTTCTCAGAGACCCGTTTCAGGGCTTCATTGCTGGTGTCCACCACCACCACATCTTTATTTTCCAGTGAGAGACGGCTGGCGATATGGAATCCCACTTCACCGGCTCCTACGATAACAATTTTCAAACAGATTCTCCTGATATCATGGTCTGGCAGACGTTTTTTCCCTTTAAAAACCAAAACACCCGCAGCGCGGGTGACATGAAAACAACGGGACCAAAAAAAGCAACACCTCACTATATTCAACCCAAGGGTCACAGGAAAAAAACGCCCGCTTCTTATCGCTATGTCATAACCGATTCACTCGGCAAGGTCAAACAGATGCAAACGTCCCCTAATAGAGAATAAGTCCCAACCCATGCTTCTCCCAGAGGCGACAAGGCTTTTGATACAACCCCACCTATTTTCGACTAAAACCATCTACTTTCCCCATGATTTCCCAGTGGCATTTCCAAGGGTGTTGGTGTATTATTACCAAACAATACGATGTTCACCCCACGCATCCCATCCTCTCGCTCTGCATGACATCGTTTCCCAAAAGACACACCCCTGACCAGACCATACGACACCTCAGCACAGCTCACATTGTGTCAACATGAGCCCAAAACCCATGCTGCTCCATGGTTCCAGTCTTCCACCGTGCGCAGCCGTTTTTATTCACGTCATATTTTTTCCGAGGGAGGAGCCCATGACATCCACCCACCCAACCCCTCCAGAAGACCATCGTGGCTTAAGTCAGGATGAGATGATCCAGATGATTGATCGAGCCATGAAGTACCTCACCCGTGCCAATGATTCCCCCCAGGAGCAGCAGGTAAGACGAATTTCGGCTGCAGTGCACCTGCTTACTCAAATTCGCGACCATCACACGCCATCTGATAACGAGGATGCCGGAGACTTCTCAACCCTTTTTGACTATATGGTGGATCGCCTCTCTATCAGCCACTCAGGCCTTGCCATCGACCCCATCAACGAGGTCACCTGGCTCCTTAAAAACTTAAGAGACCTCCTCTCCAAGCCCAAACACAGCGACTCTCCCACAGAGGGATAGCCGCCTTTGCCCCCATCAGCAAAGGGTCTGAGCCTTCTGGCCTGGGCCCTTTCTGTTTTTTACCTCAGCTGTGCCCCATGGGGCTTTAAAACAGCTTCCCGCCTCTATTCCTGCTTTTTCAGTATTTCACCTCAATTTTTCACTTAACCTCATCGCCCCCCCTTCCGATAAAAGATTTATCACGAAAGAGAGTCTGCTTTCCGGGCAGGATGCCCATTCCAAATGAAAGACACACCCTTTCGCGATTCGACAAGCTGGTTCGGCACGGACGCCGATTTTTAGAAATGCTGTTTTTTTCATGGAGGAAATTTTCAAATGGCAATTTCAATCAACACCAACGTCACATCCCTTAACGCCCAGCGCAACTTGGGCAACACCGCATCCAGCCTCAACAAATCCCTTCAGAGGCTCTCATCCGGCCTGAGAATCAACTCCGCAAAAGATGACGCAGCAGGCCTGGCCATCAGCGATCGCATGACCTCCCAAATCAAGGGTCTGAACCAAGCGGTCCGAAACGCAAACGACGGCATCTCCCTGGCACAAACCGCTGAAGGTGCGCTTCAGGAGACCACCGGCAGCCTCCAGAGGATTCGCGAACTCTCCGTACAGGCGGCAAACGACACCAACACCGCCCAGGACCGCGAGTCCATCCAACTTGAGATTGACCAGCTGGTAAGCGAGATCGACCGAATCGCCGAAGCCACCACCTTCAACAACAAAAACATCTTAAACGGCAGCGAAGGCACTTTCAGCTTCCAGGTGGGTGCCAACGCAAACGAAACCATTGGTGTGGACCTGGTCAACGTCAAGGCCAATGCCCTTGGCTCTCAGCCCGGCATTGTTCAGTCCACCGGTTCCCGCGTCTCCCTTGGAAACGATGCCGCTGACGCCGGTAGCATCGGTATCCAGGAAGGAGAAACCACCAACGCCATCACCAAAGGGGATGTCTCTGTTCAGGTCGAAGGCACCTCCGCGGTTGATATTGCCGAAGCCAAGTACGGCGGTGATCTCAACGCCGCATCAACGGCCGACCTGAAAGACACCAACAGCGCCAACTATGGCAGCGGCTCTGCAAAGGCCATTGCCGAACGCATCAACAACATCCGCGGCATGCAGGAAGAGGATCAGGGCGAAGGCATGGAGGGAACCAGCCTTGAAGGCGTCTACGCCAGTGCAACCACCAGCTTCCGCGCCGGAGACATGAAAGCCGAAGACTACTCCGGTACCAATGTCGCAGGCAATGATGGTGCAAAAAATGTGGGCGCAGGAACCCTTAAAAATGGCGACCTCACCATCAACGGTGTGGATATCGGACCCACGTCATTCAAAGCGAATGACGCCGATGGCAGCCTAGTCGACGCCATCAACGCTAAGAACGATATGACTGGCGTCAAGGCAAGTGTCGATGACGACGGCGAGCTCGTCCTCACGGCAGAAGACGGCCGTGACATCGTCATCAGCACCAGCAATGCCGAAGTCACCAACGCCATGTTTGGCGGCGGTGTCAAGTCCACCTCCTTTGACTCCAATTTCCAGGATCTGCGAGTGACAGGCTCCGTGTCCCTCACCGCTGGCAACACCCTGGAACTCTCGGGAACCAACGCCGCCGACGCAGGCTTTGCCACCCTTTCTGAAGACAATGTCCAGGCCAAGGGTGCCATTGCCAACGCCGACGTCTCATCCACTGAGGCTGCCAACAACACCATCAAAAGTGTAGACAGCGCCATTCGTCAGGTGGATGACATGCGCGCCAACCTCGGTGCGGTTCAAAACCGCTTCGAGTCCACCATCCAGAACCTCTCCAACGTGTCTGAAAACCTGAGTGCATCACGGTCTCGTATCCTCGATACAGACTTTGCATCCGAGACAGCCAACATGACCAAACTTCAGGTCATGCAGCAGGCAGGAACGGCAATGCTCTCTCAGGCAAACCAGCTGCCTCAATCTGTACTGAGCCTTATTCAGTAAACGATTAAAAGGAGTCTGCCGGTGAAGGCTTTTCATCGGCAGACTTTGAGGCAAAATCAGCTTGCACGTAAAAAAACCAGAATCACGTCCGGTGGAGGGAAACCATGGGCATTACTGTGGGTGGTATCGCTTCGGGAATCGACGTTGACAACATTGTCGAACAGATTACCGAAATCGAGAGAAAACCAGCTGAAAAGCTGACCAAGCAGAAAGAGGACTACAATGTACTCATTTCAGCTTACGCCTCGCTTCAGCAAGAACTCTCAGGCCTCAACAGCGCCACACGGGATCTCCGCTACCCCAGCGCCTTCAGTCAGCACATCGCCTCGGGTGGCGATCCAGACAGCTACGCCTTAAGCGCCGGACGCTTCTCCAAAAACGGCACCTACACTATAGAGGTGCATCAGCTGGCCACCGCAGAAAAACTTGCCAGCGGGCCTTTTTCCCCCGATGAGCACCCAGGGAGCGGTCTTCTCTCCATCACAGTGGGTGAGGGCGAAGCCATCGAAATCAAAGTGGGGGACAACTTTACCTTACGGGACCTCGCAAACGCCATCAACGCAGAGAAAAGCGGCGTGACCGCCGGAGTGATTTCCGATGGCGAGTTTGAATACCTGACCCTCTCTGCCGATGCCACGGGCCAGAAGAACACCCTCTCCATTGAGGTTTTCGAAGATTCTGACGGAAACAGCTTCGACGCCCAGGGCCTCTCGGCCCTTGTTCCCCAGTCAAACGAACATCCTGAGGAAACCCCACTTGCCAAGGATTCTCCCAAGGCCCTTCGCGTCACCCAGACTGCGGCCGATGCTATCATCACCGCAGACGGAATTAAAAACATCCACCGCCCTGAAAACACTTTTGATGATGTGATCAAAGATGTCTCCATCACCCTGACCCAAACCTGCGGGCCCACCAGCTTTCGTGTGGGTGTGGACCACGCGGCACTGGCTGAAAAGTTCTCCTCGTTTGTGGAGAGTTTCAACAACGTCCTTGCCTTCTTTCATGAAAACCAGAAGTACAACGGTCAGGACAAAGACCCAGGCATTCTCTTTGGGGACCAGTCGGTCAACCGCATCAAAAGCTCTCTGATGCGATTGGTCAGCAGCACCTTTTCCGGCAACGAAAACCTGAAAAGCCTTACCGATGTTGGAATCCGCTTCGGCCGCATTACCGACAAGCAAAGCCCTGAGTTCGGCAAGAGTTATCTGGAGCTGGACGCCGGCAAGCTGGCTGAGGCCAACACCAAACATCCCGAAGAGCTGATTCGCTTTTTCACCCAGACCCAAGAGGAAAACGAGGGGTTTGCCGTCAAGCTGGGAAATCTTATTTCAGGTTTCAACGACCCGGGCTCCGGCATCATCACCACCGGTAGCAACGGATTCAAAACCAAGGTGGAGTCTTTGGATAAGCAGATCACGCGCGTTGAAGAAAAAGCCGACCGATCGGAGAGTCGCTTGCGAAAGAGGCTCAACTCCCTTGAAAATGTCATTGCGGAGTACAAGGCCACCGGCGACCAGCTCTCTGGACAGCTGGCGGGCATCGCCAACATCAACCGGCAGATTTCATCCGGTAAATAGGCACGCACAAGGCACCAATCACCCGACGAGCATAAGGAAACACTTTTAAGATGACACCCATGACATACAACGCTTACGCCACATCCGCCATTTCCGAGGACATTCCCAAAGATCGCCTCCTCATCATGCTCTACGAAGGCGCCATTAAGTTTCTCCACCTTGCTGAACGCGGCATTCAGGAGAGTCGACACGACCTCAAAGGACACTACATTTCCAAAGTCATGGCCATCATCACCGAGCTCACCACCGCCCTGGATATGAAGCAAGGGGGTGAAATCTCCACGAACCTGGAAAGCCTTTACGCCTACATGATCAACCGGCTTACCCACGCCAATGTCTCCTGTGATGTGGAGGCGATCCGCGAAGTGGAACGCCTCATCACGGAACTCAAAGAGGGGTTTGTTGAAGCATCTCGCAGCTTACGTAAAGCGCCGGCGGCTCCGCGCCCAGCAGAATCCACTCGAGTGTGTGTCGCCATTTAGCCTGATTGCATTTGCACCGCCTCAAACCCTTTTGCCGACCCTTATCATAGGAGACTGGCAAAAGGGTATTTGCGTCGTATTCGCTTAGAAATTCAAGCACATTAGATCACAACACGACAAACTCTTTGCAAAGCCATAACCCCTCCACTAAAGGAGTCACATACAACCCCGTTTGTCCCTTAAAAATCCCTTCAAGGTAAGGAGTTGAGCCATGAACCCCATCTCTTCTGTCCAACCCGCCATGCCCCCGCGACAACCCTCACAGGCGGTGACCGAAGCCGCCCCTGCGGCTGCCACCATCTCTGTGGAGACCCAAGATGCCGCAAATCAAGACATGCAAAAAAGAGAAGAGGCCCAGCTTGAAACAACGAAGGCTTCTCTTGAAGATCCCCTCAAAGACGAAGCACTCTCTCAGGATACCTTGGATGATATTTCCCGAGACTTAGAGAGCCTTCACTCGGTGGCCTTAAGTTTCTCGCGTCATGAAGGCACTGGACGCACCATGGTCAGGGTTCTTAACCGAGACACCCAGGAGCTGATCCGCGAAATACCCTCTGAAAAAGTCCTTGATATCGCCTCAAAAATCGGTGAAATGGTAGGACTCCTCTTTGACGAAAAAGTGTAATATGCACCAAAGCGCCCTCCCCCCAGGCGCTTTTCTTGATTGACGCACGTTTCCACCCTTTTTTGTTTCCTACAAGGGAACCATCAAACACCCTTCGTCCATTACGCCTTTCCACAATCAAGCCGAATACAAAAAAAATAAAGGTCCTCTCCTCTTTTTTTCCATGAGATATCCTATCAAATTATCAACTGTTTTTTACTACATCATACACCGCGTTACCCCCCTTGATCATTGTTAAAACAAGTTGCTTTTCGTTTTCATCTTTGCTAATTTTCATAACTTGTGAATGTATGCGTTGAATATAACTGTCCTTCTTTTATTGACCCGCATATCGGCCGTCTGCGCCCTCCACAAACGGTGCAAAATACAGCAAGGCCCGCCAAGCGCCCCGCAGTTTGGTGATTCACACGGACCCCTACACCCAACATTTTCAGGAGGCGTGAATGAGAAGAGTACTGATACCTATCCTCACCCTGATGTGCATGCTCCTTTGTGCATCGTCGAGCCTTGCAGCAACCGCCGACAAGTACACCATCAACCTTGCGGTGGATGCAGACCCTGTCACTCTGGACCCCCACATGCAGCTCTCTGGAGCCACCCTCGAATACTCCCACACTGTCTTTGATCCGCTTCTCCGCTGGACCCAAGACATGAAACACGAAGGCCGCTTGGCCAAAAAATGGGAACGCCTCGATAAACTCACCATGCGTTTCTGGCTAAGAAAAGGAGTTAAATTTCACAGCGGCAACACTTTTACCGCAAAAGACGTTGCCTGGACCGTGAACCGACTCAAAAAAAGTGTCGACTTCAAAGGGATCTTTGAACCCATCTCCGAGGTCAAAATCATCGACGATTACACCATTGATATCGTCACCAAGACCCCCTATCCCCTTATGGCCAACACCGCCACCTACATCTTCCCCATGGATAGCCTCTACTACACCGGCACCGATGAGAGTGGTCAGCCCAAGGATATCATCAAAAAAAGCGGCCCCTCGTTTGCCCTCACCCACGAGTCCGGCACCGGACCATTCCGCGTCACCTACCGAGAACACGGTGTAAAAACAGTTTATGAACGCTTTGCCGGCTACTGGGACAAAGCCTCACCCGGTAACGTTAAAAAAATTGTTCTCACCCCCATTAAAAACAACGCCACTCGTGTGGCATCCCTGCTCTCCGGAGACACCGACTTCATCTACCCGGTCTCCCCTCAGGATTTCAGACAGGTAAAAACCAACAAGCACACCAAGCTCGTCACCCTCCCCGGCACCCGTGTCATTACCTTTCAGGTAAACCAGACCCGCCGTCCTGAGTTCAAAGATGTTCGCGTTCGCCAGGCCATGGTCTACGCCATCAACAACACAGGCATCGTCAAAAAAATCATGAAAGGTTTCGGCACTCCGGCCGGTCAGCAGGGTCCCAAAGGCTACCTCGGCTATGATCCCAACCTTACACCCCGCTATGACCTGAAAAAGGCCAAGGCCCTCATGAAAGAGGCCGGTTACGAAAAGGGGTTTGAGTGCTCCATGATCGCCCCCAACAACCGCTACGTCAACGACGCAAAAATCGCAGAAGCAGTGGCCAACATGCTTGCCAAGATTGGCATCAGGGTAAACCTGAAAACCATGCCCAAGGCCCAGTACTGGGATGAATTCGACGCCAAAGTGGCCGATATCCAGATGATCGGATGGCATGCAGATACCGAAGACTCCGCCAACTTTACCGAGTATCTCACCATGTGCATCAACACGGAAACAGGCTACGGACAGTACAACAGTGGCACCTACTGCAACCCCCGTGTGGATGAACTCACCTTGGCCTGTCAGTCCGAAACCAACGTGGCCAAACGAACCGCCATGCTTCAAGAAATTGAGCAGATCCTCTACGACGAGGCCGCTTTCATTCCCCTGCACTGGCAGAACCTTGCCTGGGGGGCAGCCAAAGGCGTTGAGATTGAAAAAATCGTCAACGTCATGAACTTCCCTTACGTGGGTGATCTCGTCGTTAAGTAACCCTCTTTTCATGCATCACCCTGGCCGGACTTCTCTGCTACCTCAAAAGAAGTCCGGCCGCTTTATTGGAAAATTTTTCATCCGGTCGTGCGGCAACGATGTTTCTATTCAGAGGAACCAACCTCACAGTTTCAAACACCAAACCGCCCTCCATTCCAAATGGGTATTGGATACAAACCCGCACCAAATGGGTCATTCCATCGACACAAAAAATAATAATTCATCTATTATTTGAACAACATATAGAAATGTGCTTCAATGCCAGCTCTTCGCCTTTCGGCAAGTGGCAACCCAAACACAAGGACGTATTCTGATCCATGTTTGCATTTACCGTTAAACGTATTTTACAAGCCCTTTTTGTGATGCTGATCATCAGCTTCCTGGGGTTTTCCATTAAGCACGAGTTCGGTGACCCTGTTCGCGACATGGTGGGAATCCACGTCACCGTCAAAGAACGCGAGGCCTTGCGGGAGAAGATGGGGCTCAATGACCCCTTCATGACCCAGTATGTGAGATTTCTTAAAAGGGCTGTCAAAGGAGACCTGGGCACCTCCTACTTTCATAAAAAGCCCGCTCTTAAGGTGATTCTCTCCAAGGCTCCGGCCACCCTGGAGCTGGTCTTTGGAGCCAGCCTCATCGTCATTTTTATCTCCATTCCCACCGGTATTTTTGCGGCCATCAAACCCAGGCATTGGTTCTCGCGCTTGGCCATGGGAGGAAGCATAGTGGGGGTCTCCATCCCTGTCTTTCTAACAGCCATTCTCATGATCTACTTCTTCTCCATCACACTGGACTGGCTCCCTTCATACGGACGGGGCGAGACAGTCAACCTATGGGGATGGCACACTGGCCTCCTGACAGTCGACGGGCTCAAGCACCTCATCATGCCATCCATTGCCCTCTCTTCCATCATGCTGCCTCTTTTCATCCGTCTCATTCGTTCGGAGATGATGGAGGTTTTGGAAACCGAATACATTCGATTTGCCTACGCCAAGGGTCTTAAAAAAACACGTATCTGGTTTGTCCATGCCTTTAAAAACACCCTGCTTCCCGTTATCACCGTGGGCGGGGTACAACTGGGCATCATGCTGGCCTACACCATCCTTACCGAAACGGTTTTTCAGTGGGGTGGCATGGGCTTCATGTTTCTCGAATCGGTGGAGCGCTCCGACACCACACTGCTGGTGGCATACATCATCTTTGTGGGCGCTGTCTTTGTTCTGGTAAACACCTTCGTGGACCTCGTCTACGGCCTCGTCAACCCCACCATTCGGGTATCGGGAAGAAAATGAAACAGACTCTTTCAAATTTCAAAGAATCGTACCTTTTATACAGTTTCAAACGGGACAAGCTGGCCATTATCAGCTTTGCCATTCTTCTTGTTCTGGTGGTGGCAAGCTTCTCGGCCCCGGTTATCGCGCCCTTCAACCCCTACAATGCCGAAACCATCGACATCATGGACGCAGAGCTTCCTCCTGCCTGGATGGATGAAGGAGACAACCGGTTTCTTCTGGGCACCGACCAGCAAGGCAGAGACCTTCTCTCCACCATGCTCTATGGCATGCGTCTTTCGGTTTTAATCGGACTGGGGGCCGTCTGTCTTCAGGCGTTTATTGGCATTGCCGTGGGGCTTTTTGCAGGGTACATGGGAGGACGGCTGGACAACTTTCTCATGCGCATGGCCGATATTCAACTCTCCTTTGCTACCATGATGGTGGCGATCCTCATCAGCGCCATCTTTCAAACGGTTTTTGGCATGGGAAGATACACGGAATTGGCCGTGCCCCTTCTTATCGTCATTATCGGTGTTGCCGAATGGCCTCAATATGCACGAACTGTTCGAGCCTCGGTCCTTGGAGAAAAAAGCAAAGAGTATGTGGAAGCAGCCAAGGTGGTCGGGCTCTCAAGATTTCGCATCATGTTTCGCCACATCCTTCCCAACACCATGAGCTCGGTCATGGTCATCTCAACGGTTCAAGTGGCCAATGCGGTCATGAGCGAGGCGGCCCTCTCTTTTCTGGGATTGGGAATGCCCGTCAACCGCCCTTCTTTGGGATCTCTCATCAATGCTGGCTTTGAGTATATCTTCAGCGGGGCTTGGTGGATCACCCTCTTTCCCGGCATCTGCCTGGTGCTTCTGGTTTTGGTGATCAACCTTCTGGGTGACTGGCTCAGAGATGTTCTCAATCCCAAGCTTTACAAAGGATAAAAGGCCAAATATGAGTCACCTTCTTGAAATAACCAATCTTGATGTCAAGTTTGCCCTGCGAACCGGAGAAGTCACCGCCATCGACGACCTCAACCTTACCCTGAAAAAGGGTGAACGCCTGGGCGTCGTGGGAGAGAGCGGCGCCGGAAAATCGGTGACGGGCTTTTCCATCATCAACCTCATTCGAAAACCGGGCTACATTGCTCGAGGGAGTATCAGGTTCAAAGGAGAGGCGATCTCATCCTTCAGTGAAGAGAAGATGCGAAGCATTCGAGGAAACCGTATCAGCATGATCTTCCAAGACCCCATGATGACCCTAAACCCTGTACTCACCATCGGCACACAGATGACTGAAGCCATCCTCGCCCACATGGATGTCTCGCCCAAAGAGGCGGAGGCCATTGCCCTTGAAAAACTGGCCATGGTGCACATTCCATCCCCTGGAAAACGCCTGAAGCAGTACCCTCACGAATTTTCAGGCGGCATGCGGCAGCGCATTGTCATCGCCATCAGCCTTCTCACCAATCCGGACCTCATCATTGCAGACGAACCGACCACGGCCCTTGATGTGACCATTCAGGCCGAAATCATGGACCTTCTCATTGAACTTTGTGAATCGGGTGAAATGAGCCTGATTCTCATCACCCATGATCTGGGCGTTGTGGCCGAAACCACCGAACGCATTGCGGTGATGTATGCAGGCAGAGTCATTGAAAGCGGGCCCACAAAGGAGATCATCCACAACCCGGCACACCCTTACACCCAAGGACTAATCAAAGCCCTTCCCGAAAGCCGCAAGCCAGGAGAGGCGCTCTATCAGATCCCTGGGATGATGCCGACCCTAACAGATATCCCTCCGGGCTGTGCATTTAATCCACGCTGCCCCATGCGGGCCGACCTCTGCACCTACAAACGCCCCGAGGCTGCTTTTGCCAATGAAGCATCAGGCCACATCGCCCTGTGCCATCTTGTCTCCGGAGAAATTACCCCATGAAAAAAGAGTCCAGCACCCCAGTTTTAAGAGTTGAAAGGCTCGTCAAGCATTTTGATATTTCCGGGGGATTTCTTGAAAAACTTCGGTTTGATGAAGGCAAGCCCCGCCTCCACAGCACCATCGTCAAGGCGGTCAATGGTCCCAGCTTTGAGATTACCGAAGGCGAAACACTCAGTGTGGTGGGAGAAAGTGGCTGTGGAAAATCCACCCTGGCCCGATGCGTGATTGGCATCCACCAGCCCAACAGCGGGGAGGTCCACTTCAGGGGCCAGCGCATTGACCACCTCGGCCCCAAAGCCATGATGCCTTTCCGGGCAAAAATGCAGATGGTCTTTCAGGACCCCTACTCTTCGTTAAACCCCCGCCTGACCGTGCAAAAAACTCTGGAAGAGCCCTTAAAATTTCACAATCCTGGCATTAAAAATGAAGAGGTAAAAGAGCGCATCGCCCAAATAATGGAGCAGGTTGGGGTGGACCCCAAATGGGCCCAGCGCTACCCCCACGAGTTTTCTGGAGGCCAGAGGCAACGGGTCAGTATTGCCAGGGCCCTGGTGGTGGACCCTGCCTTTATCGTGGCAGACGAGCCCATCAGTGCTCTGGATGTGTCGGTACAGGCCCAAATCTTAAACCTTCTGATGGAGGCCCAAGAAAACAGGGGACTCTCCTATATGTTTATCTCCCATGATCTCTCGGTGGTTCGCCACATCAGCAACCGGGTTGCTGTCATGTACTTGGGCTCCTTGTGTGAGCTGGCTGAAACCGATCGCCTCTACACCCAACCCAGACACCCATACACCCAGGCTTTGCTCAGCGCCATTCCCAGCCTCTGCGGCCAAAAAAAACACATTCGGCTTTCAGGAGAGGTCCCCTCGCCCATTCACCTGCCATCCGGGTGTGTCTTCCATGGCCGATGCCCTTGGGTCACGGACAGATGCCGCACCGAAATTCCTCAGCTTCGCCCCTCCTCTTCGGGCAGTCAGGTGGCCTGCCACCGGGAGTCCGAAGGAATTTTTTGATCACTCCACAAAAAGCTTGCCATCCTAAGCCACAATAAAAAAAGGACTCTGCCAACTCGCGGCAGGGTCCTCTCTTTTATCTGCTTTTCCAACGAAGCTGTATCTATTTACGATCCAGAGTTCTTAACGGAAGCCCTCTTACCCCCATGTTCTCGTCTTTTTCAAACGTGCGATGCTGAATAAAGTATTGAAGCTGCGCCCTCTGATTTGGACTCAAACCCACAAACTTAACCCGTCGTTGCCTCATAATCAAAGAGGAAAGGGATGAAACGTTTCTCACCTCCACATCTTCGACGGTTTCATAGGGCATCTTCTCCAGGTAAAAGCCGTTATCCCCGACATAAATATGCGTTTCCACCGGTTCTTTGGGTTGGCTATCATGGACAATATACCGAAAACAGAGACCATCGACACTGATATCCACAATGGGTCCCACTTTACTGGAATCCGGAGAGAGAGCCGCATAGGCACCTTCACTGGCTTTAAAGCGCCGGTGTCGCCTTCTTTCAACTATCTGGCCAGCTCCTGAAGTCATCGAATTGCTCCATGGAATTCCTGGGATCACGAAACACTAAAAACTGTTCCCCCGTAAAGAATATTGTTTCAAACCATTTACGACACCGACTTATTTCTAATTCTGTTTTGTAGCATACAGACAACAGTTCCCGCAATCAAATTAGCACTAAGCCATTGAAATAGAAGTATTCATTGACATCGCACCCTCAAGAGAAACGCCATGATCGCGCGATATCATCCTTGCGGTAAAAGATGGGTTGTCAACAGAAATGGGTAAAAGAGGAGTGAATAGGAAAGGCTGGCAAAAACGCTTCGGCAAAAGCCAAATCCTGGGGCGTGGTAATTTTGATATTGGAGCGTGAGCCTTGGATCATACGAACACTCTCGCCCAGATGTTCCACCAAAGAGGCGTCATCGGTTCCCTGAAAGCCTGAAAGTTCGGCCTTTTGGTGAGCCTTTCGCAAAAGATTGACATCAAACGCCTGGGGCGTTTGAGCCATCCAAAGCCCCTCGCGCGAAAGGGTCTCATCTATACGCCCTTCGGTAACGCGTTTGACGGTTTCAAAGGCCGGCACGCCCACAATGGCTGCTCCGCACTCTGAAGCGGCTTTGAGACATCGAGAGATATCTGAATGGGTCACAAAGGGACGCACGCCGTCATGGACAGCCACGACCCCTGTAAATTCAGACCCTAAAGCAAGCAATCCCGCCTGCACAGAATCCTGACGCTCGACCCCGCCTTCTGCAATTTCCACACGGTCGCCTGAGGAGAGACGAGAGAGCATCTCGTCTTGAATCCAAGAAATATCTGCCGAAGGAGCCACCAAAACCACATGGTCAATCTCCGGTGAGGAGAGAAACACATCCAGGGTGCGCACCAAAATGGGGATGCCCCCAAGACAGAGGTACTGCTTGCGGGTTTGTCCCCCCATGCGAAGGCCTTTGCCTCCGGCAACGATCACTGCAGCTCTCTCCATGAATGCCACCTTCTACTTCAGATACTTCAGCTCTTTGGGAAGAGGTAGTCCTTTTCCCATGGAATCTTCGGCGTAGTTCACCGAGGCGAGAATCTCAATATCTGCCAAGGCCCGGCTGTCACCTTCAAAGGAGACCTTTTTGACCTCCTCTTTCTGAATTTTTCCGCCAGCCCATTGAATATCCAGCACACTGCTGGCGTCAAACCGGTCGCCATCGACAACCATCTCCACCTCTCCACCATAGTGCTGAACAATTTTCGCAACCATCAGGCTGGGACGGGCGTGAAATCCTCGGGTCTCTGGAATGCCAACCGTAATGGCCCCCCTTTCAATATTCTCATTCAGCACCTCTTTGGCCAGACGCTTGCCGCACCCCATAAAATGGCAGGCGTAAAACAGGCAATAGTTGATGCAACGATCCAGAAGGATATCCGGATCTATGAGATCGGCCAGCTGCGTTCTCACCTCCTGATAGGTGTGGATGGTTCCCACCTCATGCAGGTGCCGCTCATAAAAGTGAAGCAACCTGCCCTGCACTTCAAGAATGTGAAGCACCACAGAAAAATGGGCCCGGAGCTGCTTTAGCTTTCGGTTTCCATGGCGCATGCGCCCCTGGGTGACGTAGGAATCAAAGGAGGACTGCAGGTTGTGCACCACCATCTCAAAGCGCCGAATCTCAACCTCATTCACCTTTAGCGGAACCATGTCTCGAATCGTCTGAAGAGACTGTGGTTCGTAAAACGCAAACGGAGCGAACAGCTTTGCGATGCTCAAAAATTCACTGGATATTTTTACAATGTGTTTGCACTGATCGCGACGCTCGGTGTCGTCATCAATGTTGTACTCCAGCATTTCGCCAGAGACCACCCCTGGAAAGTTGGCCTGATCATAGCTTCCTTGAGGAAGCTTGATTCCAAGTCGTGTGGCCTCTTCGATGATCACCGGAGCAGACAATCGAAGGGTTTTGTTTAAAAAATCGAGGGTTTTTTGGCCTTCGGCTTCAAAATCTGCCGTATCAGGAAGGTCATAGAAGGGAAGACGGTTGGCGATATGCCGCTGGGAATAACAACTGGTGCTCACATGGCGAACCAAAGAGGCAAGTTCTCGATAGTAGAACCAATCCCGATTATTTTTGGCACCGTGAAGATCGAGAAAATCTTCCAAAAGATGACTGGTGGCGCGCAGCCTTGAGTAGAGTTTCTTGGTGAAGGGATTGCCCTCCTCACCAAATCCAGCCACATAGACGCAAGCCTTCAAAAAATCATGGGAATAGATCTGCACCTTCTCTTTGAAGGTAATGGGGCATGCTGAAAGTTTATCTGCCATAACCGTTGATCACCTTTGACGGGAGAGGAGTGTTGCATATGCGGATGTGGGTTAAAAAAAGAGACGGCCAAAGGCTCACGTAAGCCGAATTCTGTTCCTCGAATCGGTTACCCGATGGCGAGGCGGCGATCATTCATCTAGGGTGCCAGTTGCCCGACACCTCACGCGACCTACCCGGAAGCTCGGACGAGCAGCCCTCAAACACTTCCCTATTTGGTCTTGCACCGGGTGGGGTTTACCCAGCTTCTTCGATCACCCGAAGAACTGGTGCGCTCTTACCGCACCCTTTCACCCTTACCCTGCACTGTAGCCAGTGCAAGGCGGTCTACTCTCTGTTGCACTTGCCTTCACGTTGCCGTGACTCCACGTTATGGAGCACCCTGCCCTGTGGTGTTCGGACTTTCCTCCCGGCCGCCAATGGGCGGCCCGGCGATCACCTGTGCACCTTCGACCGTCTCTATTTTTGTCCGTGTTATACCCCAAAAAAGCCCAAAGGAAAATCCCCATTTTGCATGGAAATCCAAGAAAGGGTATCCAACTGAAAAAAGAGAAAAAACCTATAGCTTCAAAAATATTCGGCAGAGGTCTTATGCATCACAAAACAAAATACGATGACACTGGGGGCAATGATGGAGTCCGCCACTCTTCTGAATTTCGATATAGAGCTGAGGAGGAATGTTCATGAAGCACCCATAGCACACCCCAGCACTCACCTTAACCACAGCCAGTCGGTTGGTGGTGGTCAGAAGCTTTTCATAGTGCTCAAAAAGGGCCTTGGGAACCTGCCCAGAGATCTCCTCTTTCTCCTTTACCATGGCGGAGAGGGCATCACGTTCTTCGGTGGTGGCGTTTCGAATCTCTTGAACAATACTATCGATCTTCTCCTTCTCATCGTCACGCTGACGGCTCACGTCGGCAACGCCCTTCTCAAGCCCCTCCAGCTCTTCGATCATGGAAACCAACACATCTTCCATCTCACTGACCCGTTTGGTGTTGTCATCCACTTCACGCTTGAGCACCTGATACTCTTTGGCATTGGAGATCACACGCAAATTTTCAGTGCTCTTGGTGATGCGAAGATTTAGCTCGGCCAACTCCTCTTCTATGGTGGCGTAGCGCTTCTTCTCTGACGCCAGGGTCGCCTCAGCTATTTCCAGTTCCTCTTCCAGCTCATTAAGCCGCTTGCACTGCACCTCTGTCTGGGCCTCAACCCCACCCAGTTTTTTCTCCAGTCGGGCCGATTCTGTCTCAATGCTTTGAAGTCGCATCAGAATCTCAACATGAGCCTGGGTTGCTTCGATCTGTTTCATAGGGTTTTTTGCCTCCACTTATTTCCATATATCACAGCACCGCAAAAAGCGGCCTGAACCAAATAGACTACACCACACAAAATGCCGGCTTTTCAACCGTACTTGCAACCACATCCACCTGATGGCCCTGGCGATCCAGAACCTCTTTCAAACGGTGGGTAAGCAGATCACAGACAAAGTGCTCGGTTTCAAAGTGACCGGCATCCAGCAGGGCCAAACCTTGAGCTTCCACGTCCCGGGCTTCGTGGTATTTGATATCCCCACTGATATAAAGATCTGCCCCGCTCTTAAAAAAATCTTTTACAAGAGAGCCACCGCTTCCCGTACACAAGGCCACTTTTGAGATGATCTTGTCAGCCGAGCCCACCAGTGCCACATGGGGAATCCCCATCACCTTTTTCAAATAATCGGCCACCTGTAAAAGTGTCATGGGCTCTTGAAACCGGCCCACACGCCCCAGCCCAACACGCCTGGCATCGCTTCCTGCTGAAGCCACCATGGGATAGACATTGTACTCCACCGTCTCATACGGATGGGTCTCCTTAAGGGCCTTAATCACCGACCCCAAACTCTGCTCAGGCAAAGAGACCTCAATCCTCAACTCAGGCTCACGGCTTCGGTGCCCGGGATGCCCTGCGTGCGGCTGAGCCGTATCCCCAGGCAAGTAGCTTCCCTCCCCTAAAGACGAAAACGAACAGCAGCTATAAGCCCCCAAGGTACCAGCTCCGGCTTTAAAAAGGGCCTCTTCCACTGCACTGGCGTGGGTCTCCGGCACAAAAAACACCAACTTCACATGATTTGCCCGTTCGGCGGGAACCAAAGGCTTGAGATCCATCAATCCAAGTTTCTCGGCAAACACATCATTGAGCCCGCCCGTGGCACTGTCCAAGTTGGTATGGGCCGAAAAGATGGAAAGAGGCTGCGTAACGCAGTGAGAGATCATCGTCCCCATGGGAGTAGAAAAATCAACGTGCTTGAGCCCCCCAAAAATCAAAGGGTGATGGGTCACCACCATCTGAGCCCCGTCGGCACAGGCCGCTTCCACCACGTCCGGGGTGGCATCCAGAGCCACATGGACGCGCGATACCTGTGCATCTGGATTGCCAATCTGAAGCCCTACATTGTCCCAGCTCTCGGCAAGGGCAGCTGGGGCAATCTCTTCCATCGCCGCCATAATCTCCCGTACACGTGCGCTCATGATTTTTCACCTTTTGAATTGTGTATGGTTTTCGCCCCACAAAAACAAAAAAGGCGTGTGGCTCTACAGCCTACACGCCTTTTGTTCACCTGTGGTGCGGGTATGGTGCTTTGATCTGCATCGCACCTCACCCGATCCATTCCCGAAGGAGTCTGTCTTTCAATTGGCTTTTCAAAACGGCCTCCTTATGGGAGTGGTTATTATATGGTGGGCCCACCTGGATTCGAACCAGGGACCGACCGGTTATGAGCCGGTGGCTCTACCAGACTGAGCTATGGGCCCGTTGTTGCCTTAGGCATCCATCAAGGTGAGGTATCCTTACCTTTGCAGCCCCTCTTTTGTCAAGTGTTATTGCCACCTAAAAAGCGGGAGCCAGCACACCCAAGCCCCCTTAAAAAAGAGGGCTCACAAGACTTTTTATATCTCAATGAAACTCTTGAGTTTTTTGCTTCGAGTGGGGTGACGAAGTTTTCTCAAAGCCTTGGCTTCAATCTGACGAATACGCTCACGGGTAACGGCAAAGTCTTTTCCCACCTCTTCCAGGGTGTGATCGGCCTTTTCACCAATACCAAAACGCATGCGAAGGACCTTCTCTTCACGGGGGGTCAAAGTGGCCAACACTTTCCTCGTCTTTTCAGCAAGGTTCATGTTCACCGCAGCATCTGAAGGAAGCATAAACTTCTTGTCTTCAATAAAATCCCCAAGGTGGCTGTCCTCTTCCTCACCAATGGGCGTCTCAAGACTGATGGGTTCACGGGCAATTTTCAAGACGCGGCGCACCTTATCCAGAGGGATCTCCATCTTCTCGGCAATCTCTTCTGGTGAGGGCTCACGTCCCAGCTCCTGAACCAGGTACCGGCTGGTGCGAATGAGCTTGTTGATCGTCTCAATCATGTGCACAGGAATACGAATGGTTCGAGCCTGGTCGGCAATGGCACGGGTGATGGCCTGACGAATCCACCAAGTGGCATAGGTGCTGAATTTATAGCCCCTTCGGTACTCAAACTTATCCACCGCCTTCATAAGACCAATATTGCCTTCCTGAATCAGATCCAGGAACTGCAGCCCCCTATTGGTGTACTTCTTGGCAATACTCACCACCAAACGAAGGTTTGCCTTAACCAGCTCACTTTTGGCCTCTTTCGCACGCACCTTCCCCTCTTCAATGGAAGAAGCAATGCGAGAGAGAATCCTGCCGTTGGCTTTGATGGAGAGCTCACGCTCTTCGATCTGTCTCTGAAGGTAGACAAAGTCAGGATAGATCTTACGAAGCTTGGCCTCCTCCACCGCACTCTTGTCGGTGGCCCAAGCCATAAAAGTCTCTTCATCGATCAAATGGTTCCTGAACTCGGTCACAGAGGTACCAAAGGTATCGGCACACCGTCCCATGATCTTGTTCATGGCATCAAACCAAGCGATGTTGGACTGAATCTTCTCATCGATGGTGTCGGAAACACTCACCTCAAGTCGCCACTCTTTGAGAAGGTTAAAAATCTTCTCGGTTCTGCGGCTTACCGAGCGACGAATCTTGCGCTGTTCATCTGAAGAGAGCTCTTCGGTAAAAATACGAAGACGAAGACCGGTATTCTCTTCGTGAATCTCCGCAATTTCTGCGATGGTGCTTAAAAATTTTCCCACCTGGGTCTGCTCATCCACAGCCCCGTCGCCTTCGTCCACATCCCGAAGCACATTTTTGGGCCTCAGACGGCTCGTGGCAATGCCTTCGGCCAAACTCAAAACGTAGTCCACAGCAATGGTGGTATCCAACTGGTGACGCAGGACTTCCTGATCTCCCAATTCGATCTTTTTGGCGATCTCAATTTCCCCTTCACGGGAAAGCAGAGTCACCATGCCCATCTCCCGCAAGTACATCTTTACCGGATCGGTAACCGTACCGTAATCGGCTGTTCCCTCTTCGGTTTCAGCTGCGCCAGCCTTTTTCTTAGGAGCTGCCGCAGGCTGCATGGGGTGTTCGGAGTCCAGCTCTTCGGGGCCACCGTCCTCTGTATCCTCAGAGTCCGATTCACTCTCCGCCACCACTTTGATGCCCATCTCCTGAAGCATCACAATAATATCGTCGAGCTGCTCAGAAGAATCCACACTGTCCGGAAGTGCCTCATTGATCTCATCATAGGTCAGGGAACCGGCTTTCTTCCCCTTGACAAGCAGTGCCTTGAAAGCCGCTTCCTTATCCTTCCTGCTCTTTCCGGAAGGGGTATCGGACTTGTTGGTCATATGGTTTTGCCTCCTGCAACCCCGGATTGATGTTTAACCTTCCTGGCTTGATTCTGACGTCGTTTCAGATCTGCAATAAACGCTTGTTTCTCTTTCATGAGAGCGAGCCACAGCTCCTGGTCTCCGCTCAATTCTGCGTCCCGTATCCGCTTTGTCAAATCATCGCCCAGTCTGTTTTTTTTGAGGACATACTGATCAATCAGGGCGATACACCTCTGATGAACCACTGGAAATTCGTCAATGGCCAACCTGGCCACCCATCTCCTCTGCCCGTCATCCCGCAAGGTGGTAAGGAGCCAGTCCGTCAACCCTTGCGGGGGTCCGTTATACGCCAAGGCCTGGCAGCAGATCTCCTTAAGCCCCGGCGTTTCGAAATAGTCTGTCACATGTTTTTCACGCGCGTAATCGCGGATACCCGAATAGCGAACCACCATGGAGACAATCTGATGCTCCAATGGGTTTGCTTCGGGTTGGATTGCACCGCCTTCTCCCACTGGCGACAGAGGTACCATATCAGGAGAAGAAGCGTTCTGAACAGCACGAGCCCCAGGCTGCCTTTGATGCAAACGCTCACTTACAGCCGCTTCGTCAATACCCACCTTCTCGGCAAGCACCCGCACGTAAAGGGAACGCGCCACTTTATCTGATACGGCAAGCAGCGGTTCTTTCATATCGGAAAGGACCCTCAAGCGTCCCTCCACACTGAGACCATGGCGTTTGATGGAAGAGTCCATCAAAAACTCCATCAGATCCACTGCACTTTCAGCCAAAGCCAAAAACGCATCGGGACCTGCCTCGCGTACAAAGGTATCCGGATCATGCCCCTTGGGAAGCACAAGCACCCGGGCCGTCATAAACTCCTGCTGAAAAACGGGGACACTGCGCAGAGCCGCACGAACACCCGCTTCATCGGAGTCAAATACAAGGACAAAGGTTTCGGCACCGCACCGTGAAAGAAGGCGCACATGGTCTCGGGTCAATGCTGTCCCCAAGGTAGCCGCCACATGAGTGATGCCGTTTTGAAACAGCGCCAAAACATCAAAATACCCCTCTACAATCAGAGCGGTTTTCGTCTGCCTGATGCCGTCCCGTGCCGCGTGGAGTCCGTACAGAGACCGCGCCTTATGATAAACCGAGGTCTCTGGAGAGTTCAGGTATTTGGGAAGTGCATCATCCAGCACGCGCCCACCGAAGCCGGTGATCTGCATGGCTGTGTCCACTATGGGAAAAACGATGCGATTTCGAAATCTATCGTAACAGCGTTGTGCCCCCTCCTTAGAGATGAGCAGCCCACTACCGACGGCCACCTCAAGAGGAACCTTTTGGGATGCAAGCTGAGCGCTTACCGCATCCCAGGCATCCGGTGCATACCCCAACCTAAACCGTTCTATGGTTTCACGGGTGATTCCACGTTCGGTCAGATAACGCAGCGCATGGGATCCCGGCGATCCCTCAAGGGTCTTGGAAAAAAAAATCGGCCGCCACGCGATTTGCTAAAAGTATCTTTTCCCGTAGCCCCACTTTCTCTTTCTCAGCCGGGCTCATGGGTTTATCTGGAACCTCGATGCCGCAACGGGACCCCAAAGCCTTTACCGCCTCTGGAAAGGTGAGACCATCGCGCTTCATCAAAAAATTGAATGCACTTCCCCCAGCCCCGCAACCGAAGCAGTAAAAAATCTGTTTTGTGGGGCTAACTGTAAACGAGGGGGTTTTTTCGGAGTGAAATGGACACAAACCGGCAAAGTTACTTCCCGTCTTTTTCAGTACCACCGTCTCGGATACCACCTGAACGATATCGGTGGCATGCTTTATATCTGAAATCACAGATTCGGGAATCAAGTGATGTCCGCTCCTGTCCGCAAGGGTCCCAAGTGTTCTGCACCACACAGTTGTCGCGAGAGTTCATGCCAGTTCGCTCCCATAGAAACGATGCATCGTGATCCGCCCGCATCTCTCGGAGCAAACAAATCACCTAACACACTGACATAAAAGCCTATTTACCAGAAAACCTGAAGAAGCCTCCCCCATTGTATCGTCCAGGGGAGCCCACCCAGGCAGGTGCATAACGTAATGCCAGAAACCGCTTTGTCAAGAACTATTTTATTAACAACGAGCAACCCGTCGAAGGTGTTCGAAAAAAACCTTTACCACCCTCAGCAGCGCCCTCATTTAAAGGAACACTTATGGAGTCATGACACCTTTGAGTGAACCAAAAAGCCCACGACACCCCTCCTCAAAAAGCGTCCGAGCGGTCACCCACTGAGCCTTGTGAGAAAAAAAGCGGCCAATGGCCAAAAGATTATCAGACAGGGGCTGCTGCTTCTCCTCAAACTCTTCAGCCCAAAGCACTCGCCTTGTACTCGCCTCTATCAAAGCGACTCGAAATGAGACAGAAGCACTGCGACTCACCGACCAGCTGGACCCGATTCTCTCCTTCCAGCTCTCCACACGCCCAAGGAGCACACACACACCAGCCGTTTCGATATCGGAAACCTCATCCACCACCCGAGCCCGTATCCCCTGGGCATTAAGAGCGTCCACCGCCCAGACAGCCACCTCGCTTCCAGATGGGGGCCCACCCCCCGGGCTATCTTTTCCCGCTTCAAGCCCATGCTCTATATACAAGGTGTCTTCGGAGGCAAGCCACTCAAAGGCGGGCACCACAACTTCGAGGCAGTGCAATGGCGCACCATCCTCATACACAGCCCCTGTAAACTTGGGGGCACACCCAAAAGCAACAAGACAAAGACCCAAAAAAACTGCCTGTAATCGGCCAATCTTCATCGCATACTCCTTGAATGTGTTGGGCTTAGGTAGCGCCACAGAAACGCTCCCTCTGCTCTCTAAAGCATGCCCTTGGTGGACTGAACCCCTTCTATGCGTGGGTCGATGGAAGATGCCGCATCCAAAGCTCGGCCCAGAGACTTGAATACGCCTTCCAAAATATGGTGGTCGTTCTCGCCATAGCGCACGTTGATATGCAAATTCATCCCCGACTTCACACTAAACGCCTGAAAAAATTCTTTGGCAAGCCAGGCGTCAAAATTGCCATCGCGCACCCTGTGATCGGGAAAATTGTAGACCAGATAGGGCCTATTGGAGAGATCCAAAGCCACTTCAGCCAGGGTCTCGTCCATGGGGGTGACAGCCAAACCATAACGCCGAATTCCTTTTCGATCCCCCAGCGCTTCAGACACCACACCACCAAGCGCCAAACCGATATCTTCCACGGTATGGTGCGCATCAATCTCAAGATCTCCTGAGGCTTTGATGGTCAGATCAAAAAATCCGTGGGCGGCAAACAGGGTCAGCATATGATCCAGCATGGGAATGCCCGTGGCAATATCGGCTTGCCCCTGACCGTCCAGTGTCAAAGAAAGGGAGATTTGCGTCTCACGTGTATTTCGCTCAAGGGTCGCTTGTCGTCTCGTTTTCATTTCAGGGGGATGCCTCATGTTTGGTACCTGACTGCAGGCAAAGGTGAGAGGTGATGCGTTTCATTTCCCGCATGTGCTATCTGGAAAGGCAGTGATACGGTAAAAGCTTCCGGCGCTTTGCCGCTTTTTCTTCTCAATCCGCATCTCTCCCCCATTACCAGATCGACCTGGCAAGATCAACGTAAATTCATTTTCACTTAAATTTCATACCCCTTCGCCATGCTTGAACGGCTCAAAAAACGCACACACTTAAACCTGAAGACCTCTTACTTTCTCCGCAGAATCTCATTTCTTTTTTATCTTCCCTGAAAGCCCAGAATGTTCATCTTTCATACCGTTGACTTCTATGGTAGATAAAAAACGCATCAACACAAAATACCTACTGCAATTCCATGGATAAAGCGACGTATCACGTCACCCCATGCAACCCATTGCCAGGATGTGACCATGAGTGCTCGAATTGTTCTTGATGACGCCATTAAAACCGCCACCCATGACCAGGATAAGGTGATCTCACCAAATGAAACGGTAAGCCGATTCCATGAAAAGGCTCGCTACCTTGATATAGAGATTCTTAAGGAGACCCGACGCATAGACAACGGGCGCCTGGACATTCCGGTCTACTTCAGCATCTGCGGCGATGAAGTTTCCAAACTCACCGGTACCACGAAACAAATGGGCAAGGGTGCCAACCCTGCCCAATCTCAGGCATCGGCAGTCATGGAATTGGTGGAACGATTCAGCTTTTTTGCTTTTAACGCCGATGACACCCGGTTCACCACAGCCACCTGGCAAGAGGCTGGAAAAAACACCATCGGCATAGACCTCATGCTCAAATCGGTCCACGATAAGGCCACCTCCCCTGAAGCTGCCAAAACAATCCTCAAAAACATCCCCTTTCGCTGGATCCCCGCCTGGAACCTTACCAAGAAACAAGAGTTCCTTATCCCCTTTGACTGGTTTTTTACTATCAATGAGTTCAATGGTCCTTCGGCTGGCAACTGCAAGGAAGAGGCGATCTGTCAGGGAATATCTGAGGTTGTGGAGAGACACGTCTGCTCCATCGTAAGCCAACAAAAGCTGAGCCCCCCCACCATCGACCCCGACACAGCCACAGATCCCGCGGTTTTGGAGATGCTTGAGAAATACCGAAAAAACGAAATCGAGCTGGTCTTCTCAGATCTCTCCCTTGATACTGGCATCCCCACCATCGGTATCCTCGCTTGGGATCCGAAAACCTTTCCCACAAGCAGTGAACTGGTCTGGACAGCCGGCACCGCCCCAGACCCACAAAAAGCCATGAGCCGCGCCCTTACCGAGGTGGCTCAGCTCGCCGGTGATTTCAACACCTGTGCCAATTATGTGGCAAGCGGCCTTCCCAAGTTCACAACTCTTAAAGAGGCCACCTTTATCTTCCAGGCAAAAGAATCCCTCTCGGTTGAAGATCTGCCGAATCTTTCAGACCCCAATATTCGATACGAAATTGAAAGAATGACCCAGGCACTTGCCCAGATCGGCCTGGAGGTCTTTCTTGTGGAGACCACACACCCCGAGCTTGCCATCCCTTGCTTTTACACCATGATCCCCGGCGCTCATTTCCGTGAACGCAGCCAAGGTACCAGCCTTCCCATGTTTGCTGCCCGGCTCATCACGGAAAAATTCTCGCCTCTGGAAGCTCTTTCACGCATTCAGGAGATTGAAGAGGTGGTGGGAGAGCGCTACGACCTCTCCTTTTACAAAGGCAAGATGCTTCTTGAGTCAGGATTTCATGAAAAAGCCCTTGCGGCCTTTAAAAAGGCGATGAGCTGCAACCCTGAACCACAGGAGATTCCATCCATCTGTTCTTGGATGGGGGTTTGCCTAAAAGAGCTGGGGGAGTATTCCAAAGCCCTTGCCACACTTGAAGAGGGAATCAAAAGGGATCCAGAAAGAGAGGATATCTACAACCTCATGGGTTTTTGCTTCTTTATGCTCAAAGAGCACGAAAAAGCCATCGATGCATTCAGAGACGTGCTGCGACTCAACCCCAATTCCGCCATCGACTACGCCAATATCGCCTCCAACTACCGAGAGCTGGGCCGCACCGAAAAGGCCATCAACTACTACAAAATGGCCCTTGAGATGGACCCTGAAATTGAATTCGCTCGGGACAACCTCAAACGTCTCACGGCCTCTCTTTCAACGGCCCCCTAAAAAAAGAGAGCATGGCTTTGCTGCCAGCTCTCCCATTCACTCAACCCCACAGGTTTCACCGTTAATCAAAAAAAGGGCTGACGCCCTCAAGTTTTGAAATCTCCGTATGGAAATCAAAACCCACCACCACCTCTTTGCCCACTTCTCCATATAAAGTTGAGATGGAAAAAAGTGGACCATGCTCATAGTGAATCACGATAAAAAATAAAGCGGTCAGGGAGCTGACAACCACCTTGCGCACCCCGCCATATCCCATATATTTTCCGTAGGCTGTTTCCACCTGTTTCAGTTCACCGGCTAAAAACTGAACGTTTTGACCTGTATCAACGGGCGAGCCGCCAAGCAGGGTGTGCATAAACCCCTCAGAGCCCTTAACACCGTACTGTTTCAAGGCCTTTTGCACAATACGCGGCGCAGAGCTTTTTTCTTCCGAAGATACCGGGCCTGACGTCAAAAAAAGAGTCAAAACCATCCATAAAAAAACGCGCTTCACTGTTTCTTCCTCCGCGTGTTGTGGGTTTTCCCTTTCTATGGGTTATATTGAGGAGATATCTCGCTCACTCCAGGAAAAAGCCTCACCTTTTGCCCTTAACTCTCCGCCTTTGGAGCGACGCACCGCAAGAAATGAATCAAAATTTTCCAAAAAAATATCTGTCAATTCCGGATCAAAGTGCTTTTCCCTCTCCTTTTCAAAGATGTTGTAAATCACCTCTGGCGGGTAAGGGTCCTTATAGGGCCGACGGGTGGAAAGGGCGTCAAACACATCGGCCATCCCAACAATGCGTCCAGAAAGTGGAATGCGCTCTCCAGAAAGCCCCTGGGGATAGCCAGTACCGTCCCATTTTTCGTGATGCGAGATGGCAACCTGCTGGCCAACGCGCAGCACCTCAGATTTGGAATTGGTCAGAATCCGAGCCCCGATAACAGGATGGGTCTGAATCACCTGAAACTCTTCGGGTGTAAGCTTCGATGGTTTCATGAGAATGTGGTCTGGAATACCTATCTTCCCAATATCGTGCATGGCTGCTGCATAACGAATACGATCCACCCAGGCACCATCCATACCCCGCTTCTCCGCCAACATTTCACTGTAGGTGCTCATGCGCACGATATGATCACCAGTCTCTTCGTCTCGATACTCTGCGGCCGTCACCAAACGATTGATGGTATCCAGATAAGACGCCTTAAGCTCATTGTGGGCCTGACTCAACGCCTTAAAAAGCCTGCGCTCCCGAAGAACCCGTTTTACTCGAAGCACCACCTCCCCCGGAGCCATGGGTTTTAAAATAAAATCCACCGCACCGGTTTTGATAATCTGCTCATAGTTGAATTCGTCGATGTGCCCAGTCATCACCATGGGATCGGCATCAAAGCCCTCTCGAATCTTTCGTACCAGCTCAAGTCCCCCCATCTCCGGCATATCCAGATCTGTGAGAACCACATCCACCGACTCCGCAGCCAGGATTTCCAAAGCCTCCACGCCGTTTGTCGCCACAAGACACTGAAATCCCTGCTTCTCCATGGCACGCTTCAAAATCGCACGAATTGCCTCTTCATCGTCCACAATAAGAAGAGACGGACAAGACTGGTCACTGGTCTTTTTCATAAGATCTGCTCCCACTGCTGACGTCAAAAAAAAGAGCTTTTCACCCCGCTTTCGCACACCATCCCATAAAAGCCGAAGGTCCCCCCCCTTTCTGTCGTCTCTCTCACACTCAAAAATGTTGAAGGCCCAATGCGTCTTTAAAACGCCCGCAGAGCCCCAATAACTCTCGAGATAAATCGCTATTTTACGTTGGAATGCAGGTTGTTCTTTTTTGGCGGGTATCAAAAAATTGAAGTGTTTTTCATATTACCTTATCCCCCTACAGGCAACAACCTTTAATCCTTCGAGATTCGAGGTTACCCCCACTGTCTAAAAAATAAAAAAGCGCCTCTTCTTTCCAAAACGAAAAAGAGACGCCTCACCTGAAAAAGACCCTTTCAGCCAATCATCTTCTCCTGAATGGTTGCAAAAAGAGAGACGTCATCCAGCTTCTTGCGTGCCTGATAAAGAGACTCAGCGTCCTCTCCTGCCACATACCGGAAACGATCTGTCTTATCGGTTGCAGCTTGAAAAATGGTCTCTGCAACCATCTGAGCAGAGGCAGCCCCCTGCACACTTTTCTTCCGCCTTTCAAGGTAGCGCGATACCAGAGGCTGATACGCTTTAAGTGATGAGTCATTGCTGAAGGTCAACGATCTGCCCGCAAAATCGGTTTTGATCATTCCCGGCTCGATAAGCTTGACAACAACACCGATCGCCTGAAGTTCATACCGAAGGGACTCACTGAGACCCTCCACGGCAAACTTTGAGGCGTTGTAAAGGGAGCTCAGAGGAAAAGCGACCTGCCCGCCGATGGAGGAGACATTGATAATCATCCCCCTTTCCCTTGATCTAAAATGGGGAAGCAGGGTCTTTGTGGTTTCGATAAGCCCCACCAGATTCACATTGATCTGGCGCCGGACCTCATCCATGGATGAAGCCTCCAGAAGTCCATACGACCCGTACCCGGCATTGTTCAAAAGAAGATCCACGGCCCCAAAATGCGCAACCCCTTTTGAGACGGCGGACGCAATTGAAGCGGAGTCCTCAACATCGAGTCGGCACACCCGAACCCCTTTTAATTTCGTGAGTTCTTCTTCCTTCTCAGGATTCCGCATGGTGGCCAAAACATGCCAGCCAGAAAGGTGAAACCGTCTGACTGCCTCTTTTCCGATTCCACTACTCGCCCCTGTAACTAAAATGGTTTGCGCCATATCCCCCCCTGAAATTCAAGTAAAGCCCCATTTTCTGATCCGCCCCACACGCAGCCCCCCTTCTTCAAAACAGAAATCGCTTTTAAAAAATGGCCCTCGAAGCACCTCGAGAGCCATCTGTTTTAGCGCATCCAAAAAAGCGTTAAAAAGACTACCCTCTCAACTCTTCCTGATTTTTGGTAAACAACTCGCTGAGCTTTTGGATACGGGTGGGATGAACTGTCACAATAAAAATACCGCCCACAATATTGCCAAGGGTCACGGGAATCAAGTTGTGAAACATGGTCATCATCTCGGCAAAAGAGGTGCCTTTGGCAAGAAACCCCAGAGTAATGAGATACATGTTGGCCACACAGTGCTCAAAACCGCATGCCACAAAACAGCCGATGGGAAAGAGAATACAGAAGATCTTGGAAACGCCATCTTTTGCCATGATGGCCATAATCACCGCCAACACCACCAGTATATTACAAAACACCCCACGGATAAACGCCTGCATAAAGGGCAGGCTCACCTTGGCCGCCGCCACTTTCGCAGAAAGGGCGCCCAGGGCGCTGAGTTTTCCAACGCTCCCCAAAAGCCCACTTTGATAGATCAGCCAGGCAAGCACCACCGACCCGATAAAGTTGGCCACATAGACCGTTGTCCAATTTTTAAACATGTCACCACCCGAGACGTCTCCGTAAAGAACGCCCACCAAGATGGTAATATTTCCTGTGAAAAGCTCAGCTCCAGCCACCACCACAAGGATAAGACCAACACTGAAAAAAAAACCTCCGGCCACTTTCCCTAAACCTGTAGCCAGAGCCACAAGAAAGAGTTGTCCACCGAACCCGATATAGAGCCCGGCCAAGGCCCCCAGCAGCATCAACTGCCATATTTGAGTGGTTGCTTTTTTAAGACCGATCTGAGAGATCGCATCACTGGTTGCTTTGGGGCTGAGGATAGGTGTGTAGGTGTGGTTCATACTTCATGTACTCCTAAAAAAGGTAAAACGAATGAATCAACGACATACCATCACAGTCTGCAACCACCGCCAATGAGGGGTGGACCATGCGATGATGAAAAACATCTTCCGCGCGTATTTTCTACGGCGGAGTACCGAAAGACAGACCAGAACCCTATTTAACCACCAGCCAAATAAGGTTATAGTTCTTGTCCGCAAACCGAGTCGGCAGCTGCCTGCTCAGTTAAATCCAACCGTAGCCCCTTTGGGACTCTTTTTATTGGGTTTATAAAAAATTTCATCGCTGTTTTTAAGGAAAGTGGAGTATAGGCGAGGTATTTCATAAGCTCAATAAATAGATTTCATCAATTATTTAACTACAAGCCCCGCCCAGAAAACTCACACCAAAAGCGCAGACCACACCCAACCAAAGAAAACGTATGATTACGAATCATTACCCCTTTCAAACACAAAGAGAAAGCACACAGCCATAATTTGCCTCTCAATCTCCCTTCATCCTGCCCACCCTCATAAAAGTTACTCAAGACGATACATTTGTTTGATTTGGTACCGCTTTTTCTATTCCCCTTCTCGTTCAAATCACCTGAAACCGATTCAGCACAAAAAACATCACCCCACTTTTTTAAGATAGCGATTCCCCCAAAACTCCGCCTCCCTCACTTTTTTTGACCATGTAAAAAACAGTCCTTGAACCTGCTGTGCCCTTTCCAACCCACACATTTTATGATTTAAGAAGCCATAATCATGTATCCCCTTGAGCGTCTTGACATAAGGGGAGGGAGATCGCCACAAGAAGCTCTGACTTTCAATCGACTGAGGAACTGCATATGATCGTCACTCCTGAAAGCATCTGGATGGATGTGGAAACCATTCGAGGAACCGCTCCTCTCGTGCATAACATCACAAACTATGTGGTCATGAACAACACCGCCAATGCTCTTCTCGCCATCGGTGCCTCGCCCGTGATGGCCCACGCCACCGCCGAAGTGAGAGAGATGACCCAAATGGCCGGTGCCCTCGTTCTCAACATTGGCACGTTAAGCGATGCCTGGATTCAAGCCATGTTTATGGCAGCCCAATCAGCAAAAAAGGCCGACACTCCCATCGTCATTGACCCCGTGGGCGTGGGAGCCACCAGCTACCGCACCCAAACAGCCAAAGCACTCATCGCAGCCACCTCTCCCACCATTGTTCGAGGAAACGCATCGGAAATCATGGCGCTGTCCGATAAAGACGCCCTCACCAAAGGGGTCGACTCCATCCATGAAGCAGAGCAGGCCATTCAATCGGCTCGCACCCTTGTGGAGACACACCAGTGTACGGTCTGCATCACCGGTGAAACCGATCTTATTTTAGAGCCCAACAGCCAGCATAAAATCACCAACGGGCACCCCATGATGCCCAAGGTAACGGGTCTGGGATGCACAGCCACAGCCCTTTGCGGAGCCTTTGCCGCCGTCAACCCCGATGGCGGGCAAGCAGCGGCCCATGCCATGGCGGTCATGGGAATCGCTGGTGAAATAGCAGCCCGCTGGGCCAAGGGTCCGGGAAGCTTTCAACTTCACTTCATAGATGCCCTTTATGGACTCTCATTCCATCAAATCAAAACCCACTACAATGCTTAATAAAGAATATATAAACGGCGTTTATCTCGTCATCGGCGAATCGGCATGCGGAGGCAAGGATTTGGAATCCATTGTCGAAGCCTCTCTGCATGCAGGCCTTTGCTGCGTGCAACTGCGGGAAAAAGAGGCAGACACCCGCACCTTTCTTAACCGGGCCAAAGCTCTAAAATCCATTCTTAAAGGCACCGGCATCCCCTTTCTCATCAACGACCGCATCGACATTGCCCTGGCCGCTCAAGCCGACGGTGTTCATATCGGGCAGAGCGACATGCCCTATGAAACCGCTCGCCGTCTCTTGGGCCCCCAGGCCATCATCGGTCTCTCTGTAGAGAGCTGGGACGATGTGAAAACTGCCCAAAACTTGGATGTCTCTTATCTCGGCGTAAGCCCCGTTTTTGATACCCCCACCAAAACCGACACCAAAACAGCCTGGGGGCTGGAAGGTCTCTCTCGAATCCGAAAGGCATCCAAACATCCGCTGGTTGCCATTGGCGGCATAGACAAAGAAAACGCACGGCAGGTTGTGCAAGCCGGAGCCCACGCCATTGCCGTGGTATCGGCCATCTGCTCTGCAGCCAACCCCGAAGAAGCGACCCGTGCTCTCAACCAAGCAGGCTTTTGAGTGCACTGCCTCAAGCCCCAGAGGTTTTATTTTTATACGTTTTAACCCCTTGCTTCGTTTTTGATGCCCCTGGTGGAGACTCAAATGGTGCGTGGGACCATAGAAGTTTTTTAAAAAACGCCTTTCAAGGCGCGGAGAATACATGAAAACATACCACAGAGCCCTTACCATCGCTGGTTCTGACAGCGGAGGTGGCGCGGGCATCCAGGCGGATCTGAAAACATTTTCCGCATTGGGATGCTTTGGCATGTCTGCCATTACAGCGCTCACCGCTCAAAACACCCACAGCGTCACCCAAATCCACCCGGTACCGGCACCTTTTATCAAGGCCCAACTGGACGCCGTGCTTGAAGATATCGGCACCGATGCGGTAAAAATCGGCATGCTTCACGCGCCGGATGTCATCGAAACCGTGGCAGAAGCCCTCAACCTCTGGAAATGCCCCCGTATTGTTATAGATCCTGTCATGATCTCCAAAAGTGGCGACAAACTGCTTCAAGACGATGCGGTCTTCGCCCTGAAACAAACCCTGATCCCCATGGCTTCCATTATCACTCCCAACCTTCCAGAGGCTTCTGTGATTCTGGGACGGCCCATCGAAAAAAAAGAGGAGATGGCCGAGGCGGCTCGGGATTTGGCAGAAATGGGGTGTGAGGCGGTGCTTCTCAAAGGAGGTCATCTGACAACTCAGGAGAGTGCGGATCTTCTTTATATTAAAAGAGAGGATTCCCTTACCGAGTTTCCTGGAAAGCGGATCCCCACCCAAAACTCCCATGGTACCGGCTGCACCCTCTCTTCAGCCATCTGCGCCCACCTCGCCCGTGGTTTTGACCTCATTGACGCTGTGGGCCGATCCAAGACTTACATCACCGAAGCCCTTGCCGCCGGAGCCCCTTACACCACCGGAAACGGGCACGGCCCGCTGCACCATTTTTATAAAACCTGGGATCAATAACCCTTTAAGCGCCATAGCTGAAGCGGGCTTCCCCCTTTTGCTATGGCCATACCTTCTTTCCCGAGTGGTTCGGTTTTCCTTTCGGCATGGAGTCCCTATTTTTTTAAAGGCCCTTTTCAAGCCACTCCAAGTTGAAGACACGCAACATCACCCTCTTTTGACGGGAAATATTCTCACCTATCGCCCCCTTTCTTTCAATAAGCGACCCTCTTTTTTTCCCATCGAACCCTCGTCCCTGAAAAGACACAACAAAAAAACACCTATAAATTTTATACGTTGTGACATGCATCATACCCCAAAGGGTTTCACATCACTTATAAGTCGGTACATCTCTTAAGAGTCTCCCCCCCTTAGGCAAAGGTGAAATTTACTATGACAGCAGGTCAAACCCATCGAATTTCAAAGGGAGAAACACCATGAAACAGATTTACAAATCCGTTGTAACAGCCGCTCTCGTCCTATTCGTCTCTTTTTTTTCAGCTTGTGGTGGAGGTAGCAGTGGTGGTAAAAACGCCAATAAAAACACAAAATCGGGTGCATCGTTTCAAGCGGGCAATGAAACCATCGTTGCCATACGCACCATCACCGATGCAGGCAGTACCCTTGAAATTACTGACACAGGAACCCACCTTGACGGTGCAAAGATCATCTTTCCAGCCGGAGCCCTACCCGCAGATACAGAAGTAAAAGTAGGACTCAATGACGGAACAGTTCAACTCCCCCAAGGATCTCGCTCCCCTGCCCCTCCTCAAACCATTACCCTTCACACGGGCGAGACCACACATTTCAACCAACTGGTGGAGATCACCCTCCCATACAACGATGATGCCCATATTCCCACCCCGTTTTATATTGATGAGGCCAACCAACTTCGACCGGTTACCGTTACCCGTATCGATACAGACAAAAAAACCTTCTCTTTTGTCACAGCCCATGCATCCACCTGGACATGGGTCAAGGATATTGTCAGCGACACCCCCGATGAGGACACCGGATTCAGGCCTTCCGATGATGGATTCCAAATCACAAACCACGGCTCAACAATCAACAGTGGTGGGGAGTCCTTTGGCATGACCACCTTTGCCCAGTGGTATTTTGCCAAAAAACTCAACACCCATGGTATTTTCTTTCCAAAGTATATGGCCCAAGTGGGGTCAGATGCTGAAGGGACAAACCTTACCGGCCAGGATGTCATAGCCACCCGTGCCCACAGCGCAGCCAACCAATCCTGGAACTACTCCGAATTTATTCTTCCCAACATCACCACCAGCGATGAATACAGATTCAATACCATTGTCCATGCCCTCAAGGTGACCAAGCGACCTGTAAACCTAAGTCTTAGAAAAATCGATGCAAATGGTGCCTTTATTAGCGGCCATGCGGTTCTTGCCTATGGTGTGAATGAAACAGACGGTGAGATCTCCATTTATGATCCCAATTTTCCAAAAGAGCCCCGAAGCATTAGTTACAATACTGAAACCAAGGCGTTTCAATCCTACGAGAGCGAAACCCACACCTTCAAAAAATTTTTCTTAAACGGAACGGGGAGCTATTCGCTTTCCGAATCCTATCTCAACATTTTTGAAGATGCCGAGCACAACTTCACCTCAGACAACCACCCAGTCATCACCATCACCTCACATGAAAACGGGCAGACCGTCAGCACGCGTAACATCACCCTTCAGGGGGTCGTGGAAAGCAGTGAAATCCTCATTTCCAAGATCGATATTCTTGTTGGAGACGAAAAATTCGCCACGCCTGTCGACTCAGACGGCAACTTCAGTGTGGGAGTCAGCCTCAACACCGGGATTCAGCGTCTTCGATTTGTCACTCGAGGCCAAGATGGCAGAGAGGTCACCCCTAACAATTTTGATGCAAACCCCTTCACCATTAACGTTGACCTCGACAAATCCGTCATGCTTGTAACCCTCACCTGGGATAAAGATGCCACAGACCTGGATCTTTACGTAATTGATCCTCAAGGAGATTGCTCCTATTACCATCATAAAAACACAGCCGATGGTGGAGAGCTCGATTATGACATCCAAACCGGCTATGGCCCCGAGCACTGGACACTCTCCACAGAAGACACCATCCGCTGGGGCGAAGAGGCATACAGGGTGCGTGTCCACTACTTCACGGATAATGGAAACGGCGGCACCAACTACACCTTGTCGGTTAAACTCTACGAGGGAACCGAAAGGGAAGTGGTTTACCTTCAGAACGGCTACCTTTCCCACAACAACTCCCAAAACGACAAACCGACCGATACCGGTGCCGATTGGGCCGACTTCAACATTCCCGTTGTCTTAACCAACCCGTCCAGGGCTGCGCTCTCTTATGAGCCCCACGTAAAAGCAAAAGGGGCTACCCCCGTGCCCATTAAACTCACCGTAGAGATTCCTGACAAAGAAACAAGACACGCATCCAAATAAGCCGTGAGGCCTTAAAATCCGAAGCCCTTAAAATCAAAAGGGCTTCGGATCACCACCCACGTCACAGCAGGAGAATTATCCATGCAAATCTCACCGGCAAAAAGGCCCATTACATTTTTTGCACTCTTCATCATTTTTGCGGCACTCACCACACAAAGGGGACTTGCCATGGGCAAAACCACTCCACCAAAGAACCGATTCACAGATGAAAAGCCCCTTCTCTTGCAAAAAAACCGTCTCCCTATTCGGAGTAACATAGTCCATTGATAAGAAAGAGATCCCGGTAAAAGGGGTTACCCTCTCTGTCAGCCCCGGGACAGTGACACAACCAACAGAGTCCTCCGTCAGCCTTGTGCAAGGCTATTTCCGATCTTCCAATGGCACGACCTGCACCCCACCGGCCTTCAAAATAGATTTCGCCGATCAACCCCCCCCCAGGCGCACCCCGTCACGTTCTCTTTCCCCCATCTAACGGCGAAAACCATTTTAAAAACCTTCTGCTACGCCATTCCAAAAGAGGGCTCTCTTTCGGCTTTGGCCACCACTCTTGATGAAGTGTACCTGACCCTCTTTACCTTTCATCCCAACACATTCATCCTGCTCACAACACCTTCTGGCTTTTAACTTCCCCCCCTAATAACCAAATCATTGCCTTGCTTTTCTGGTAACGTTATATAAAATGCCGTGCATCTATAGACTCTAAAATTAGTTAGGTGCGCCTGACTCTAAACAGCCGAAAGACAAGAGAGATGATCCAAAAAAACGCCCCATTGCAACGACGGAGCCTGCTTCACTGGGGAGCATGGTTTACCTTTTTCAATACACTGCTTGCCCTTCTCATCTCCCTGCGTTACCTGGGCCAGATCCCTACACCCAACACGCCCATGGCCTGGGGCTAC
>JAKSCC010000247.1 GCA_022360815.1 Desulfobacterales bacterium
CTCTGGGGGTCAAGCCCAAGCGCCAGAGCGGCCGCACGCAAGGCCAAAAGCGGCTCTTTTCCCGCTTCGCGCATCTCTTTAAGGGAGTAAGCCCCTCGGGATTTGGAGAGCTTCTCCCCATCTTCTCCCAAAATCAGCCCGTGGTGCAGAAAGCTGCAGCGGAAAAAAGAGAAAAACCCAAAAAGATCGGCCAGGTAGAGCTGGGCGGCGGTGGAGTGGGCAAGATCCTCTCCGCGCACGATAAGATTTACCCCGGCCTGCTCATCTTCGATAAGACTCGCCAGCTGGTAACTCGGCTCGTCATCCTTGCGCCAGAGCACAAAATCACCCAACTCCCGGTCCAACGAAAGGCTTTCTCTCCCCACCCAAATATGGGTACCTTGAGGCACCTCCACTCGAAGGGCGGTCTCTCCGGGCACAAAAGGGCGGTCTGCCCTTCGACAGGTTCCGGGGTAAAGGCCATTTTGGGACACTTTTTTGATGGCGCTTCGGCTGCAGGGACAGGCAAAAACACGTCCGCTTGCCTTGCCGAGGCGCTTCAGCTCGCTTCGGTAGTGCTCTTTTCGCTTCTGAAGCGAAAACCGTTTGTAAAAGCTCTGGGCGTCCTGAGGCCCCTCATCCCAATCCAACCCCAGCCACTTTAGCGAAGCAAAAATATCTTCCAGCACCTCGTTTCTGAAACGCAGGCCGTCCATATCGTCGATGCGAAGGTGAAGACGCCCGCCCCTTTTTCGAACCAGAGCCCAGGTAATGAGAAAATTCACCGCATTTCCCAGGTGAAGAAACCCACTGGGGGTCGGTGCCAGACGAGAGATGGGAGAGTCGGGAAGGCTGGAAAGGTCAAGGGGTGTCATGGGTGCCTTTGCTCTTTATTCTTGATGACTCCAAAAAAAGTCAAATGGGCTCATGGGATGCTGCAAAATCTGGGGCGCGGTGCCCGCACAATGTGCCAATATTTTACACCTTCACCAGGCGTCACGATAGCACCTGCCGCCTGACCAGACAAAAAAAGGGGCTGGAAGATCATCTCTTCCAGCCCCTTGTATCGGCTTTTGGTAGCGGGAAGCGGATTTGAACCACTGACCTTCGGGTTATGAGCCCGACGAGCTACCAGACTGCTCCATCCCGCAACAACGAAGCGCACATTACACCCGCACCCCGACCCTGTCAAGGAATTCGTTCAAACAATTTTTGATGGCACCGCAAACAGCCTTGCACCCACCCCCTCTTTCGTGTACATTCGCCACCTTTGCAAACCGATTGCTCTGGGCTCGCCGATCTGATTTCCATCGAAATCGCCTGGCGCCCCGACACTCACCGCGTGAATGCTGCGGCTCACACCCCTTCGACGGGCATTCACCACACGGAGTAAGGAGACACCATGTCCATCGCCTTTGGACTCGACTTTGGAACCAGCAACTCGGCTCTCTCCCTTTATAAGGAGGGAAAAACCACCATGCTGGATATTGACCCCTTCAACACAGAAGGGAAGACCCTTAAATCGGTCATCTACTACGACGACGAAGAGCGCACCTTTCACTGCGGCCAGGATGCGGTCAACGCCTATATCGACAACGACGCCTTTGGACGCTACATCCAGTCCATCAAAACCTTTCTCCCCGATGCCAGCTTTGAAAAGACCGAAGTGGGAAACAAAACCTACCGGCTGGAGCAGCTCATCGCCCTTCTTCTTCGCACCATCAAAGAGAGGGGGGAGACGATCGCAGGCGAAGAGGCCGACCATCTGGTTCTGGGACGCCCCGTGGTCTTCTCTGAAGACCCGGAGCTGGAAAAACTTGCCGTCACCCGTCTTCTTACCTCCGCTGAGATGGCTGGCTTTAAAAAAGTCTCCCTTCAGTACGAACCTCTGGCCGCCGCCTTTGCCTTTGAAAGCACCCTGGCCCAAGGCGAAGAGAAAACCGTTCTGGTTGGAGACTTCGGAGGCGGAACCTCGGACTTCACCATTATCCGCGCTCGAGGCGGGTTTACCCAGGGCGACCGAAAAAACGATGTGCTGGGTCTCGGCGGGGTTTACATCGGAGGCGACACCTTTGACTCGGCCCTCATGTGGGAGAAGGTGGCCCCCTGGTTTGGAAAAAACGTTCGGGTCAAGGCCCTCTACGACAACTTCACCCTGCCGGTCTCCTCCTTGATCATGGGAAAACTCAAGCAGTGGCACCAGATTCCCCAGCTGAGACACCCGAAAATTGAAGCGACCTTAAAGGATATCCGCCACCGGGCCGACAAGCCCCAGCTCATCGAAAACCTTCAGAACCTCATCGAAGACAACTACGGCTACCTGCTCTTTCAAGCCATAGAGGCTTCAAAATGCCAACTCTCCAATCATGATGAGGCCTTCATCCGCTTTAAAGAGGGAAAACTGGAGATCTCTGAGCCCGTAAGCCTCACGCAGTTTCAAGATATCATCCAAAACGATGTCTCCCGTATCGCAACCTGTGTGGATGAGGTGCTCGACCAGGCCGGCATGACCCCAGAGCATATCGACACCGTCTTCTTAACCGGAGGATCCTCGCATATTCCCATGATCCGTGAGCTCTTTGAAAAACGCTTTGGCCTGGAGAAGATGAAAAGCACCGACGCCTTCACCAGCGTGGCCTACGGCCTGGGCGTCAACAACGCCTTTGTCTAAGGGTGGCTCGCTTAGGACCTAAAAAAAATAAAAGCGCCAACCCACTGATTCGTCTGGACGGCCACCTGAAACAGACAGCCCTGCGCTCACATTTTTTCACAAAGGGTTTGACATCCGTTCAAGGGAGAGATACTGTTCGCCTCGTTGTTGCGGGATGGAGCAGTCTGGTAGCTCGTCGGGCTCATAACCCGAAGGTCAGTGGTTCAAATCCGCTTCCCGCTACCACTTAAAAAGTTCAGCCCCGAAGAGAGACTCTCTTCGGGGCTTTTTTTATAGCCCGGTTCCGGAGACCCGCCTTATGCCCTCAGAAAAAAAGCGAGACCCCCTTCACGGCGTCACCCTTGAGATGATGCTCACCCGCCTGGTGGCGCACCATGGCTGGACCACCCTGGCCCGGCAAACCCGCATTCGCTGTTTTATGGCAGACCCCACCATCAAAAGCAGCCTCAAACTCCTGAGAAAAACCCCCTGGGCCAGAGCCAAAGTGGAAGCGCTCTACCTCCAGATTGCCCATAAGTTCACTTGAAAAGCCGCACCCCACAAGGGCTAAAGCTTATCTCTATACCCCTGGTCCATTCCATAGAAACGATCCATTTGACTTCCATTCACCCTCTTTTTAAAGTGCTCTTCCTGTAAAGCCACATCACCTTTAATCAGGAGAGTCTCGTTTTCGTGAACCGACACCACAAGATTGCCGCCATCGCTCTTTTTCTTCTCTTTGAATCCCTTGTCAGCGCCCTGGCCCACACGCCTCCCCTTCTCGATGCCAAGGCTGTCTGCATCGCACAAAAAAGCCCCCACTGGGTGATCGTGGATACTCGAGACACCAACGCCTTTAATGGGTGGAAGCTTGACGGTGTTTCCAGAGGCGGCCACATTCCTCAAGCCAAAGACTTCTCCGCCACCTGGCTCAAGGTGAAACGTCCGGAAACCAAAGCTCTTCTTAAGGAGGCCCTGGCCACCAAAGGCATCACAAAAGAGAAAAATATCCTCCTCTACGATGCCAACGGCATTGATGCGCTTGCCGTTGCAGAGTATCTCTCTGCCCAGGGGTTTTCCAAACTCTACCGCTACGATTTCAACAACTGGGCCCAAAACCTTAAGCGCCCGCTGATCCGCTACCCCAACCACCACCTCATCGTTCCTCCCGTCATTTTAAAGGCGGTGATCGATGGCAAAAAGCCCGAGAGTTTTACGCACTCAAAACGCATCATGGTTGTGGAGGCAAGCTGGGGCGCAGCGTGGCGATCCTACAACAAAGGCCATATTCCCGGCGCGTTTCACATTGATACCGACCGCATTGAGCCCCCTTCCAAGGGTGAGCCCGCCATGTGGATGCTGGCAGAAAAAAAGATCCTACAACGATTTGCCCTAGCGTGTGGATTCACAAAAGAGACCACCGTCGTTGTGACCTCTGAAGAGCCCCTGGCCGCTTTTCGTGTGGCGACCGTGCTTCGCTACATGGGAATGGATGATGTGCGGGTGTTAAACGGAGGGGTTCTGGCCTGGAAGCTGGCTGGATTTGAGCTGGAGAAAAAGAGCCATGAGCCCTCTTCCACCCCCTCTTTTGGCGGACCCATTCCTGGCAATCCCCACGTGATGGACACCATGGAGGAGGTGAAAAAAGGGCTTTTAGACCCCAGGCGTTTTACCCTGGTGGACAACCGAACCTGGAAAGAGCATATCGGCGAGACTTCCGGCTACTTTTACCACCTAAAAAAAGGGCGGGTTCCAGGAGCCGTATTCGGATATGCGGGAAAAAAAGACGCCTACAGCATGGACCACTACCGAAACCCCGACCAGACCATGCGAAATGCAGAGGAGATCCTCGCCCTCTGGAAAAGTCAGGGCATCGACACCCAAAAGCACCTCTCTTTTATGTGCGGAAGCGGATGGCGGGTGGCCGAAGTTTTCACGTATGCCGATCTGATGGGTCTCAAAGATATTGCCATCTTCAGCGATGGCTGGGTGGGGTGGAGCAATGCGGGCAACCCCATTGAAACAGGAATTCCGAATCTGAATGTGCACCCAACACAAAAAAATTAGGCTCAATCATCCACAAAAACAGCCGTGAGCATCTTCACCGATGGTACTGAGGATCTCCTCAAGATTTCTGGCCTCAGGAAAAGGCTCGTAGCAATGCCATTTCATATCCTCACGCATCCAGTAGAGCTTCCACATCTTGCGGCTTTTCACAAATGTCGCTTTGGCAACCGGAGGCTCTATTTTAGTTGAAGGGTCGTTCCATTTCGGGCGCACCTCGAAAATTTCAACATTTTGATTTTCAATCCGATAGGAAATATCGCGCTGAGATCTTTTCTCCATGGGAGGCCTTATTTGCTCTACAAACCCTCCGACAATCTTTTCAATGCGTTTGATCTCAAACTCACTCAAAGCCATTTCATTTCCTTTATTCAAAAAAGTTAACCTCCAAATAACGCGCCAGCGTATCTCCAAAAATCAGGAAGAATTCCCCAAGTCATATACTTTATTCTTTTCAGTGATGCACCCCTAACCCGATACATTTCTGCTGATTTTACACCACAACATCATCCGCAAAACCCAAAAATAAAAAACCAGAGGATTCACAACCCAGGGCCCATAGATAAAGGTATAGTTTGCCTTATGGGTCCAGATTTCCGCCACACGGCCCCTTGAAACCCGGTAAACCACCTTTCCTGGCCGCGACCTCTCAAACCGGCCATCCACCTCACCCTGCCAGAAGGCCCAGACCTCCACCCGATCGCCTCGGGCCTTCACCCGGTCGAGAACAAGCTCCAGACGGCTCACCCTCTTTTTTGCGGTGCGGTGCAGATACCCCACCCAGCAAAACCACGCCTCACGCGAAGCGCTGAGCCTCTTGCCATCCATGTGGCAGACCAACCCTTCCTGTAAAAGGGCTTTTGCAGCCCCTATGGGTTTCTTTGTCCCCACCACATCAAGCAGCGCTCGCACCACCTCTTCGGGCGTTTTTTCCATGTCCGGTTCTCCCTCAAATGAAAACAGTGGCGTTTAAAAAAGCTGTTTATCATATTTTTCAAAATGTTGCCCCCGACAGAACCGCCAAAGGCGAATGGTCACCTGCCCTTTTATCATTTTATCATCTTATTTTATGGTATGAGGGAAAAACTCTGCCAACCTCAAGCCAAGAGATGATTCATGCTCGAAAAAAAGATAAAGGCGGCACGCCAGACAAGCACCCACGGCCACGCCATGATTTTAGAAGAAGAGGCCAGGCGCCTTGCAAAAGAAGAGGCCATCCCCGTCCAGAACCTTTACAAGGTGTCGCTGAGCCTTGACACCTGGCCCCAGAGGTATGTGAGAAATGCGGGAAGTTTTTCGTGTGAGGATCAGATCAAATTGATGGAAAAAAGAGTCTGCGTGGCCGGATGCGGAGGGTTGGGAGGATACATCGCCGCCATGCTGGCTCGTGTGGGGGTGGGAGAGCTTAGGCTTTTTGACCCCGATATTTTTGAGGCGAGCAATCTCAACCGGCAATGCTTTGCAACAGATGAAACCCTGGGCCAAAACAAAGCCGAGGCGGCCCAGGAAGCGATCCGGATCATCAACCCATCCATCAGAGCAGCCGCCTGCCCCATGGATATCACGGGTGACGAGGCCCTGCCTCAGCTTGAAGGCGCTCACCTTCTTGCCGATGGGCTCGACACCCTTTCGGCCCGCTGCACGCTTTTTAAGCGGGCCAAAGACCTTGGGATCCCCATGGTGCATGCCGCCATTTCAGGATTTGAGGCCCGCATCATGGTGATGCATCCCCAAGGCCCTTCCTTTGAGGAACTCTTTGGAAGAAGGGATGATGCCACAGCCGAAGGCGTTCTCGGAACCCCTTCGGTCACCCCTGCCGTGGCAGCAGGGCTTCAGTGCGCCCAGATCATCAAAACCCTTTTAAAAGGTGAAAAAGACCGTGAGTCTGTCATGGTTCATATGGACCTGATGGAGATGACCTCTGACGCCTTCAGGTTTTAAGCCCGATCATCCGGGTCTTTTCTCTTAAGGGATCCCAGCCTTAAAACCTGTAAAAAAGGGAGGTGGTCACATCAAAGGTGAACACCTCATCGGTATTGCCAAAGCCTCTGCTGAAGGCAGACTCCAGTGTAAGCCCCATGGCATCGGTCACCGCCAGATCCACCCCCACGCCCATGCGCGCCAAAAGACCCGTCCGGGTGCTGTCGGCTCCAGGAAGAGCCTCCTCGGCCTTAACCTCCACACCGCCCAGGCCAAAAGAGACAAAGCCGGCATCCCCGTCACCTGTGGAGGTGATAAAACGCCCGCCCAAGGTCACAGCTGTCAGAGAAAACGTCTCCCCGGTAAAATCGCTGTCCAGCTCAAACTCTCCGGAACGCATCGCCTTGACTTCCACTTCAAAGGAGGGAAGCACGCGGTACCCCACACTTGCCATGGCCAGACTTCCAGGGTCCTGGTTCATGGGGTCGTAAACCATCCCCCCCCCCACACTGACTCGAAAAGCGGGTGTGGGGGCGGCCAGGACAGACTGAAGGGAGAAAGCCAGAAAAAACAGGGTCAAAAGAGCTGTACGCTTCATGGTGGTGAATATCCTTGTGTCGTTTGGAAAAACTCTTAAAAAATGAGAAATACCTCATCTCAATCATCTGGTCTCATGCCATGCCATATGAGAACACCAGGCTCCCACTGACAAGCGAAGACCTCACTACAACACATTTTCCATAACGCGCAAGAACAACACGGCATCCTCACACTCAAAACACCGTACGCACCTTATAACCAGCCCCTTCCTTCCCTACCTGTACTCTGTTTTTATAAACCCAGATCCGCCCATTTTTTGACTCATTTTTACTGTTTTTTCCTTAAAAACAGGTAAAAAAAAGCCCCGAAACCGTCAAAACGATTTCGGAGCCTTGGCCAAATCTCTGATCAGTGACGCCATTTTTCTTCAAAAAAAACCTGTGAAGTAAAACGAGTTTTGATATGAGAGACCCGTTCATGTGCCCTGAAAGTCTTCAACGTCTCCCTCAGGTACTCCATGGTCCCAACGCAGATCAGCACGTACCCCAAAAGCTCGGTTCCTTCCTCCACGGCCCGTTTCACCACACGCATGTACCCCTCACCCATAATAGCCTGCCACAAAATCTGCTGGCCCAGCAGCCTGGAAAAGATAAAAACCGTAAAAAAGCCCGAAGCCATCACCCCGAAGCTGGCCCTGCCGACAAAGCGCCCCACCTCTTCTTTAAAAAAAAGTCTATGACGCCAGGCTCGGTAAAGAGTCCGTGCCAAAACTGAAAAAGCCAAAATCTGCCAGGCTCCGTCAAAAACATAACGATCCAGAGTAAAGTCAAACTCACGAATAACCGCAATGGTTGCTGCCCCCATAAAAAAATGGGGAAGTGATGCGTAATCGGGGTTCTGATGCCCAGCCAAAAAGGCACAGCAAATGCTCAAAAGAAGAGTCACAACTTGGAGTATCTCCACAATGGATCTCTCTCCAAAACAACTTGCAGAAGTAGGATGAAGCCCTTCCCACACAATGACAAGAGCTGCAGCCCCTACTGCTGTGGCATAAAAGCTGTAACAGAGGATGACTTTCACAATACGTTTGGTGGTGGTTTGGCTATTCATGAAGACAAAAATCCCTTACAGACTTTTACCACTAAGAACAACGTCCTTCTTCAGCCAACCGCTGTATGAAAAAAGGAGGGGGCTCTCTTTCCATACAGCGGCTCCGGATCGTATTGCCCGGAACTGGAGCGCCTTTTGGCAACTTCAGCCAAAGCCCTGAAAGGGTTCGCTGCACCTTTATTGCCCTAAAGGCTTTTCTCTTTCAGAGACATTCGCCCCTCTGGGTTCATTTCTTACTTATCCGATTGACGCAACCCCATGAAGCCACTAATATCGCATTTGTAAAATGTGTTTTTTGCAAAAAGAAAAGGACTCCCCCATGGAAAGCCACGAGCAAATCTTTTTAAGGGTTGTGGAGGCGGGAAGCCTGAAAGCGGCTGCCGAGCAGATGGGGACCGATCCCTCATCGGTCAGTCGTAAGATCGCCGCCCTTGAGCAGCGCCTTGATGTGAAGCTTCTCAACCGCTCCACTCGGCGCTCCCAACCGACTGAGGCAGGACACCTCTATTATCAGGGCATGCGAAAACTCGTGGATGAAAAGCTCACCCTCGAAGCCAAGGTGACACAGGAGAGAGACACTCCCCGGGGCACGCTACGAGTCAGTGCACCCAACAATTTCGGAGACGAGCATGTGGCCCCCATTCTCACCTCCATGATGGCCATGTACCCAAAGCTTAAGGTAGAACTTATTCTTACCGGAGACCCTCAGGATCTCAATCGAGAAGGCATCGATGTGGATATTCGGTTTGGGCACCTTCCCGACTCCACTCTCATCTGCCGAAAACTAACCGAGCTGCCGGTCTCTCTGGTGGCCTCTCCCCGCTACCTCAAAAAGTACCCGCCCATAAAGACACCCCAGGATCTTAAAAACCACGATTTTCTCCTCTTCACCCGAAAACAGCTTGAATCCCTCATTGAATTCGCTGGGTCCGGGTCTCCGCAGCGCATAAAGCTCAAAGAACGATGCGTCACCAACAACATCAGGATAATTCGAGACCTCACCATTCGAGGATTCGGCATCAATACCGGAGTCATCTGGGCATACAAAGAGCAGCTGGAAAGCGGTGAGGTCGTCCAGGTCCTGCCCAACTACCAGCTCCCCCCGTTGCCTTTGTATGTCACCTATCGATCCACAGCCTTTGTACCAGCTAAAATCCGAAAATTTGTGGATCTCATGGCCGAATACACCCAGGAGTTCTTTCGTCAGATGAGGGACCTCAAACTCGATTAGGGCCTTAAACTAAATTTATGGGTTTTCAAAAAAGGCGTTCAATGAAAGGAGATGGACGTGCCGCAAAAAATAAAAGTCCACACGCTTGATGTGTTTGCCAGGGAAGAAGGTGGAGGAAACCCCGCCGGAGTGGTTCTGGACGCAGAAAATTTAGATGATGAGCAGATGCGATCCATTGCAAAAAAGGTGGGTTTTTCTGAAACAGCCTTTGTGGTGAAGTCCAAGAGCTGTGATTTTAAAGTCCGATTTTTCACCCCGTCTTCAGAGGTGGACCTCTGCGGTCATGCAACCGTTGCGGTTTACGCCCTACTCCATGGGCTAAAGCGCCTTTCACCCGGGGAGTATACTCAAGAGGTCAAAGCAGGAAAACTCGGCGTTTCTGTGTCGCCTCAGGGCCAAGTGGTGATGGAGCAAACCCTGCCTCATTTCGGAGCCTGTCACTCACCCGAAGAAATCGCTCCTCTTTTAAGGGTCTCTCCTGAAACCATTGATCAGCCCAATCTTCCCATTCAGGAAGTCTCCACTGGCCTCACGGACATTCTGGTTCCACTATCCTCACCCAAAGAGCTTGATGCCGTGCGTCCTGACTTCAAAGCCATGGCCCGGTTCAACCAAAAGACCAACACCATTGGGTTCCACCTCTTCGCACAAAACGACTCCGGCAAAATCTTCTGCCGCAATTTTGCTCCCCTCTACGATATTGAAGAGGAGGCAGCCACAGGAAGCTCCAGCGGTGCCCTGGCGTCCTATTTATGGAAACAGACCCCCAGTAAGCCCTCTTCTTTTTGTTTTACCCAAGGGGTCGCCATGGGACGCGCCTCCATCATTGAGGCCAATCTTAGCACCCACCAAGCCCGCATCACACGGGTCATGGTAGGGGGAACAGCCCGCAAATCGGGGCAACTCACCGTAAACCTGTCACCCTTTTAGAGTCAAAACGTAACGGACTGTTCCCCAAACAAAACCCGGCAAGTGTCAGAACGCGGCTGCCGAAATGGAAAGGGAGGCATCAAAAAAACTGATCTCCTCTGTGCCTCCCACCCCCTGGCTGTACCCTGCGCCCAAGCGAAGTGCCCAAACACGGCTGAAGTCGTGCTCTATGCCTATGCCAAAGCGGGCAACCGCCCCACTTCGCCTCTCGTCTGCAAGGGCATCGTCATCGGCATTGAGCACCATGGCTCCAACACCAAGAGAGAGATAACCCCGGGTCTCTTTTTGAGAGTCGCTCATAAATTTCCCCCCCAGCGCCACCACCGAGACGGCCGTCTCCTCTTCGGAAAGATTGTTGTCCAGATCAAATCGACCGCTGATCAACCCAGTCAACTCCAAGGCAACGTTGGGCAACACCTCGGTTGTCACCTCAAGTTTCACCGCCTCTCCCGCCTCCTGATCAAAAGGATCATAAATCAACGCCCCGCCGGTACTAACAGTAACAGGACCCGCGCCCCACGCTGAACCGCAGAGCATCAGAGCCAGACACGCTCCCATGAAAATCTTTTTCATTGTCTCTCTCCTTCGCACATTTAAACCTGTCACCCCTGACCATAGATCAGACACGCATCCTGATGCCCACACCGTCTCTTATTCCATTTTGATACCCTGGGAGTCGATGCAGCTATCATAAAAATAGGGGTTCGCCCCATGCTTCACGTGAGGTTCTCACTGGCATGAGAGTGAAATCCCACCGCAAGCATATGGCACTTAAGCTTCGGGCTCACCGGAAGCATCGCCTCTTGGTTGCCCTTGGGATCGCAGTACAGGTACCCACCGCTTACCGATCAAGTTTATGCAAAGAGTATTCCAGAGAGCATTTCATACAATTCCCACTCTCTTGCCCCAACCAGGGGCAGGAAAAGGACAGGTTTCTGGATGAGACAACCCAACGCAACCCTTAAGGCCTCTCCTTTTTTATGCGCATGCCGCATGCACCGCAGTCAAATTCAACGGTGAACTGCCCCTTTTCATTTTCAAGAAAAAGAGGGGCCGCCTGCTTTGATTTTCCAGGACAAAGCCCCAGGGCCTCACGAAGACAATAGCGCGTCTCCATAACGGTAACAGGCCCTTTGGGGTGAGCCACCTCCAAGGCACGCTCCAACAGACGCACCCCTCTCTTCTCGTAGAACTCTGCAGAAAGGGTGTTGGAAATATTGGCTCTGTAGGTGAGTTCGTTCTGTGGAAAAGGAACCACAGGACGACTGGAAGCAGGGGTCTGTGTGCGATCCATCTCTTCCACCTTTTCCAAGAGAAGATCCACCACCTCACGCCTCAAACGGTTCAGTTCCGAAACAGGAATAAACCAGGCCGGCATATTGGCCTTGAGCTGTCTCAAATAGAAAGGGGTGTTCCCCAGTTTGCCCAGTTGGGTCTCAAGGGTCTGACGGGCTTTGGCTTTATCCCGCGCCGGAGTGGGTTCCACACCAAACCAATGGGACACGACCCTTCCGGTTTCATCCATGGCTGTAATCCAAAGACCGCCAGTGCTCTCCTTAATTGAGAGATCAAGGGCCAGCTTTCTTTCGGCACTCTCTCTTTCCAGAGCCTTTGAAAAGGCGTGATCGTAATTTCGAAAGAGCTTTGCCCCTTTAAAGAGCCCCGCTTTTCTGGCGCTCCCTTTAAGATGGACCGCACCGCCATCCACCCGGTTGGCCTTTACCCCTTTAAGCTCACCGCTCTCATCCAAAAAACAGAGGCCGTCTCCGTTAACAAGAGGTGTTTTCCCCTTCTCCATCTTCACCGTCACCTGATCCTTTCCCAAGTGCACCACCGTGCCCACAGGCTCTCCCATGGCTTTCGGCGTATCGATGGAGGCGACGCGGCCTCGTTTGCCCTTAAGATAGTAGTCGGTCCCCCCTCGATAGAAACTTTTCACCGGGTCAGGGGTAAAATGGTGGGTTACCCTTCCAAACGAACTTCGTTTTAAATCTAAACGGCTCTCCAACTCCCGATCAATGGCCTGACGATAAAAGGCGGTCACATTCTTCACATAGTCCATGGGTTTAAGCCGTCCCTCTATTTTAAGTGAAGAAATTCCGGCATCCAGCATGGCTCCGATGTGTGAAGAACGATCCATATCTTTTAAAGAGAGAAGATGGCACCCCGAAGAGAGACTCTCTCCACTGCGACTTTTAAGGTTCCAGGGAAGCCGACACGGCTGTCCACAGGTTCCCCGATTGGCACTTCGTCCGCCCAGGGTGGCACTCATCCAGCACTGACCGCTGTAGCTCACGCAAAGAGCCCCGTGTACAAAAGCTTCCAGAGAAACCGATGTCTCATCCCGAATTTCAGAAATCTGAGCAAGGGAGAGCTCCCGGGCCAAAATAACCCGTTCAAAGCCTGAGTCCTCAAGAAACTTTACCTTCTCCGGTGTGCGGTTGTCGGTTTGGGTGGAGGCATGCAGAGGGATAGGGGGAAGATCCATCTCCAAAAAGGCCATATCCTGAACAATAAGCGCATCCACCCCAGCAGACCAAAGCGCCCCGGCCATCTTCTCAGCCTCTTTCAGTTCCTCGTCAAAAAGCAGGGTATTCATGGTAGCGTAAACCCTTGCCCCATAGCGCCTCGCATAGGTACAGAGCCCCTCAATATCACCAAGGCTGTTGCCCACTGCAGCCCTTGCCCCGAAACGGGGAGCACCAATATAAACGGCATCGGCACCGTGATTGATCGCTGCCTCACCACACGCCCTATCCTTTGCAGGAGAAAGCAATTCTATCTCCTTTGATCCCATGACGATCCCCTCTTCAGATTCAACTCTGTCACAAAAAAAAATCGAAACCCCATCGGTTTCGATACAATTGCACTATATCAGAACCAACCCTTTGTGACCATCCTGCCCCGCCTCTGGCTCCCGCGCTTCTTTTATCGACCGCCTCTATTTTTTGGCAAAACGAAAAAAATTTACCTTTGCGTATTTTTTATATTGACATAAAAAAGGAAGATCTGTAGTTTAGATTTCAACGCTGAGAAACAACTCCTCAGCAAGATTCCCAAAACGGCGATATTTCCCCCAAAAAGCCTGGGAATCGGACTTCCCATGATATCCAACCGGTGACGCCAGTCGCCGATTAGATAACGCCAACACTCCTTGGCAATTGCTTCCTTTCTCACCCGTAAAAAGGGCTCGCCTTCCCCAGGCGAGCCCTTTTTTTGTTAAAATCAAGATGGAGAAACGGTGCCAACCAAAGGCTCGAAGCTTGCCTCCACCGGTCTCACTTCGACACGCCTTTGCACTGCCCCGACAGACGCACCGCCCTCCACCATCCGATCTCCCATTCAGGGGAAAACATATCGCACCACAAAAGAACCTGAGAAGCTGTCGGTATGATCACTTTCAATCCAGGACACATCTGCCGAAAGGCTGCTTGCCTGTGTCAAAACACTCTCTATTTTCAAGGCCCCTCGAAAACGATCCCTATCTCTTTTCACCGTTTCCAAAACAAGAGGGGTTCCTGTGGCCGAATAGGCGGCGTCTCGCGTCACATCCACACCCGATCCATCATGAAGCCAGGCCCCATCAACAAAACAGGTGAGACGATCTCCCAAACGCCACCCCATGCGAAGCCCCAAGGTGGTTCGAAAAATTTCTGTTTTGCTTCGATCAATAGTCAGCCCGGCTGCCCCCGCTCCCGACTCGGTATGACTCTCCGAAGTCATAACCAAAAACTCGGCTCCGCAATAAGGAGTCAGGGTCCATTGAGAACCAAAGAAGATATCCCATCCCGACTCCAGAGCTGCCGAAGCCGTTTGGCCTGAAAATTCGGCATGAGCCACACCAAAGCTCTCCACACGCCGCTGGGTCTCATACCGCTCCACAGATCCCGAAAGCGCTCCACTCACATAGGGCGCTCCAAAATTTCGAATCCCATAAAGAGCAAACCTCAAACTCTCCACATCCGCCTGGGCCTGCGACGCCGTCAAATCGGTATCCGATCGTGCTCCAGTTAAGGCAACCCCCGCACAATACCTTCTGCCGACCCAGAGATCTGCTCCAGCAGCAACACCCCAAAGCTCTGTATCATAGGCGGCCACAGCCCCATGGTTCCTCTCGTCACCACAACGCCCAAAGGCCCGCGCCCAGCTCTCTTTTTTTCGACCGTTTGTGTCATCTTCCCTGTAACGCACCAAATGAGAGGAGACCACCTGCCTGCTCTCTTCAAAGGCGTTCATCACACCCGCCATTTCAGCCATCAGCGTCACATCGGGACGAAGGGAGTTCATGATCGAGCGCAAGGTGGGCACATCAGCCTGATCCAACATCTGAGTGCTTCCGCCTGTGGCCACAACAGCTTGGCGAAGCCCTTCAATATTTTGCGCCCCCACCGAGCCCAGGTCGGCCACAAGGTCTTTTGTTTCACGGCCTGTAATGCCCAGCCGATACCCCATGACCCCGTCGCCTGAATCGGTATCTTCCAGCAAGGTAAAGGTAAACAGAGCGCTCTGTGCAACAGCCTTGCCATCCACAACGCTCACCTCATCATCCCCAACGGAAAGAGCCATGGAACCTTGGGTAAGGTTTGCCCAGGTATTTCCGACCACCTGAAAGGAGACGGATTCATCTGTCCCAAGGGTTCCGGTGACCGAAGGGCTGAGCTTCACATCCCCTGAAAGGGTCAAACCATTGGCTCCAGTGATTTTACCGGCAGAAGAGATGGCACCATTTTTAATGATCACCTCGGTTAAAAGGGTGGTGGTGCCTCGGCTTCCAAAGGTAAGCTCATCGGCATTCAAGGTATGGCTTCCAAGCGCCAGCGTCACCCCTCCGGAAGAGCCCGAATCACTTGCATACAAATAGTCCATGGAACAGGAACGCTGAAGAACCAGAGAGGAATCACCATAGATGGTGAGCGTATCGATCTCTGAAACCGTGGATGTTTCGGCCAGCTTCAAGGTGCCCCCACTCACATAAAAGCGATCGCCGCGGGTGTCCCGGGTGCTGGTGATGGTCACGTCTCCGGCCTTCAAAAAAAATTTTCCCACAAGCCAGTTCTCATCCAGACTGGAGTCTCCCTGCCCATCGTAATAACGAAGCTGATCCAGCTCAAAGGTGCCTTCGGGCCTGTTGTAGATCAAACGGCTGAAGTTCTGATAGCTGCCAGCCGCCCCCTTCACTCCAAAAACAGAGGCGCTGCTTAAGGTGGTGTCCTTAATATTCAACGTGGCGGTGTTGTTTCCCGACCCCAGGCAACGCACCACCTTTCCAGGGGCCACGCTGCCCCCATTTAAGGTAAAAAGGTAGATCGGCGAATCGGAGCTGATGCTCGGATCGATGGTAATACTCTCGGTCACCGCACCCTCATGGACAAACTCTCCTCCGGAATCGCCATCCAGAGAAAACTTCAAGGGTTTGTTGTAGTTGCCTCGATTGATGAACTGGCCGGTGCCTTTGATCTCCAGTTTTCCACCGGTTGATAACGTGGCATTTTCACCCTGAATAAACCGGCCCCCACTCTCCACCACAATGGTGGGCATGGCAAAATCTACGTTACGGTCATGGGTTACCTCAGCGTATGCCCCCACAGCAAAGGTTGCGATAGGAAAATTCCAGGCCCCAGTTACATCGATATTCAACACCGCTAAGCTCCCCTGGCTGCCTGTGGCTTTCACGACAGACTTAGTGTTGTCATGAGTGTAAGTGCCACCATTTGGCCAGGTAACTGTGGCCGAAATAAAGGTGAGATCTCCCTCTCCCGAGACCAAAACCTCCCCACCAGTTGAAAAAACGGGTTCTGCGCTCAGAAGAGCGATCCCACAAAAAAGCAAAAAAAAAGAGAGGCTACGCCATTTTCTCTCATCTTCTTTGAGCCCAGAGTCGCGCCACATACTTGCCCCTAATTTTCTATCAACCCTAAAAAACACCATGACGAGCACCTGTGTTTTCAGTAATAAAACATAAGCAACCTGAATAAAAATACAATCACACCGAAACCAACGTGCTGTGGTATGGCCACACCAACGTTGTGCATTACTCATCAGAAATAGCGATCCAGTTGATGTAATAGTCTGGTGCCGCGTTTCCGCTTACAACTGTAAAATTTTCCATGTCAATATCTGTTATCGTATC
>JAKSCC010000219.1 GCA_022360815.1 Desulfobacterales bacterium
CACAACCTATTATAAATCATTCATAAAAAACGAATGTTCTTCTCGCAGCACCTGCGATATCCCAAAAAATAAATACCCTGTTTCATTTTAGAGCTCATCTAAAGCCACCCTTCCCCACGGCACGCCTTTCAAAGCAGACTCATCTTACGCTGCAATATGTTTTCAAACACCCTCTTCGCGCCCCCCACTGCGACAAATTTTTAAACAATCGCCATTCCAAGGCAACGCCCACAACACCATACAAATGAGGTCGCCATGCTAAAAGGAAAAACAGCCATTATCACCGGGTCCACCAGCGGAATCGGTGCCGGCATTGCAAAATCCCTTGCCGAGGCGGGATGCCACGTGGTTCTCAATGGATTTGGAAACACAGAAGAGATCCAAGCGCTTAGAAGCTCCCTTGAAAAAGAGTTCGGCGTCACGGTGCTTTACAATGGCGCGGACATGACAAAGCCTGACGAAATTGAGGCGATGCTTCTTGACGCAGAAAAAACCTTGGGAAGCATCGATATCATCGTCAACAACGCCGGGATTCAATTTGTGGCACCTGTGGATAACTTCCCTGTGGAAAAGTGGGATGCCATCCTCTCCATCAACCTCACCTCCGCCTTTCACATGATCCGCGTGGCAACGCCTGTCATGAAAAGACAAAAGTGGGGACGCATCATCAATATTGCATCGGCCCATGCCCTTGTGGCCTCTCCCTTCAAGTCGGCCTATGTGGCAGCCAAACACGGGGTTGCCGGCCTCACCAAAACCGTGGCTCTGGAGCTGGCCGAGCAGGGCATCACCTGCAATGCGGTCTGCCCCGGCTACGTCAAGACTCCCCTTGTCGAAGGGCAAATCGCCAGCCAGGCAAAAGAGAGGGGCATCACCATGGAGGAGGTGGTGCGCGATGTGCTTCTGGGCGCCCAGCCCACCAAAAAATTTACCACCGTTGAAGATTTGGGCGCTCTGGTCGCCTTTTTGAGCAGCGATGCCGCCCAAAACATCACAGGAGCCATTATCCCTGCAGATGGCGGCTGGACAGCCCACTGACCACCCCAGACGGAGCCCACACCATGAAAATCGAGCAGATCCTTCGAAGCCCGGCCATGCCTGTGGCAAGCCCCAGTTATCCAAGGGGGCCCTACCGATTTATCGATCGCGAATACCTGATCATCGTCTACGAATCCGACCCCGATGCCATCCGCCAGACACTTCCAGAACCATTGGAGCCCGATGGAAGCGGGCAGGTATTGTACGAATTTATCAAGATGCCCGACAGCTCAGGCTTCGGGGATTACCAGGAGAGCGGGGTCGTTATTCCTGCAAAATTTCAGGGGCAACACATAAACTTTACGGCTCAGATGTATCTGGACTGCCACCCCCCCATTGCCGGAGGCCGTGAAATATGGGGGTTTCCAAAGAAACTCGGTCACCCCAACCTCTGCGTCATGCACGACACCTTAACCGGAGAGTTAAAATACTCCGGCGTCACCGTTGCCCTGGCCACCATGGCCTACAAACATGAAAACCTCATCTGCTCCCACAGCGGCCTTTCCATCGCCTGCGATGTAACGGCCATTGAAGAGAAGATGAAGAAGACACAAGTGAACCTCAAGATCATTCCCGACATTGACGGATCGCTCAAAATTGCGCAGCTCGTGGCCTACAACCTTGAGCACATCACCATCAAAGGGGCCTGGGAAGGCCCGGCCCGGCTCGCCCTTTTTCCCCATGTCAACGCGCCGGTGGCCGATCTTCCCGTAAAAAAAATCGTAACAGGACTCCACTTCACAGCAGACCTCACACTGCCCTACGGCAGGGTCCTTTACGACTATCTTAAAACAGACTGATGTACTTTAAAAAAGGCATGACCATGGATCCAAACCAACCCAACGAGAATGAAATGTCGGAGGCGACCTGCCCCGTCTACGACTACGACTATGATGACTCCAAACCCATGAACATCGCCATTCAGGGAGGCGGCGCGCATGGCGCCTTTGCATGGGGAATTCTTGATAAAATTCTGGAAGACGCCCGCATCGACATCGAAGGCATCTGTGCCACCAGTGCGGGGTCCATGAATGCGGTGGCCATGGCCTATGGGCGCATGCAGGGAGGCTATGAAGGCGCGCGGCAACTGCTGGACACCTTCTGGAAAAAAATCAGCGAAGTGGGGGCCATCTTCAGCCCGGTTAAATCGGCCCCATGGAACACCAACGGCGACAGCTGGAACCAGGATTTCAACCCCGGCTTTGCCCTGTTTGAAACCATGACCCGTCTTTTGTCTCCCTACCAGTTCAACCCCATGAACTTCAACCCGCTGCGAAATATTGTCGAAGAGGTGATCGACTTTGATGTGCTTCGAAGATGCCCCCGAACCAAACTCTACATCAGCACCACCAAGGTACGAACGGGTAAGGTCCGCGTCTTTCAAACCAGTGAGATCAGTCTTGATGTGGTCCTTGCCTCAGCCTGCCTCCCGTATCTTTTTCAAGCCGTTGAAATCAACGGAGAGTACTACTGGGACGGCGGCTATATGGGCAACCCCGCCCTCTTCCCCCTGCTCTACCACACCGAATCCCGGGATGTGCTCATTGTCCATATCAACCCCATGATCCGTGAAGAGCTTCCCACCACGTCCATGGACATCATGAACCGGCTCAATGAGATCACGTTTAACTCCTCTCTGCTCAAAGAGATGCGAGAGATCGCTCTTGCCACCAAGATGTTTGAAGAGGGATGGATCAAAGACGAGCATAAATCTGAAATCAAACACATGCTGCTGCACTCGATTCGAGCCGACGAAAAACTCAAAGAGCTCAGCGTGGCCTCCAAATTCAACACAGACTGGAAGTTTCTCACCCACCTGAAAGAACTTGGACGCAAAGCCGCCCAGGAGTGGCTGGACACCCATTTTGAAAAGGTTGGGGAAGAGTCCACCATCGACCTTCGCGGTCAATTCCAGGATCTGGGTGTGGACCATGTGGGTTAGGTGACTGCTCGATGGGGGTGGTGGCGCGAAGCGTTTTTGATGGCATTCATGCGATAAAAATAGGCACTTCCTTCACCTTTAACCGCCAACAGAAAAGTTTTTTGTGGAGCTTTTTTTCAAAAAAGCGACTCGCCGAAGGCCCCATCACAAATACCCCTCCAGAACCTTTTTCAGGTAGTCAGGGTCGGGGCGGCACAAAGCAAGGGCTTTTTCCGGGCCCGGGTAGGGTGAGAAACCGTCTCTCTTGCGCAGAACACCCAAGGGTATCTCATCTCCAAAGGTGAGCGCCAGATCAAGGGCTGCCCGAAAATCAGATGGATCGTGGTTTTTAGTGGGCTGGCACCTCTCTTTATACCATCTGTAGGTATTGATCTTATTAAATGAGACGCAGGGTTGAAGCACATCCACCAGAGAAAAGCCTTTATGCAAAATGGCAGCTTCCAAGATCTCTTTCAGCCCGTTGGCTTCACCCACAAAACCCCGTGCCACAAACCCCGCCCCCATGGTGATGGCCACAGCCAGAGGATTAAACGTTTCCATCGGGTTTCCCCGGGGCTGGGCTTTGGTGATCTGCCCTTTTTTTGTGGTGGGGCTTGCCTGGCCTTTGGTGAGCCCATAGATCTGATTGTTGTGCACAATCATGGTGATATCGATATCTCTTCGAATCGCCGCCAGAAAGTGATTTCCCCCTTCGCCGTAGTGGCACCCATCGCCGGACTCGGCAATCACCGTCAGAAAAGGATTGGCCAGTTTGATGCCCTGGGCTGCGGGAAGGCTTCGCCCATGAAGCCCGTTAAAGGCGTTGCACCTAAGGTAGTGCGGGGTTTTAGCCGCCTGCCCGATTCCCGAAACCACGCAGAGGGACTCAGGGGTGATGCCGAGCGCCACAAGGGTCTCCTTTAGGCACTCAAGAAGAGGAAAATTTCCACACCCCGGGCACCACGCCGTTTCAAAAGCCCCAAAAATCTTCTCTGACTCTTTCATACCAGCTCCTCCTTTAAAAGCTCCTCCACAATCCACCCCCCTGAAATGGGAAGCCCGTCAAAACGAAGCAGCGTTCTGTCCGCACAGATGCCGGTCTGTTCAAAGAGAAGCCGTGCAAACTGGCCGGTGCTGTTGCTCTCCACCACCACCCGGTGCATGGCCTTTTGCATCTGACGCCGCACCACCTCACCGTTTACGGGCCAGAGCTGGGAAAAGTGAAGGGTGGCCACTGAGGTCTTCCTCTCCTGAAGCAAATGGGCCGCCTCTCGGCAGGCCCCGGATGAAGAGCCCCACGAAAGAAAAAGAAGGTGGGGATCGTCTTCCCCGTCCCATTGTGGCAAAATCGACGCCCTGTGCAGCCCCCTCTCTTTGGCCATCCTTTTTTTCTGCATGGCCACACGAATGCCATGGTCTTCGGTCAGATGCCCGTCTGGGGTGTGTTCATCGGAGTCTGTCACCACAAGGGCCTTGGAAAAGCCGGGAACAAGGCGTGGAGAGACGCC
>JAKSCC010000154.1 GCA_022360815.1 Desulfobacterales bacterium
AAAACATTTTTAGAGTAGGGGTGTGGTTTGGAAGTGGCAATTTGGCACGCAATCATTGCCTAACAAATCGCTTAAAGGGACGCAAACTGCTGCGCAGTTTGTACCCTCGCTACGCTCGGCGCCCATTAGCTCAAACGTTATCTTTTTATATTTCGGGAGGATTTTGCACTATGGAAGAAAAAGCATTAAAGATTCTCGCAATAAATGGTAGTCATAGGAATGACAAAGGATTTACAGATATCGTATTGAAAAAATTTTTAAAAGGTGCCGAATCAGTCAATGCTGAGTGCGAAATATTGTATCCATCTGTTCAAAAAATAATTCCATGTGAAAGTTGTGGTAAGTGTTTATTTGAGACTCCAGGTATTTGTAAATTTAATGATGATATGGAATCTATTATTTCAAAAATGGATAATGCGGATCAAATGGTATTTGCTAGTCCTGTATACTTTGATTCTATTTCAAGTAATATGCAAAAAATGATAGAGCGTTTACGACCTACTTATGACGCGCACTTCGAATTTAGAAATGGAAAAACATATCATCTTAAACGGTTTAAAAAAGACCAAAAGATAGCTGTAATTTCCACAGCAGGAAACCCTGAACGGGGTACTTTTACTTCATTAGATAAAATACTCAACAGAATTATAGATAATATGGGTGGAACGGTAGTTGGTGAGTTTTATTTTCCAGCTTCACATTTAATCGTTACATGTCCCGAACTTTTGTCAACTCAATTCAATGCGTTAGAATCCGCTGGAAAAGAGTTTGCGTTAAATGGAAAGATAGGTACTGAGCTATTGGAAGAGGGCAATAAAGATTATGTAGGTGATCCTAAGATAGCGGTTGAGCAGATTACCCAGTCTATATTGAAGATGAGAGAAGAATACACCATGAAGCAAAAAAGATAACAAATCGCTTTAAGGGACCGCATGGGGCTCCGCCCCAGTCCCCTCGCTTCGCTCGGCGGCCCCTAAGCTCAAGCGTTATACATTTAAACCAAATTTACTGAGGAAGTAGATGGAAGGACACGATCATATAAAGTGGATTAGCACGATCTTAGAAGAGTTGAGCATCTCTGAAGCAGAAAAAGGCGCTTTAATGGTCGAAAAATGCGGTCGTGAATGTTTGAAATATTCTGGCGGTTATGCTCAAATTTTAGAACTTCGGAAAAGCATAGAAGACAAAAATGATGAAGATTTGCTCTTTCAAAAATATAAGAGTGAAATATACGAAAATCATCCAAATTTATACAAAATTGGACGAGACATTTACATAGAATATAACAAGTGTTCATGTCATATGGTAATAGAGCGCGGCATTAAAAATCCTTTTCTTTGTAATTGTACTGTGGGTTATACAAAGCAAATTTTTGAAACTCTCTTTGGAAAAAAAGTAAAAGTCCAGTTACAGAAATCTATTTTGAATGGGGATACAATCTGTAAGCAAAAGGTGTCAATTGTATAACAAATCGCTTTAAGGGACCGCTTACTGCTGCGCAGTAAGTCCCCTCGCTTAGCTCGGCGGCCCCTAAGCTCAAGCGTTGTGCAATTGTCGTAAAAGATTAGAATGTGAGAAGTTTGTGAAAATATTGGTGGCTTTGGCCACCAATGCCATTTTTGGTAGGATGTTGGGGTATGTGGCAGTCGTTTTTCACAGGTTCAAAGTTCCTGAATCGGTTTCGTAACCCAATCAAGTGTGGCGATTCTGTGTTTTTGTAGCATTTGCATCT
>JAKSCC010000205.1 GCA_022360815.1 Desulfobacterales bacterium
CGCCGTAAGGAACAACTGAAAAAAGAGCGGAAACGAGAAAGGAGAGAATGGCAAAAGCATACATTTTCCGGTAGATGAGCCAGATCACCCCAAAGAGAAAAGCGGGCCAATTCCAGGTGGGGATAAAGCGGCTTCCTCCCTCTTTTGAAAAGCGGGCAAAGTGGTTTCCATACCAGGTGCCTCGAGGGCCTGCAAAGGCTTGCCAGAGATCCAGCATGGTGGGTGTTTCGTCTTTTGTTGCCGTGTCGGTTTCAGAGGTTGGGCTCTCATCAGAACGGATCTCCTGCCACGGCGTATCGACAGGGGCTTGGGCGAGCCCTTCTTCTTGGGTGGTGTGCTGTGTTGTTTCACACGAGGCGCAATCCGCGGGCTGGTATCCTTCAGGGTACTCCACTTCAAGGCGACAGACAGCACCCGTTGCCCGGAAGCGTTTTTCGAATGCTTCACTTTTTTGGCGTATGTCGCTTTTGAAAACCACCTTGCGTTGGCCGGAAAAGAGGCGTTCTAGGCGATCTTCAGAGATGGAGAACTCCTCCATGAGTTTTTTTTGCACATCCCGGACAGCTTCACCGGTTTGTACTTCTCCTTCAAAGAGAACCAGATAGCGTTCTTTCAAAACCTCTCCTTAACGTTAAGATATCGGTGTTGCACAGTTAAAAAATGTGACATCTTCTTGTATGCCAACAGTGCGCATGGGTCAAGTGTACCACACTGCATGGCTGATGCATGATTGTTTTCTTGGAAAAAAAAGCCCGACAGAAGATTCTTCCGTCGGGCTTAATTCAAGCTTTATTAAAGGGGTGAAGTCGAACTACTTGAGCAGTTCCACCGCCTCCTGTGCAATCTGAAGCTCTTCGTTGGTGGGGATGACCCATACCTGAACTTTGGATGCATCGGTATGAACCGCGTGAGGCTCGCCTTTGCGACCGGCGTTTTTGTCCATATCCATCTCAATGCCGAGACCAGAGAGGTTCTGGCAGATTTCAGCACGGGCGATGTCGTCGTTTTCACCAATGCCAGCGGTGAAGACGATGGCATCGACGTTGCCGAGAACAGCAGCGTAGGCGCCGATGGTCTTTTTCACGCGGTAAGCGAACATGTCAACAGCCAGTTTGGCTTTTTCATTGCCCTCGTCAACGGCTGCGTGAATGTCGCGCATGTCGTTGAGCTGGCAGATGCCTTTGAGGCCGCTCTGCTTGTTGAGGAGGGTATCCACCTCAGCAACGCTCATGTTTTTGTTTTCGGCAATGTAGGCAACGATAGCGGGGTCGATGTCGCCGCTTCGAGTGCCCATCATAACGCCAGCCAGGGGAGTCATGCCCATGGATGTGTCCACGCACTTGCCCTTTTCAACCGCTGCCATGGAGCAGCCGTTGCCGAGGTGTACGGTAACAACGTTGATCTCTTCGGGCTTTTTGCCCATGCACTCAGCCACTTTACGGGAGACGTATTTGTGAGAGGTGCCGTGGAAGCCGTAGCGACGGATGCGAAGCTCTTTGTAAAGGTCGTAGGGCAGCGCATAGAGAAACGCTTTTTCAGGCATGGAAGAGTGGAACTCGGTATCGAAAACCGCCACGTTGGGGGTTCCGGGGAAGAGCTCTTCGGCCACGTCAATACCCATGAGGTTGGCGGGGTTGTGAAGGGGTGCCAGGGGGTTGTTGTCGGCGATGGCAGCTTTTACAGAGTCGTCAACGATGCAAGCGCTGGTGAAGGCTTCGCCGCCCTGAACCACGCGGTGACCAATGGCATCAATCTCTTTGGGGTCGGAAATAACGCCCGCTTCTTCACCGGTGATGAGATCGAGTACCATGTGCATGCCCACTTTGTGGTCGGCAATGGGCTCTTTTTTGACGATCTTCTTCTCTGCGTCGGTGTCGGGGTTGGCCTTGTAAGTGAGGCTTCCCACCTCTTCACCGATACGTTCGACAATACCGTTGACCATAACGGCCTCGGTTTCCATGTTAAGGAGCTGGTACTTGAGGGATGAACTGCCAGCGTTGATAACCAGTACTTTCATGATATTATACCTTACTTACAAACGTGTTGACGAAGAGCCTTTGAATCGCGCTTTTGTTTGGCTCTTCTGCGTGTCGGGTTGGCAGCCACACCCCTTCGTGAGCGGGGTAAAAGAGGCGCCCAACCCTGGAAAAACCTAAACCAGACCTTTGGCCGCCTGAGCCTGAACAGCTGTGATGGCCACGGTGTTGACAATGTCGGGTACAGTACAGCCTCTGGAGAGGTCGTTCACCGGTTTGTTGAGGCCCTGAAGGACCGGACCGATGGCCACCACCTGATCGGAGGAGCGCTGTACAGCCTTGTATGTGTTGTTTCCTGTGTTCAGATCGGGAAAGACGAAGACCGTGGCCTGACCTGCAACTTTGCTGTCGGGGAGTTTGGTCTTGGCCACCGAAGGATCGATGGCAGCGTCGTACTGAATAGGACCTTCAAGAAGCAGATCGGGGCAGCGCTCCTTCGCGATGCGGGCGGCTTCAATCACCTTCTCCACTTCGGCACCTTTGCCGGATGAACCGGTGGAGTAAGAGAGCATGGCAACTCGAGGATCCACACCGAAAATTTCGGCGGTCTGGGCGGATCCGATGGCGATCTCTGCAAGCTGATCTGCATTGGGAGTGGGGTTGACCGCACAGTCACCAAAGGCCAGGACGCGATCTTTCAAGCACATCAGGAAGATGGATGAAACGATGGAAGCGTCGGGGCGGGTTTTGATGATCTGGAATGCGGGCTTGATGGTGTGGGCGGTGGTGTTGATGGAGCCAGAGACCATGCCATCTGCATGACCTTTGTAGACCATCATGGTGGCGAAATAGGTGACATCGCTGATGAGGTCTCGGGCCACATCTATGGTCATGCCCTTTTTGTTTTTACGCATTTCGTAGAACTCGGCCACATACTCTTCGTAGAGGGGGCTCTTGGTGGGCTCTACAATGTGGGCTTCTGAGAGATCAAGGCCCAGCTTGGAGATCTTGGCTTGAATTTCGCTCTCTTTGCCCAGAAGGGTCACTTCACAGACGTCACGGCGCAGGAGGATATCGCAAGCGTTGAGGATGCGCTCGCCAATGCCTTCGGGAAGCACAATGTGCTGCTTGTTTTTCTTGGCCTTCTGAATGAGGTTGTACTCAAACATCTGGGGGGTGACATTGCTGGATTTGCGCTGAATCAGCTTTTTGCGCATCTCCTGGGTGTCCACATGGGCTTCAAAAAGGCCGAGGGCCGAGGCAATCTTTTTGGGGTTGTCGGGCTCAAGGCGTGCATGAAGGTGATTCAGGTTGCGCATGGTGGGGTAGGTGTGATCCTTGACGATAAGGATGGGAACGGGAATGCCTTCCCAGCCTTCCACTAAGCGCTGAATGCTCTCTGAGGGCACAATGCCTCCGGTGAGAAGGATACCGGAGATGTTGGGGTAAGAGCTTGAAAGACGAGACGCCATGGCGCTCAAGATGATGTCGGTTCGGTCTCCGGCTGTGACCACCAGAGAGTCTTCCTTGATGTAGTTGAGGAAGTTGTTGATCTGCATGGCGGCAACCACATAGCCGTCGATCATCTTGTCCATGGTTTTTTTACCGTAGACCACCTCTGCCCCAAGCCACTTGGCAAGGTCTGCCACAGTGGGTTTCATGAGGTTGATGTCTTCGGGAATCACATGGAAGCTGCAATCATCAACCTTGATATCGGCCTTGAGTTCTTCGAGGATCGCTTCGGTCTGGGTCTCATCAGCTCGGTTGACCATGATTCCCAGAATATCAACGCCCTTGTCATCCAGGTCTTCCACGGCCAGCTGGTTTAAGCTGACAATCTCATCGGTGGTGGCATTGTGGCCGTTGGTGACCACCAGGGCGGGGCAGCCCATGTTGGCTGCAACCACGGCATTGATGTCGAAGGTGAACGCTTCGTTGCCTACCACAAAATCGATGCCTTCGCAGAGGACAAAGTCGTACTTCTCTTCAAGTGTCTTGTACTTGTTGAGAATGGTTTCGATCATCTCGCTTTGCTTGCCGGCATTGACGAGCTTTTTGGCTTCATCCAGGGTCATCGCATAGGTGTCTTCATACCGCATGCCGAGGTAGAAGTGGGAGAGGACCAGGTTGATGTCTTGGTCCCGCTCGCCATCTGACGGATTGATGATGGGCCTGAAAAAGCCAACGTTGTTCAGGTCCCGCAAGAGGAGCTGCATGATACCAAGAACAATGGTGGACTTACCACTCCTGCCGTTTGTCGTTGTGATGTAAAGACTCTTTGCCATTCGCCTATTCCTTGATTACTGGTAACGCAACACGATCAAAATATCCAGGCGCAAACGCGCCGTATCAATCAGTTTATTCACTGGAAACGGAAACTTACGTCCATGCTAATACCGGTTTTTTGCTAAACGGAAAAAATAGTCTCTTACTCCATGTGAATGAAACAATCAACCATTTTTCAAGTCACTTTTGATAACTCTTTTAAAGAGAAAAAAACAGTGCGAAAAGAGGGGGATTTGGCCGACTTTTGGAAACCCTGAGCCTGAATAAGGAGAGGGACTGCACTGCTGATATTCAGGCGTCACCGGTATGAAATCCATGGGCGAAAGCCTTGCCTGACGAAGTGGAGGGAAGCGAAACGAAAGAGCTTATTTCTCCTGGCTTGGGCAGAAACTACGCAGAGAGTATGGTTCAACCTGTGGCGCATTTATCATTGCGCCCTACCCGGAGGGCCCAACACCTTGGCATTGGGCCCTCCGGGTAAAGCAGTCGGTGTTTTTTTAATTCCTTTGTGAGTTATAAAGAAACTTTTTACCGTTAGGTAAAAGCAGTAAATTCTTCTTTAGCCCCTATTGGGAACACCGACGATATGCAATTTATCATAAGTCGAAGGATTCACCAAACCAATAACGCACGGTCAAAATAGCAGTGAGGTGGTGGGTAACAGCTTGTCAGCGTCAATAACGGTTTCGTTCCTCTTAGAATCGTGGTGGGATGTTTCCAGTGATGTTGGTGGGTTGGGCTGTTTATGAAAGTACCCTATATTTAAGAGCGCCTCTTGTGTTGATGGGGTTTAATGTATACATGAAATATGGAGTTTTTTGATGTCCCCTTTTTTTATTGAAGGTGAAGCCGAGCAGAGGATGATTAGATGAAAGCGATGGTTGTTGTTACCGGAGTAGAGATACTAAATGGCGACGTGGTGAATACCAATGCCGCTTGGATGGCCGAGAAATTGAGCGAGCTGGGGGTGGACGTGGTCCGCCATGTGAGTGTCGGCGATGAAAGAGAAGATATTCGACAGGCTCTTGAATCGTGTGCCGGCCGGTGCGATATGACCTTGGTGACCGGGGGGCTGGGCCCCACAAAAGATGACTGCACCACTGAAGCCGCGGCCCTGTGTGCCGGGGTCTCCCTTAAGGAAGATAGCCAGGCAAAGGCCTCTGTGGATGCTTATTTCAAGGGGCGAAAGGTCGTGGCCCCGGCTTCCAATCACAAGCAGGCGCTTCTTCCGGAAGGAGCCCGGTGTCTCACGAACCCTGTGGGCACCGCTCCCGGTTTTTGTCTGACCCTTAAAGGAACCCGGTTCTGGTTTTTTCCAGGGGTTCCCCGTGAGATGAAGCACTTGATGCGTGAGGTGGTGCTCCCTGAAATTGGGGTCCTTCTGTCGGAAGGCACCCGGCTTTTTAAAGCACGATTTATGACGTTCGGACTTCCAGAGTCTGTGGTGGGCGAGCGTCTATCGGACTTTTCGTCGCTTTTTCCCAATGTGTGCGTGGGGTTTCGAGCCCGTTTTCCAGTGATCGAGGTGAAGCTCTGGGTCTTTGAAAGAGAGCTGCATGATGAGTGGGAAAGGGCGTGTGCCGAAGCCAAAAAGCGGTTGGGCGACTATCTTTTTTCCGATAGCGGAAGCTCTTTACCAGAGACTCTGGCGGGGTTTCTGTCAACAGAAGGCAAAACCCTTGCCGTGGCCGAGAGTTGCACCGGAGGGCTTGTGGGCTCCCTTCTTACCGATGTGGCGGGAAGCTCGGATTGGTTTCTTCTTTCGGCGGTCACCTATGCCAACAGCGCCAAGATGGGCGTGTTGGGCGTGAAGAAAGAGACCCTTGCATCTTTTGGCGCGGTGAGTGAAGAGACGGCAGCCGAGATGGCCGAGGGGGTAAGGCGGGCCTCCGGGGCGGACATTGGGCTTGCCACCAGTGGCATCGCAGGGCCCGGTGGCGGCTCAGATGAAAAGCCCGTGGGAACTCTTTGTCTGGGGCTTGCCACCGACCAGGGCACCCAAACCCTTCGTTTTGTCTCTCCATTTAAAGAGCGTCACCAGAATAAACGGATCTTTGCCTTCAAAGCGCTGGACCTGCTTCGCAGATCTATGCTATGAGAGCCTGCTGTTGTACAATTGAGTGCGGCGGGGGTGACTTTACCACCCTGCCATGCGGACGAGAGGCATCCCGCACTATAAATTCTCCCTCACAAACCGCACAGTCGGTTGTGGCCCTTCCCCATCTATTCCTTAAAAAGATTCAGTTCCGGGTGGTCGGGCTTCTTCTGCTGTGCAGCAGAACCAGAAGGTAGACCATGCTTTCCATTACAAAAGAGTTTCGTTTTGATGCGGCCCACAAGCTCATGCGAGAAGACCTCACCGATGAAGAGAACCTTTCCCTCTACGGCAAGTGCGCCAAGTTTCATGGCCACACCTATGTGCTTCAGGTGACGGTGACAGGAGAGGTGGACGCTTCAGGCATGATAATCAACTTTACCGAGCTCAAGCGCCTGGTGAAAGAGTTGATTCTTAACCGGTATGATCACGCCAACTTAAACGAGCTTGCCGAGTACAAAGGGATTCCCGTTACCGCTGAAAATATGGTGCGTTATATCTATAAAACCCTGTCTGAGGCGCCGGTATTTGAAGGGCTTACCCTTAAAGAGGTGAGGCTCTATGAGACGCCGGACTCCTGGGCAAGCATCACAGGATAACCCATGCTGAAAATTCATGAGATGTTTGCATCGCTTCAGGGGGAAGGCCCACACACCGGACGCCCTGCCTTTTTTATTCGACTGTCGGGCTGTGTGGCCCCTTTGTGTCCGTGGTGTGACACCCCCCAGGCCTGGAAAGGCGGCACCTTGCTCTCGGTGGATCACCTCTTTGATCGGGTGGTGGCCGAAAAACATGATTTTGTGGTGATAACCGGAGGAGAGCCTTTTGCCCAGTGGGATAAGGGGCTCTTTGAGCTGGACCGACGCCTTTTTGAAGCGGGCATTTCTGTGCAGTACGAAACCTCTGGAAAGGTTGCCATTCCCAAGGCGGTGAAAGGTGACGTGGTCTGCTCGCCCAAGTTTCTTGACGGCGCATGGCAGCTGGCTGATGAGAGTTTTCTTACCGCCCATCATTTTAAATTTGTGGCGTGTGAAGAGAGTCTGGATGAGATCGACGCCTTTGTTGCGCGCTGCAAACTGGATTTGGATAGGGTCTGGCTCATGCCCCAGGGCATGACCCGTGAGTCGCAGCTGCGGCGCATGGCCAGGGTGTGGGAACACTGCGTGAAAAAAGGGTACCGGCTTGCCTGCCGCCTTCATGTGTTGACATTTGATACGAAAAAGGGAGTGTGATTGATGGATACGGTTGTGGTTCTCTCCGGAGGAATGGATTCGGCGGTGCTTCTGGCCCACTGCTTGCGCAAAGGGGAGCGTTGTGTGGCCATCAGTTTTGATTATGGCTCCAAGCACAACGCACGCGAGCTTCCCATGGCAAAGGCCCTGTGCGATGCGTTGGGCGTTGAGCATGCCCTGGTTCCCCTTCCCTTTATCAATGAGCTCTTCTCTTCAAGCCTGCTTCAATCCGGTGGTGAGGTGCCGGATGGTGCCTACGATTCGGCGAACATGAAGAGCACCGTGGTCCCTTTTCGAAACGGCATCATGCTCTCCATTGCGGCCGGTTATGCCGAGTCTGTGGGAGCGTCCCGTGTGGTTCTCGCCTCCCATGCCGGAGATCATTTCATCTATCCGGACTGCAGACCCGAGTTCAATGAGGCTCTTTCCAAGGCGGTCAATCTTGGCACCGATGGTCAGGTGAGCATTGGGTTTCCTTTTGCCCATCTGGACAAACGGGAGATTGGCGATCTCGGAAGAGAGTTGGGGCTTGATTTTACGGCCACCTGGACCTGCTACAAAGGCGGCGAGGCGCATTGCGGCCTTTGCGGCTCCTGCGATGAGAGAAGATATGCCCTGCGCTATGACGAAGGGCTGGACCCCACTGCTTACGAGGTAAAATGATGGTAAGGGACGAAAACCCACTGGGAAAAAAGACAGAGTACACCTTTACCTATGATGCGTCCCAGCTTTTTCCCGTGGAAAGGGCCTTGGGTCGGGGGGCTTTGGGGCTTACGGCCGGTGAACTTCCCTTTGGAGGCGAAGATATCTGGACGGCCTGGGAGCTTTCGTGGCTTCAGGCAAACGGAAAGCCGGTTTCGGCTGTGGCTGAAATTCGTTTTGCCGCAACCACCCGGTGCATTGTGGAGTCCAAGTCGCTAAAGCTTTATTTGAACTCGTTTAATATGAGCCGGTTTGAGAGCGCTGAAGAGGTGCGACAAACCATGGAGAAGGATTTGGGCCGAGTGGCTCAAGGGAATGTTGCGGTCCGCCTTTTGGGATGTGATGAGACCTCCTTACTGGGAGCTCAAAAGGCTTTCGGGCGCTGCATAGACGATCTGGAAGCAGATGGCTATGTTTACGAAGTTGATCCGTCCCTTTTGAAATACGGGGAAGGAGTGGTGAGGCAAGAGAGCCTCTGTTCCCATCTTCTGCGCACCAACTGCCCGGTCACAGGGCAGCCCGACTGGGCTACGGTGTTGATCTCCTACTCCGGAAAAAAAATAGACGAGGCAGCCCTTCTGGCCTACATCGTCTCCTTTCGAACCCACACCGGTTACCATGAAAATTGTGTGGAGACCCTTTTTACCGATATCATGGAGCGGCTTCAGCCCGAATCACTTACGGTTGTGGGGCGTTTTACACGGCGAGGGGGACTCGATATCAACCCTTGTCGCAGTACCGAGCACATTTCTTTTCCCAATACCCGCCTTGTTCGACAATAATTCTTCTCCCTAAGTTTCAAGGTCCAACGGTTTGAATAAAGCAGCCGTTGGCCCCTTGCAAGCTGCTGTGCCCTGCATCTTCTCCCTTGATGGTCAGGGCATCTTCTTTTTCCATGGTCATGATGGATCCGTCTGTGAGGGTGGCTTTAAAACCCAGGCTGTAGGTGCCCAGACCCGAAACGTTGGCGGTGCCAGTGCCTGTGGTGGATTTTACTGTGGTTTTGGTTTCATACTCTCCCGATGGCAAAAGCCGGAAAACCGCCCATTCGCAGGTACGGATCTCAATGTCCGGAATCGAGGTGTTTTGAAAGGTGATGTTGGAGGAAACCCTTGCCGACTCTGGGGTGTGGGTAAAGTTGAAGTCCTCTGGTTTGAAGAGGCGAACATCGTGGGTGGCGTCTTCCCAGGTAACACCCGGCATTTCAATTTTGTGTTTGCTGTAGGTGGCGTTGTCGTCAGCATCCCAAGGTTTTCCAGGAATCATATCGTAAATACCTTTAAAAACGCTTTTCGGCTCGTCTTCTCTTGAGTCCTCTTTTAATTTTGAGAGTTCTCGAGCGATATCTGTTGAGGTGGTGAGTTTGTTTTCAATGGCGACGGTGATGGTGGGGTGAGTGTAGTCCACATCAATGAAATGGGAGCCGCCCTTGAGGTTGACAGAGGAGTCTAAAGTTTCCAAATCCCAGATGTCGGTGCCGACCAGGGGGGTGCCGTTTTCGCCTTGGTAATTTTGAGTCACAAGAAAAGCTTCTTTAACAATGGTGTTGGCCGGGGCTTCATCTTTTAGATGGGTCACGATTTCGTCAATGGTGGTATCGGTAGGAAGGGTAATATGCAGGGTGCTGGTGGTGAGGGTGGCGTCAATCTCTTCGGCATTGGGGGCGGTTGCAAGCTCGACGGTAAGGTTTCCCTTGGTGCCGGGCTTGGCAATGATGGCGATAACACCCCCCAAAGCACCTGCTGCGGGGGTTGATCCTTTGGTGAGTTTGGCGGCCAGCCCATAGCTCCAGACTTTGGTGGAGATTTCTGACTCTTTAACCCCCTCTGTGTTGTCTGTATTGAAGGTGGCTGAGGTTATTTTGTCGCTTGCAGTAAGGCTCTCTATGACCTCATTCACCTTTGTCTCGGGAGGCAGGGTCAGGGTCAGGGTGGGATCACTGAATACGGACGTGATGGCGGTACCGACGTCTAAATTTGGATTTTGAGTCAAGATGACAGTGAGGGCTGTCTCAGCTTCCAAGTTGATCAGGCCCCCCAGGCACCCTTTTACAGGCAGGCTGTCGATCGCTTTGCCCATCACGTTAACGGTGATTCCGGCTCCGTTTTCGCGTTGTCCTATCAGTTGCAGAGTCCCTCCCAGGTAGGCGATGTTTTCTCGGTAGACCCTGAGTCTTGCTGTGTAGGTTCCTTTGTCTTTGTAGGTGTGGTTTGCCGTGTGGTAGGTCTCCCCCGTGGTTTCTGTGTTTACATAGAGATCCTCGTCATCTCTTCCACCTGTAAGGGTGACGCTATCGTAGTTTGTCCCTTTTATAAGCCAAGCTTGATCTGGATGAAGAGGGGTTACTTTTGAAATGGTTGCATGGGCCTCCAACACCTCTTGGATGGAGCGCTGGCTGGTTATGCCGGGGCGGATATAGAGCTTGATGATGTTTGATTCTAAATTGACATAGGGCGTGCAGTTTTCGCATTTGTAGATGCGTAGCTCGCGGTTGCCGTCGGATCCTGGTGTGGCCTCAATCTGAAGGGCCGTGTTTTGGTCTTCTGAGGTAGTGGAGTAGAGTTTGCCCATGGCGGAGACCGGATCGTGATGATTTCCGTTTCCAAAATGCCACTCTCTTTTCCATATTCTTCCAAGAGCAAAGTCGGTAAGGGTCACATTTAGGCCGAGAACGCCATCCTCGAGGGTTCCCAGTCCGCTTTTGGGCTCTGGGAGGATATAGGAGGTGTTGGCGTCCTGTTCGGCGAAGGTGTACACCTCTCCGGTGGTGGCCACAGCCATAAATTTTCCGGTGTGTGGGTTTAAACGAAGGGCATTGATGTGGTTGCTTGATCCCGAAATGTTCTCCTTCCAGATGCCGTCTTTGGTATCCAGAATAAAGGTTTTGCCATACGAGCCTGTGGCAACAATCAAGGCCGGGGTCGTCCCAGAGGCCGGTTTTCCTGCGATGGCCAGAAGGGGATGTGGTTGAGAGTTGTTCAACCCCATGGGAATCCAGCCATGCTCTTCGTGCCAGGTGAAGACATATCCATTGGTGTCTGAACCGACTGCATAGATACGGCCTTCTATCTCAAGAATATCCATGAAATCCAAGGAATTTGCCATGGATTTCATGACGGTGATGCGGTCGGTGGTGCGGTTGAGTTGAAGAATGATTCCGTTTGAGCAGGTAAAGTAGAGCGTGTTGGCGTTTCCGCGAATGCTGTTGATGGTTGGGATAAGGGTCGCTGTGCTGGCGTCTTCTGCATAGGGGATGAGGGTGGTGGTTCCGATAAGAGGAGTAAAGGTCGATCCGCTGAGTTTCAGGCAGACTCCCATGGGGGCGGACGTGTTTTTCTGGGTCTGTTTTCCGCCTGCAAAATAGACGGCATGTTCTCCGTCACTCCAGATGGAGACGATAGATGAGGTGAAGTAAGGGGAGCTTTCAGGGTATCCGGGGATCAGCTCTTCCCAGTCGCTTCCATTGTAATGGAAGATGACACCGTAGCGGCTTGGGTTGTCGTATTTGTCGATTAGGTTGTCACCGTTGTCGTCAAACCGGGGTGGGCCCATGCGGTATCCGCCAACGTAGATGTTGGACTCGGATGTTCCGTAAATGCAGAAAAGGTTGGCGCTTTCAAGGACTGGCGTGGTGATACTGCTCCATTCGCTGCCGTTGTAGCGGAAGACCTTGCCGTTGAACCCGGCCACATAGGTGGCTGAGGCCGATGCCCAGGTGCCCATGAGAGGATCGGTGTTTTCAAGGGGCCGTTCAAAATCCCAGAGGGCATGGAGCTGCGGGGTGGCAAAAAGGGTGAAGAGTACCACGAGGAGGGGGATACGGATCCGAGTCAGCACGGGTTTTCTCCTTATCGGGTTCGCGAGGATATGAAGCCTGTCTAGAAAAACCACAAAACATCGTTAAACTCAATGAAAAAGGTTTTGATGCTTGTTCGTTGAACTGTGCTGCTGGGCCTTTTTGCCGTTTTTTGATTTATTTGCTCTCTAATTTAGGGGTGGAGACGAGAGAAGGGCTTCGTTAAAGGCACGTGCGGTGATGCGCGCCACATGGTTGAGGTTTTCTCTTTGAGCTGTCTCTCCTTCTGAAGGGTAGTTTCGAAAGGTGATGACATTGCCAAAAAGGGAGGCAAAAAAGGCATGAGAGTAGTAGCGGATCTGCTGGTTCTCTTCGGCCCGGCTGAGGGCTTCGTCAAGGATATCCAGAAAAAGAACTTGTATGACGTGAAATTTTCTTAAAGTTTCGGGGTTTTTTTCTCCCTTGATCATAAAGTGGCTCATCATTTGAAAGATGTCTTCATGGTCCACAAGAAAGGTGACAATATCAATGGCGACATCCTCAAGGTTGCGGTGCTCTTTCCAGAGTCTATATTTTACGCTGGTGATGTCTGTGGTAAGGATTTCAACAAAGAGATCGTCTTGGCTGGGAAAGTATTGATAAAGGGAAGCAACGGAGATGCCCGCTTCATTGGCAATGTCACGCATGCCGATTTCATGGAAAGATTTTCGCGTGAAAAGGCTTTTGGCTGCATTGATGATGAGCTTTCGACGGACTTCTCGTTCATTTTCCTTGAGCTGCTTGAGAACAGATTTCGCCATGGTTGATTCTCCACTGCAGGGTTCGGATGATGGGGCGCTATAAGTCTATTTATTAAGATGCGCGTGTTGTGAAGGGTTTGTTCGTATTGTTTAATGGGTGTTGGAAGGCGTGAGGTTATTTAAAATAAACCGTCCGTTAAAATTATTACTATATGCATATCTTATGGTAGCGAATAAATCAATATCGATTTCGTAAGTATTTTGCTCTTTAAGTGTTGAATATTTTGTGCCTCCTGGGATTCGGTGACGTGGTGCGATGTTTTTGTTTGAAGCAACTTGTGGTAATGTATGAGACAGATAAGTAAAAAAATTTATGGCTTTTTTGAGACGGGTTTGCTGGGTGTTTTTCTGGGAGCAGGCCCCTACCCATCGATCTCTATAGGGAGAAGAGTATGTCTTCAGAGGTTGTTGTCATAAAAAAGTACAGCAACAGGCGACTCTACGATACATCCAAAAGTGCTTATGTCAAGCTTGATGAGGTCTCAGAGATTATTAGAGGCGGCCGACAGGTCAAGGTGGTGGAAGCGGGCTCTGGAGAGGATGTTACCTCCTATATTCTGACGCAGATTTTGGTTGAGGAGGCGCGAAAAAAGAAGTTTCTTCTACCGGTTGAGTTTTTGCATTTGATGATCCGGTATGGTGGGGTGGTCGCAGATGAGTTTTCCACAGAGTCTTTTGAAGGGGTTGCAGAGTCGTTTCGTACGATGATGAAAGTGGGGTCAGACTTTTCAGATATGACAAGGCGCTCCATGGGGGGCATGGCCCGTGGTTTCTCCATGTTTACTCCGCCTCAGAAGAAGAAGGAAGACGAGTGATTTTTTTGTGCACATCATGGCATCTCTATCCATGATGTGTAAACGGCTGCGACGGGTTACCGGACCTTTACACAGGGCAGAGCTTAGTTGAAGAGTGCAGCTAATTTTACACCGACCGTTTCGATGAGCCCCTGTGGGCCGGGTGGGCTGTTTTTTCGAATGGAGGTTGTCGCCTTCTCGATGGATGCAAGGGTCTGGTCCATGGCTTCGGCCAGGGCCGGACCTTTTTCCCGAATGGCCGCAACGCCTTTTTGTGTATTGACGCGGTGGGTAACAAAAAGGGCCTCGGTTTGAATCGCATACCGTGCAAGCTGCTTTTGAAGCCTGGCAAGAGCTCGGCTCCATCTCTTGCGTTCTTTTTGGACAATTCTTTTTTGCCTGGGATAGCTCCTCTCCACCTTGGCGATGCGATCAATCTCCCATTGGATCAACTCAATTTTTTGATTGATAAGGCGAAGGCGTGTGTAGACATGGGGTAATTTTTTGCTGGTGAATTGAAGCGTCGTTTCGTCAAGATCGATATACGCCATGGGAGCGCCAGGGTAGCTCGAACCGGCCCATTTCGTGTAACCGATCCACCCGGCGACTCCCAATACTGCGAAAATCAGTAGGGTGAAAAGAAAGAGCATGGAACGTTTTGCTTTGGTTGTTTTATTTTTGGGCTCTTTTTTTGTCATTTGTCAGGCAGATCCTTTGGTTTTAATGGGGTGTCATGGCGTCGATTGACTTTTTTGGCAGCCCGTCTCTCTTATTATCTCGGATTAAGGGAGAACACCCTTTAGCTCGAATCTGTTGTGAAAATATATGTGGCAACGATTCTTTTAGCCGGAGCCCGTGGTGGGGGCGGCTCAAAAAGGACCCATTGGGGGAATGGGGCTTTCATATTGAAAGGACTGCGTGAAACCCATCTCAAAATGAGCTGAAAACAGTCAATGATTCAGCGCTTTTCGAAAAAAAGCAGGACTCTTTTCTTGCGTGGGGCCATTTGGTGGCCCTATAATAAAATCACCTTTAAACTCTCCATCTTATTCATCACTCTAACTGTTTAAATCAGCGCCAAATCAAGAGAACCGTAATGGTTCGGTGTGGATTAAGCCACCTCGTTTCAGGGGAGGAGTACGCCAAAGTTCTTCTTTTTTTGAAAGATTTTGGGTGGTGGGCTGTTGGCACGTAAATTGAAAGCCTTATGGTTTAAGGTGCTCTTGCCTTTTTCTCTGTCATGAAATGAACCTTCTAAAAAATCCAGCCCGCTGGACGGGAGTCTGTTTATGGAAAATATATCCAACAGTATCGAGGTATATGTGAAAAAGCAGTATTACCGTACTCTGGATCTGGCTGTTGCACGACGTCATGATTTGGAAGATCTACGCATGCGTTTGATCTCCATCCTCTATGATGTGGTGGATATCGAGCTTTTTCAAGAAGTGGCCCAAGGGGTGGTGGAGTCCATTGAAGAGCTCACCGAAGGCATGGTGGAACCCACCTTGCTGGATAAATACAGTATTGTTTTAAATCCCGATACCTGTTCTATTGAGGCCTTTCGACCTGTATGCCGAGATCTTCTGGAAATGATCAACCGTGTCCTTACTGTAACAAGGGAGGGCCGGAATCAACTCCGTCAGGCCCGTATGCACTCCATGGGAATCCATGTGGTGAAATAGTCGGTTTTCCATTGGACCCCATCGTGCTATGAGGACGTGACTATCTTAGGGACATTTGAAAAAAAGGGGAGGGAATGCAGGTGAAAAGAGAAGGACCGGCAAAAGTCTCATTTGTGGTGGCTGTTTCCGATAACGGGGTCATTGGGCACGGAATGAAAATTCCTTGGTATATTGAAGGGGAACTTTCGATTTTTAAAGCGCTTTCATACCATCACCATGTGCTTATGGGACGCAAAACCTGGGAGTCTATCGGACGCCCCCTTCCCGGTCGACAAATTCTCGTTTTAACCCGGGATCAGGAGTACAAGGCCAAAGGCGCAACAGTTTGCCACTCTCTGGATGAGGCCCTTGCGTTGGGGTGTGCGGAAGGTCGGCGTCTTATAGTGGCCGGTGGTGCAGAGATTTTTCGTTTGACTTTGGATCTTGCCGATACCCTTCATATTAGCCATGTGCATGCTCAAATTGAGGGCGATGTCCTGATGCCTGAGATTCCGGATGCTTTTCAGAAGGTCTTTTCCCAGTACTATCCTGCAGAGATTCCCTACACCTTTACGATTTACAAAAAAGGCGACACCCAAGAGTCCTGAGTGACCGGGGCGCTATAAACGAGGCGAGTTGTTCATAAGGCCGCCTGAGAGAACACAAAAAAAGCCCGACACATGGGAGAATGTGCCGGGCTTTTTTTGTGTTTTCAAATAAGGTTACCGAGAAGGTATTGGTCTGATCTCTGCGGTTTTCAGCGGGTCAAGGCTTCGATGCTTTTCCGGTGGAATTCCATCAAAAATGCACTGCAAAATTTGGCCCGGGTCGCCATGGGTGACCAGAATCACATCTTTTTCACTGTAACGCCGTCCGGTACGCTTCACCACTTCCACCATTCGCTTGGCCACAGAATCGATGCTTTCAATTTGGTGATGGGGCGTTGCCGGATTTTTCGCATCCTCCTGCCAGCCTTTGGCGTAGTTGGTGTCTTGGGTCATCTCAAATTCACCAAAAAAGCGTTCTTTGAGGTTGGAATCGGAGTAGCGTTCTCCTTTGAGGATGGAGGTGACAATTTTAGCGGTCTCCAAAGCGCGTAAAAAAGGAGAGTAAACCACCACCGGTTTGATGTGGGGGTTGAAGAGTCCTGCCTCTTTGGCCTGTGTGATGGATTCCCGCACCTGGGCCTCTCCCTTTTCCGAAAGCCCCCATTGGCCAATACCGTTATCTGGATGGCTGACAATAAGTCCTTTTTCGTTGGCCTGGCTGTGTCCGTGGCGGAGGATGAAGTAGCGGTTGGTGTGAAATGGAATCTGAAACATGGGAGAATCCTTGGTGATTGGAGTGCAGCTTTGCTTACGGCAAAGCGGCACTCTGTGTTTAAGCCTGGACGGTTTTTTCTTTGGAAGAGGGAATGAAAAGGGAGACCACACTGCATAGCAAAAGGGCGAGACAGTAGTGAACATTTCCAGCCACGGCAATGGGAGAGATCTTAAAGATCGATCCCACCAGCAACAGCTGTGCTCCCCAAGGAATCATACCCTGGCAGATACAGGAGAAAATGTCCAGGGTTCCGGCGGCACGCTTGGGCTCCACACCATGGGTCTCGGCAATATTTCGTACCACACTTCCGGTCACAAGGATGGCCACGGTGTTGTTGGCCGTGCAGAGGTTGGTGAGAAATACCAGTATCCCGATCCCCCCTTCGGCAATGGCTCGTCCGGCCCGTCCTGATGCGATGTGGCGAATGCCATTTGAGACCACACGTTCAAGGGCGGTAAGCCCTCCCTGGTGTTTCATCAGTTCACCCAGCCCTCCAATAAAGATGGAGAGAATAAAGATCTCTTGCATGCCGGTAAACCCTTTGTAGATCTCTTTGGCAAAGAGAAGAAGGGTGAAGTCTTGGGTGGCTGCAAACCCGGCAATGCCTGCCAGAACGATTCCGGTGATAAGGACGGCAAAAACATTGAGACCCGAGATGGCCATCACCAAAATAGCGGCATAGGGAAGTGCCAGAAGCATGGAAGCATCTGAGGGCTCAGGCACGGTGGCTCCCTTGGCCTGAAAGATCAGGATGATAATGGTGAGGAGAGCGGCTGGGCAGGCCACCGCAAAGTTGACGCGGAATTTGTCTTTCATCTCACACCCCTGCGTACGGGTGGCTGCAATGGTGGTGTCCGATATGATGGAGAGGTTGTCTCCAAACATGGCACCACCTGTTACAGCTCCGGCTGTCAGGGCAAGGGGAAGACCGGCTTCACCTGCAATACCTAATGCAATGGGCGCAATGGCCGCAATGGTTCCCATGGAAGTTCCCATGGCCGTTGAGATGAGGGCGCCCACCACAAAGAGCCCCGGAAGAAGAAATGAAGAGGGGATAATCCCCATGGCAACGGCCACCACTGCATCCACGCCCCCGGTGGCTTTGGCAACGGCACTGAAGCCTCCGGCCAGAAGATAGATCATGCACATGGCCATGATGTTGCTGTTTCCTGCTCCTCCGAGAAAACGCTCAACAGTCTCGTTAAGGGTCTCCTTGGCGAGAAGGATGGACAAGATAATGGCGGGAAGAGCGGCAACGGGTGCGGCAACCTGATAAAAGGCGAAATCGGTGCCGAGGCTCTGGAAATAGAGGCCACTACCCACGAAGATGGCCAGAAAAAGGCCGAGGGGCAGAAGAGCTGCAAAGCTCGGTTTGGGGCTGATGTTCCTTTTCACGATGGTATTCCTGTATTATTTCTATGTTTTGGGTGGGCGCGTCTTCTGTCGCGCAGGCCGCATACCCTATCAAATTTCGATGGGAACAGTCAAGAATCGATGTCAACCTAATGAAAGAAAGCAGGTTGACAATAAATAAAATCGTTCAATGAAACGGGTGAAATTTTTTAAAACGAAAAAAAATATCACGAAATAATTGAAATATTCAAAAAATGAGGTAAGGTAATGTGCAAGCACAGAGGCAGCAGGATGTCGATTTTTTCTGACAAGGGGACAGTTCTCTGACTGTTTTTGTGATGTGGCGGACTTATGCCGGGGGTACCCGACGGGCCCACCGAATTAGGATCCGCCAGTTTTGTCTGGACCCAATGGTCCGTTACAGCCGTTGGGCTGAAAGACAGTGGTTTCAGACGGGGACGGGTTGTTTGGAGTGAGTTTGTTTTTGACTGTTAGCTGGAAAATGAGGTTGCGATGAAACAGCGAGATCAGTGGGGGACCCGATTGGGGTTCATCCTCGCGGCAGTTGGCTCGGCAATTGGGTTGGGAAACATCTGGCGGTTTCCCTATATGGTTTATGAAAATGGTGGGGGGGCTTTTCTGATCCCCTACTTTGTAGCGGTCTTTACAGCGGGTATCCCTCTTTTGATTCTCGAATTCGGTGTGGGGCAAAAATATGCGGGTTCAACTCCGGTGACCTTCAGAGCCCTGAAAGAGAAGTGGGGCTGGATCGGTTGGTGGCAAGTTCTCGTCTCATTTATTATTGCCTGTTACTACGTGGTAATCATCGGGTGGGCCATATCCTACTTTCTCTTCTCCTTTAATCAGGGGTGGGGCAGCGATACGGGTGCTTTCTTTTTCAATGATTATCTCCACATTTCCAGCGCACCCATGAAGCTGGGCGGCATTCAGATGCACATTCTTATTCCGGTGACTTTGGTTTGGCTTACCTGCTGGGGTGTGATTGTCTGTGGCGTGAAGAGAGGAATCGAGACAGCCAATAAGGTTTTTATGCCCATGCTTTTTGTCATGGTGCTTCTCATCATGTCCAAGGCGATCACCATGCCCGGAGCCGTGGATGGTCTTACTTGGCTTTTTAAACCCGATTTTTCCAAACTTGGGGACATCAAGGTGTGGACGGCGGCTTATGGTCAGATCTTTTACTCATTGAGTGTCGGTTTTGCCATTATGATCACCTACTCCAGTTATTTGCCCAAAGATTCTGATATCAACAACAACGCTTTTATGACCGCCTTTATCAACTGCGGGTTCTCCATGCTGGCGGGTATTATGATCTTCTCTGTTTTGGGATACATGGCGGCCCAAAAGGGTGTTCCCATTCAGGAGGTGGTAAGAGCGGGTGTGGGGCTTGCCTTTGTGACCATTCCTCAGGCCATCAACTTTATGCCAGGCTCAGCATTTATTGGGGCGCTCTTCTTTCTCTCTCTGATTTTTGCTGGAACCAGCTCCATGATCTCTATCTGCGAGGCATGCATCGCCGGTATTTTGGAAGGGTTTTCCATCAGTCGAAAAGCAGCCACCACCATATTTTGCATTGTTGGCTATCTGTTGAGCATCATCTTTACCACCGGAAGTGGTCTTTATGTCTTGGATATCGTGGATCACTTTGTGATGAATTATGCGGTTCTTCTAGGTGGGGTTATTGAAGTGGCGCTTCTCTCTTGGTTTTTCAACCTGGAGAGCATCCGCGAGCACGTCAACAAGCACTCTGACTTTCTTGTGGGACAGTGGTGGACCTTGTGCATGAAATTTTTCACCACCTTTGCCGTGATCTACATGTTGGTCCTCAAGTTTAAAGATGACCTGCAGTCTCCTTATGAGGGATACCCCACAGAGGCTCTGGGGACTTACGGATGGGCTGTGGTGGCTGTGCTGCCAATTGCTGCTCTGGTTTTAACAAAATACGATTCTCTGGGAAAAAGGGAGGGATAAGCATGGGCACGTCTGTTGTGATGATGATGGTTTTCGGTTTGGGTATCACCTGGGGAGGGGCCTGCTTTTGCATCGGGGTTGCCCTTCGCAAGATGGGGTGATTTGCCTAAGGCGCTGTTTCATGGAATGTGGCTTGTGAAGCGGCCATCTCCATGACAAGATAGAGTATCATTCTTAAATGAGGTGCAGCGCAGGAAGGCCCTTTTACAGGGAGACCGATCGAAAGACAAAAAAATGAAAGAGGCTGCACCGCAGGGGTTGTTCTGGGTGCAACCTGCGTATACATTGACAATGCCGCACCGGAGCACTATTCGGGGCGGCATTGTTGGTTGCGGGCGACTTGTATCGCTTGGCCGTGGATATATGAGAATTTTTTCAAGGAGTACGACGAAATGGAATCCCTGAGAGAGCTTTACAGGACCGGTGTGGGGCCCTCAAGCAGCCACACCATGGGGCCAAAACGGGCAGCTGAAGCCTTTGCTGCAAAGTATCCCGAGGCGGCTTCCTACCGCGTGACCCTTTTTGCAAGCCTGGCTGCGACCGGCAAAGGGCATCTGACGGATGTGGCTGTGGAAGGCGGTCTTGCACCTTTGCCCGTAACCCTTATCTGGAAGCCCGAAGAGCTTCTTCCAGGGCACCCCAATGGCATGCTTTTTGAGGCTCTGGATGCCAATGGGGTGACTTTAGGAGAGTGGCTGGTCTACAGCACGGGAGGCGGTGCCATCAGCGAAACCGGCCTGCCCCCTGCAAGCTCTCATACCTACTCCCTGACCACCATGGAGGCGATTCTGACTCATTGCCTTAAAGAGGGCATTCCCCTTTGGAAGTATGTGGAGCGGTGTGAGGGAGAAGGCATTTGGGCTTTTCTTAGAGAGAAGTTTCACGACATGTTGGCTGCCGTGGACCGAGGCCTGGCCACCGAAGGGGTGTTGCCGGGCATCTTAGGGCTCACACGAAAGGCGTGGACCATTCATCAGAAGGCCGTGATGAGCGGGGATCACTTTCGACGCACCGGAAAAATCAGTGCCTATGCCCTGGCTGTCTCCGAAGAGAATGCCGCAGGAGGCCGCATTGTGACGGCGCCTACCTGCGGAGCATGCGGGGTGCTGCCTGCAGTGCTTCGCTACCTGATGGATGTGGTGGATGCCGAAGAGATCATCTTTTTAAGGGCTATTGCCACAGCAGGCCTTATTGGAAACCTTATTAAATACAACGCCTCCATCTCCGGTGCCGAAGTGGGATGCCAGGGTGAGGTGGGGACTGCTTGTGCCATGGCCGCTGGGGCGGCAGCCCAGGTACTGGGTGGAACCGTGCGTCAGGTGGAATATGCTGCAGAGATGGGGCTGGAACACCATTTGGGGCTTACCTGCGACCCGGTGGCAGGTCTTGTTCAGATTCCTTGCATTGAGCGAAATGCGTTTGCGGCCACTCGGGCCATGAACTGTGCCGATTATGCATTGTTTTCTGATGGCACCCACTTTATCTCTTTTGACGAGGTGGTCAAAGTGATGCGGGAAACCGGCCTGGATCTGCCAAGCCCTTATCGAGAGACCTCATCGGGTGGACTGGCGCGAGCCTATGACAACAGAGCAGGAAAAAACGATTGAAAAAGAGAATCTATATTGCAGATACCGGAGGCACCATCGGCATGAAGCCTGGGGTGCGGGGTTATGAGCCTGCGCCAGGTTTTTTGGCAGAGCAGATGGCCAAAATTGAGGTGTTGAAACATCCCATGATGCCGGAGTATGTGATCCACGAGTACGATCCACCCATGGATTCCTCCAGCATGAACCCTTCGGCGTGGTTTGATATCGCAGAAGATATTGCCGATCACCACGATGAATACGACGGGTTTCTGGTGATTCATGGCACCGACACCATGGCTTATACTGCATCGGCCCTTCCTTTTATGCTGGAGGGGCTTCAGAAACCGGTGATTTTTACCGGCGGTCAGATTCCTTTGTGTGAGGTGCGAAACGACTCCCGTGAGAACCTCATTACCGCCATGCTGCTGGCTGCGCGGGGTGATATTCACGAGGTGTGTCTCTTTTTCGACAATCGTCTCTTCAGGGGGTGCCGAACCACCAAATGGAATGCCGGGGGGTTTGATGCCTTTGATTCGCCTAACTTTCCTCCCCTTGGCACCACCGGAATTGATATTGAGATCAACCATCCCCTTTTGCAGGAGAGACAACGTAGCGCGAAAAGGGTGACAGTACACCGGCTCCACGACTCTCCCGTTGCGGTGCTTCGTCTTTTTCCGGGTATTTCAGCTCGTGTGGTTGAGAACCTCTTGGCTCCGCCAATTAAAGGACTTGTTTTGGAGACGTACGGGGTCGGCAATGCTCCGGACAACGATCCGGAACTTATGGCGGTGATCAAAGCGGCCACAGATCGGGGCGTGGTGGTGGTCAACTGCACCCAATGCCTTAAAGGGCGTGTGATGATGGGTACCTACGCAACAGGCACCGGCCTTTTGGAGGCGGGGGTGATCAGCGGGTTTGATATGACACCTGAAGCGGCCCTTGCCAAAATGTTTTTTCTCTTCAGCACCCGAGAGGATGTGGAAGAGATAAGGCGGTTGATGCAGGTGAACCTGAAAGGAGAACTGACGCTTTAGCCATAGCCATTATGATTTGATCAAAAGAGAGAGGGCAGGGTATCCCCTCTCTTTTTTGATCTGTATAATATGTATACAAAATATATTTTTTTATTCAGACTATGAATATCAAGTTGTTGCATAAATCAAATCCTTTGTGTGCTTTGTGGTAAAGTCGGCATTTGACGTGTTCCTGATGCACGGTCAATCTTTGTTTGACCTTATGGTGTGGTGCAAAAAAAGGTCAATGGTTTACCTCTTTGGGGCGATATGCAGAGTAGGGAGAAGATGTGCATGCCAGGTTGGGATGGTTTGGCTCAAGCCAGGTGGTGCATAGCCTTTTTAGATCAAAATTTTTGAGATGTCGCTTTTTTCGTATCAAGGGAAAACAATCAATGACGATGGAGGGAAGGGGATGCAGGCAGAGACAGGCTGTAAAAAGAGCAACGATGAGGTGAAGGGCCGTATTTTTCTGGATCTTTACGAGCAGTCCATGTCTTCCATGGTGGGTTTTTTGCTCCTCTTTTGGGCACTTGTTTTTTTAACGCCCATACTCAAAGAGCACAGAAACATCACCCTTTCTTTTATCGTGACGGTGACGCTTTTATGCGGAATTCGCATTTTTGCCATTAAAAAGGCACCCAAGGTCTACTGGAACAATCCTCTTTTTTGGAATCGCACTTTTGTGGTGACATCACTGCTCTCCAGTGTCCTTTGGGTGATGGTGGCCGGGTTTGTGGTTCACACCTATGGGGTGACCTCTATTTACAGCCTTTATGCCATGTTGATCACCTGTGGTTTGGTGAGTGGCAGTGTGGTCTCCTTGTCGCCCCTTTACAGTATGTTTGTGGGTTATGTCTCCACCACGTTGGTGCCCCTTGGGATCTGTTTTTTGTCAAAGGGTGAGTGGGGGTTGGGCTCTATCTTTGTAATATTTAATGTTGTGATGATTTGTTTGGGAAAGAAGGCCAGCAAGGCATACCAAGCCAGCAAGCAGACCATGGTGATGCTTGATGAGCGAACTCGGGCCATTGAATTTTTGATGAAAGATGTAACGGGAAAGGCCGAGACCCTTACCGAGATGTCCAAGGGGCTGAATCGCATCTCAGGGGAGATGGTGGATGCCTCTGAAGGGACTGTCGCGGAAATTGAGGGCGTGGCCACAGATACTTCTGCCATGCGAGAGAATGCAGTGGCGATCTCTGTTGCTTTGGAGCAGGCCTCCCGAAATATGGAGATCACCTACACCTCCATGGAGGAGATTTCCGGTGCTGTGTCGGAGATTGCCGAGCAGTCGGCCAAGGCTTTGGACATTACCGCCCAAGGGGTCAAGCAAGCCGATGAGGCCACCGATAAAATCAGAGATCTTGATGAAGCGGCCCAGGAGATCGGAAAGATTACGGAGGTGATCACCGATATCTCTGAGCAGACCAATCTTTTAGCCTTAAATGCCACCATTGAGGCGGCCCGTGCTGGAGAAGCGGGCAAAGGATTTGCTGTTGTGGCCAGTGAAATCAAAGCGCTGGCCAGGCAAACGGCTGAGGCCACCGGTAGCATTCGAAATCGTGTGGAGGGAATTCAGTCGGCCACCAGCGACTCAACCGATCAGATTCGTGAGATTTCTCAAGTGATTTCAGATATTGACGGCATTGTTAATGCAGTGGCCACAGCCATTGAAGAACAGACGGCCACCACAAAAGAGATCGACCGAAACGTCGGCGAGATGAATACGGGTATGGGAGAGATTACCCTTCAGACAACCGAAGCCAATCACGGTATTGAGACAATTTTTGGGCGCATTGAAAGCGCCTCCAACCAGACCCACACCAACCTGGATAACAGTCGGCGTGTCATGGAGAGCGCTCAAGATGTTTTGGGGCTTGCCGATGAGCTCAACGAAGCGGTAAGTCGTCTGGCTGTGGGGCAGTAGCTTCTTATTTTGGTGAGGCATTTTGTGTTGGCTTCCCCGAAGATCGATCCATTTTTCATTATAAAGAGGGCAATTGACAGTGCGGTTTTGACTTGATCTAAAGGCTTTATGTGAGAAG
>JAKSCC010000190.1 GCA_022360815.1 Desulfobacterales bacterium
AAGCTGATTATAGCGTATTTTGGCTGGGGGCGTAACACCCGTTGCAATCTCGTGAAAAATTATGTGAGGCTCTTGGGCTTCATCCACGAATCGACTGGTCCGGCAGATGTTTGATTTTTGACTTGAAGGGGGGGGCAGTCTACGGTGGACCCGAATGCTTCGGACAGCCTGAAATGGGAATAAGCACTGTATGTCGAAAATTGAAAGGCTTCACGAAAGGAAGGTTCAATGAAAAACGACAGGGGTTTATGTCTCTTGGGTTGAATCCGTGACTGAAATGGTATCAGTCCAGTCCCAACATCTCTTTTGATTCGGTATAAAAATCGGTGAAGACCCCATCCACGCCCATTTTTGCTGCAGCAAGAAGTTCATCTTTGGAATTGATGGTGTAGAGCAGAACCTTTAAGCCTCGTTTGTGGGCCTCTTCCACAAAGGCTTCGCTTACCGTTTGAAACCAGAGATTCACTGACACGGCGTTCATCTTTTCGGCTTCATCCAGAAGCTCCTGGGTGTAGTAACCGCCCGAGAGGCACCGCTCGATCTCCTCTTTTAAGCCATCAAATACTTCACCCTTGGGGCAGAGGCTCTCCAGAAGAGTCACATTTTTTGAAAGCTCAGGATACCGGGGAAGCATGTAATCCTCTTCACCGTAGGCAAAAAGCTCGGAGAAGTAGACCTCACCTCCCGGTACGCGGGCCATGAGAGGCCCTCTGCGAATGGCCCCGTCGAGAAGGGCCACATCCAGCTCCGGACAGATGGTCCTGATCGCTTTCAGCTCATCCCAATTGAAAGAGCTCACCAGAATATCGACCGTTGAGAGACGCCCCTCATCAAGATATTCCCGCACCATCTTCCCGGAAGGCACCCCGGTGCCATTGCCCTTGAGCTCCATATGAAGCACCGGTCTTTTTCCCTCATTGATGGAGGCAAAAAGCTCGAGGACCTCTTCCAGGAAGGGAATCCGATCCTCACCCCGTTCCGGGTCGCCAGCATGGATGCTTTTCAGGTAGTCCGATGAAGAGGATGACACCTGCCCGGTGCCTGTGGAGACCATGGTGAGGTCAAGATTGTGGACAATGGGAAGGTTGCCGTCGGCGTCCAGCTGAACGTCGAACTCGATGGCCGAGACGCCCTCATTAATAACCTTTTCAAAGGACCGTAAGGTATTCTGATTGTATCCGGGGTAACTGCAGCCCCGGTGAGCGATGAGAATCATGGGTTTCCTCTTACATTTTCAAGTTTTCCATTTTGCAAAACAGATGGCTCAGGCGCAGGGTCTTTTTTTAAACCAAAATGAAGCCCCGCACCATGTTTCAGTCCGTTTCACCGGAGGCCCTCATACCATCCACGTGAATGCCTCCGATAACGCACCGAGTCACATCTCCCTCCGAGCATTCACCATAGGGTTTGCAGGTGCCTGCACCTGCCCGCCGGAGGCAAAGTCCTTAGAGCACGTTAGGGAGAAACATCACCACCGAAGGCATGTAGGTGACTACCAGAAGCACGGCGATAAGGGCCATAATAAAAGGCCACACCTCTTTGACAAAATCACCGATGGTAACGCTTGTGATGGCGCATGTGGTGAACATCATGGAGCCGAAGGGGGGCGTGATGCCACCGATCATGATGTTGACGATCATCACCAGGCCAAAGTGAATGGGGTCGATGCCCATGGTTTTGATCACCGGAACCAGCAAGGGAGCCACGATGATAAGAACCGCGCCTCCCTCCAGAAACATGCCGAGGCAAAAGAGAAAGACGTTGATGATCATCAGCATCATCCAGGGAGAGCTGGAGAACTGCATCATGGATTTGGTGAGAAGATAGGGAATCCGTTCCCAGCTCAGGTACTGGCCGAAAACAGAAGCCGCCACAATGATAAGGACCACCGAGCTTGTGGAGAGGACCGTGTTCTTCAAGATAATTGGCAGGTGGTGCCACTTGAGCTCTTTGTAGACAAAGACGCCGATAATAGTGCAAAAGAGCACGGCAATGGCCCCGGCTTCCGTGGGGGTAAAGATGCCCAGACGAATGCCCATGATAATCCCGAAGGGGAGCAGCAGCGCCCAGATGGACTCTCTCATTTGCTTCAGAATATCTTTGGGTGGTGACATCTTTTCACGGGTGGGCTGATACCCTCTTTTTCGTGCAATGACACTCACTGTCACCATGAGGGCCACACACATCAAAACACCGGGAACATAGCCCCCGATAAACATCTTGGCCACGGATACCTGGGCAATCAGGGCGTAGATGATGAGGTTGATGCCCGGTGGAATCACTGGAGCAATGGACGAGGATGCCGCGGTGATGGCGGTTGAGAATGCCCTGCCGTAACCCCTCTTCTCCATTTCAGGCACGAGAATCTTGGACTGCATGGCAGCATCCGCATTGGCCGAACCTGAAATGCCGCCCATGAGGGTGCTGAGCACCACGTTCACCTGGGCAAGGCCGCCCTTCATATGACCGGTGAGGACATCGGCCATCTTCATCAGGCTGGCGCTGATGCCCGAAAAGTTCATGATCTCGCCGACCATAATAAAAAAGGGCACCGCAAGAAGGGGAACGGACGAGGCCGAGGTGATGAACTTTTGTAAAATCAGGTCAGGAGGGGTTCCCACATCTCCAAAGGTGAAATAGGCCAGCGCGGCTGCAATGAGTGCAAAGGCGATGGGAATGCTGGAGAGGTAGAGAAGCATCACAATGACGATAGGAAAAATTGACATGGGTTATTCCTTCTATTTCCAGACTACACGAGCTCTTTTGCAGACGCGCCGAAGAAGAGCCGCCCCTCTTTGTAGAGAAAAATCACGGCGTGGATGGTCGTCAGGCCAAAGCCAATGGTGATGGCAGAGTTTACATAAATGGCAGGGATATCAAGCACCGGGGTGCGCTTCATTTTGTTTGCCATGATCAGTAGAACGCTCAAGTAGACAATGTAGGCGTTGATGGCCACCATCAGAAAATTGATCACCATGGCGATGGCCTCCCGCACCTTCTCCGGAAAAAGCTTCGTCACCAGGTCGATTCCGATGTGCATGTTGTAGCGGTAGGCGCCTGCTGCGCCGATGAAGATGCTCCAGATAAAGGAGCAGGTGGCCACCTCTTCCGCCCAGAAGAGGCCTCCTTTGAAAAAGTAGCGAAGGATGACGTTCAAAATCACCACCAGCACCGTCACGCAGATAAACGCCGCGCTGGCCACAATTTCAAAGTCCTTAAGACCTTTTTTTAATAAATCCATGGTTGATTAACCTTGATTATGGTGAATGCTCGATAGGAGTTGCCATTTTGCTGCATTGTCGAAAGCATTCACGCCACCAGCGTGGACTTTTCATAGGCTTCGAGCCAGCAGAGATTGCTGTGCTTCACCTTTTGTCAGAGTTTCATTCTTGGCTTGATTCGAACCAAAAAACAAAAAAAGCGCATGGAGCCCGAGCTGCCATGCGCTTTTTTTGTAAACTGGATTACCTCATGGAGTCCAGCTCATCGAAGATCGCCTGGAACACACCTTCGGTCATGCCGGGCTGCTCCTTATAGAGAGGAGCAAGAGCCTTGCGGAAAGCCATGCCGTCCACCTCGTTGAACTTTACGCCGTAAGACTCCAGCTCCTTTACCACGCCACCATGCTGGGCTTTGAGCAAGCTCACCATGTCATTGGCGCCTTTGGTGAACTCGTCCTGGATGATGGTGCGGTAGTTCTCAGGAATCTTGTTCCATACCTTGGTGGAGATGTAGACACCGCAGGTACCGAGGATGTGACGGGTGGTGGCCACGTTCTTGGTACGACCTTCGTACACCTTGGTGCCGAGGTTTGTGAACTCAGAGCCTTCGAGGCCGTCAACCACACCCTGCTGTACGGCAGAGAGGGTTTCGCCCCAGGGAAGGGGGGTGGCGGTGGCACCCATGGCAGAGAGGGTGTCGATGTAAGACTTGGAGCCGGGGGTACGAACCTTCATGCCCTTAAGATCGGCAGGGGTCTTGATCACTTTGCTGGTGATGAGGTTACGGAAGCCGTAGATGTAGTCCAGGGCCAGGATCTTGATGCCCTGCTTTTCGGCTTTGGCCTTCATGTCGGTGACAATCTTGCGCTGGGTAAGCGCCACATACTCATCAAAGCTTTTGTAGAGCATGGGGGCGTAAAGGGCCTTGAAATCTGGAACGTAGTCGCCGATGAAAGAGGGGTCTTCCACAGAGATAAAGCGTGCACCACGCACCACCTGCTCAACGCCTTCCTTATAAGCGGGAAGCTGGGCCTGGGGAAACGTCTGGATCTCAATGGCACCATTGGTTTTCTCATAAATGCTCTCGGCAACCGCATCCATGGATTTGGTGAGCTGCTCAGCAGGACTGAAGACATGGCTCAGTTTAAGAACAAGCTTGTAATTTTTACTTTTGGCTGCGGCAAAAGTGGGCAGCGCAAGCATGAGGCAAAGTGCCAGCAGTAGTCCTTTTTTCATCCGTAACTCCTCTGTGTGCGTATCAACAAACTTAAGGATCTATCTGTTTTTACAGTCAAAAAACAAAGACCCCCCAAACAACCTTTCGAGATTGCTGTTCGACATTACCTGTGCAAAGGCCATATGTCAAAAAGAAAGAGGGAACTTATTTAGGCAATACATTGCTTTACAAAATAATTTATCTTTTCATTCACAAAATCTTCAATTCAATTCTAAAGAATTGCATTCTCCGAAAGCAAAAGAGAGGGAGGTCCGGAATTCTCATTTCAGTCATTTCGGGGGGAAGGGTCGCGTATTGACAATTGACAAAATCCCTTTTACCTTCAAATTAAATTTCTTATTTTGCATGTAAGGTTTTGAATCAAAAAGAAAATCTCCAACACCGGGGTCCATTCATGGCACGACCCTTACGGATTATCTTTCCCGGGGCGTTTTACCATGTGACATCCCGAGGAAACGAGAGAAAGCCCATCTACAAGAGCAAGCAAGATCGTGAGAAGTTTCTTGAATATCTCGGCGAAGCATATGCGGGCTATGGAGCCATTATCCATGCGTTCTGCTTGATGATCAATCACTACCATCTGCTTGTGGAGACCCCTGATGCGAATCTGCCTCAGATTATGAAGCCGTATACGGCATATTTCAACATCAAGCGCAAGCGGTCGGGGCATCGCAGCGATCCCGGATTGCCAGCCTTAAGATTTCTTGAGTACAAACTTTCCCTTGATCATATTTCGCAGTTGGTGAGACGTGAAATTCATGATTTCAAGCTTATCAGAAAAGTGGAGATCTATCTTGTGAAGCGGTTTTCTGGTGAGCCGCTGAAGGCCATCGGTGACCGGTACAATCTGAGTTCCTCGGGTGTTTCGAAAATTTGCAGCCGCTTTGTGCAAGAGTATCAAAAAAATCCCAAGCTAAAGAAAGTGGTCGATGGGGTTGTTTTGAGTCTTTATGGCTGAAGTATTTTGTCAAATGTCAAGATATGACCCTTAAAATAAGGAGCACAAATGAAAAAGCGCGGAATTGCAAAATTTGGCCAACTGATGGGAAATCTTAGTGCCGGCAAGATTTCTGAATACAAATATGACCGTCAGAAATTTGCAGATTGGAAGCTACCATCAAAAAGTAAATGGATTTTCAACAATATAAATATTGTTGATGTTGATAATGGTTCACTATACGAAGAAAAGGCAATTCTAATTGATGGGTCTATATTTGGGAAACGTCTTAAGAAGCATGACGTTGAAGCGTTATCGAAGATGCCAGAAATTGAAAACGTTTTTGATGGAAAAGATAAGTTTTTAATTCCTGGAATGTCTGATTTACATTGCCATCTAAGTCTTATCAGTGAATATGAAATGAAAATGAAGGGGTTGTACTATTTCGATGCTCAAAGAATGAAAAATTGTGAATATGCGCTTTCGAAA
>JAKSCC010000323.1 GCA_022360815.1 Desulfobacterales bacterium
AAAAGCATTTTTAGAGTAGGGGTGTGGTTTGGAAGTGGCAGTTTGGCACGCAATCATTGCCTAACAAATCGCTTAAAGGGACGCAAACTGCTGCGCAGTTTGTACCCTCGCTGCGCTCGGCGCCCATTAGCTCAAACGTTAGCCACTATATTGAAGCATCAATCATTTAAAGGTGGAGCTTACATATGCAAAAAGACCTTCTCTTGAATAAATACTTGCCCCACTACACCTTTAATGAATATCACGACATAAAAGTAAATGCCCCAATTGCAAATGTTTATAAAGTTGCAGAGGACTTTGATCTTTCAAAATCAAAAACAATCGCGTGGCTGTTCAAAATCAGAGGTTTGCCAACAAAAAGATTAAATTTACAAAATTTTATCAAAGATGTCGGTTTTACAAATCTTGAAAGTAACGCTCCATTCGAAAATCTAATCGGATTTTGGGCAAAAACAAAAATTGAACCAATTTCAGGATATAAAGATTTCACAAGTGACTCAATTTCACCTGCAATCAAAATTGTTTGGAATTTCCAATTTGAAGAGTTGGAGAATAACAAAACAAGAGTGAGTACAGAGACAAGAGTCTTGTGTGTTGCACGTCTAACAAAAATTACATTTCCCATTTATTGGTCTATAATAAAACCTTTCAGTGGGTTAACTCGTAAGAAAATGCTTAAAATCATAAAAACTGAATCTGAAACTAATGTTTTAAATGGCTAACAAGTCGCTTTAAGGGACCGCTTGGGGCTGCGCCCCAGTTCCCTCGCTTCGCTCGGCGGCCCCTAAGCTCAAGCGTTAGGCAATAGGAAGTTTGGGTAATTTTTTAACTCGGTAGTTTAAGTGGTAGAATCGGACTTTCGAAGCATCTTGTCCCAGTTGGCTCCGCCTTATGCGGGAGCAATTTCGGGGCGGGAATCGACTCGGAGTTCTCGGGTAAATAAAGTGTTTGCGTCACGGTGAATCGGCGTCGCAGTTCGTTACTCGAACATTTTCGCTTTGGCTATCGATTGAAAAGCATTTTTAGAGTAGGAGTGTGGTTTGGAAGTGGCAGTTCGGCACGCAATCATTGCCTAACAAATCGCTTAAAGGGATGCAAACTGCTGCGCAGTTTGTACCCTCGCTACGCTCGGTGCCCATTAGCTCAAACGTTAGGCAATAGGAAGTTTGGGTTTCTTTTTTAACTCGGTATTTTAAGTGGCAGAATCTGAATTTCGAAGC
>JAKSCC010000339.1 GCA_022360815.1 Desulfobacterales bacterium
AACGCCATGAGCCGGGCATTCCGGGATATTCAAGGGGCTGCCAATCAGCGTATTGCGGAACGTGCTCAAAGCGTGATCTTCACGGTTTCCGGCATTCCCATGAAAATCAAATAAGTGGGGGTCAAGTCTATACATAGGGCAACGGTGTCCTATGTGCAGACTTGACCCTTTTTTTCGTAAGTATTCAGCTCGGCCTTCGGCGGGTTGCTTTTTTTTAAAAAAAGGAATCATCATGAAAGATCTGCTTCTTGACCTAAAGTCTGCCATGCAGTTTTCAACCATTCTTCCCGTCGGAAAGGGCAATGTCTTTCGGCCTGTGGGGCAGGTGGCCATGTTTCCTGTGGTGGGTTTGATTCTTGGAGCCATTCTGGCTTTTTCCGATACGCTGCTCTCTCAGCTCTGGCCACCGGTGGTGGTGGGGGTTTTGGACACGCTTCTTCTGATGGTTCTGACAGGAGGCTTTCATCTGGACGGGTTGGGGGACACGGCCGATGGGCTTTTTTCTCACCGCTCCAAAGAGAGAACGCTTGAGATCATGAAGGACAGCCGAAGCGGGGCCATGGGGGTTTTGGCCATGGTGATCGTGGTGGGCATGAAGTGGGCCGGACTGGTGGCCATGCCTGAGCCCGGTGTCAGTCGGGTGCTTTTGCTTATGGCGATCCCTTCGCTTGCCCGCGTGAGCCAGATTGTGGGAATCTCATTTCTTCCCTATGCTCGAAGTCAGGGTACGGCCCACGATCTTTTTGGGGAGGTCTCCTTTTTGAAGCGCATGCGATTTGCTCTGATCCCTCTTCTATTGACTCTTTTGACCGGACGCATCGGCATTGTGGTTCTGGCCGTTTACCTCGGGCTGACCGGGGCGCTTCTGCTCTGGTACAAAAAGAAGATGGGGGGCATTACCGGGGATATGCTGGGGGCCATGACAGAGATCACCGAAGGTTTTTTGTTTGTGGCTGCTGCCGCAGCATTGTAGGGCATTTGAGATGATGGCGAAAATGCTGCCATCTGTGTATAATATGGTGTTTGTAAGTTAATAGAAATACAAGGAGTTCTGGGTATGATTATCGGTCATGGTGGCAACATCTACAAGCTGGCAAAGGAGTTGGGGGTACGCCCTTTAGATATCACCGATATGAGCAGTAACCTGAACCCTTTGGGGCCTCCTTCCGGGCTGATGGACCACTTAAAAGAGAAGCTCTCCACTATCGTCAGTTTGCCGGAGGTGGATGCCGGGCATATCAAGGGGCTTCTTGCGGAAAAGTATGGCATCTCACCTGAGCTGATTCTGGCGGGAAATGGAACCACCGAGTTTATCTACTCCATTCCCAGGGCCCTTAAGACGCGTCGGGCGCTTATCGTAGGGCCCACCTATGCCGATTACCGGGATGCCTGTGAGATGTATGGTGCAGAGGCCGATTTTCTGGTGGCCCAGAAGGAGAACGCTTTTTGTGTGGATGCGATGGATATTGCCGAGGCATCCACCGGATACGATACGGTTTTTCTCTGCAATCCCAACAACCCCACCGGCACCATGGTATCCCCTGAGGCGATTAAAACCATGGCGGAATCCAGGCCCGAGGTGAGGTTTGTCATTGATGAATCCTATCTTCCGTTTGCCTGCGATGCGTATGGTCAGAGTGTGGCTCGGTTTGGGCTTGCAAACGTCATTGTGCTCAACTCCATGAGCAAGGTGTTTCGCATTCCTGGCCTTCGTGTGGGCTTTCTGATGGCTCCTGCTGCCATCATCTCTGAGTTTGAAAAGTATGTGCTGCCCTGGAGTGTGAACGCCATGGCCCAGGCGGCAGTGACCTTTATTCTTGAGGGCGGCCAAGCCATTGATGCCTTTCTTTCGTCCACCCGCAGCTATGTGAAAAAAGAGAAGGATCGTTTTGTGGCGGCCTTGGAGGCCATGGAGGGGATCACCCCTTTTTCGGCGGAGACCTACTTTGTGATCTGTGAACTGCATGGGGAGAACAAGGCGGCGGATCTCTGGGCTGCTCTGGCCAAAGAGGCGGTTTTGATACGCGATTGCACCAACTTCATTGGGCTTGAAGGGGAGTTTGTGCGCTTTTCGCTTAAGGAAGAAGCCGTCAACGACAGGTTGATCGAGCTTTTAAAGAAACATTTGAAGTAACCACTCAGCTGGTGTTCGCCTCCGGCGGCCCTGTCGGGGGCCAAGCTTTTGAAAAGTTTGATAAACAGGTTTTTTTGAAGACACGGGCTTCAATGTGAGTGGTTTGAACCCCAGGCTTTGTTTGAATCGGCCCAAAGGGCGGTTAAGATGAAGCTTGGGAGAGTGGAAAAGTTTTTTGCGGAGCTTTTTTTCAAAAAAGCGATCCGCCGGAGGCAAGCGGAACAATTGCCATTTGAAGTGGAAACATAGAAGGCACA
>JAKSCC010000092.1 GCA_022360815.1 Desulfobacterales bacterium
AAGGTAGGAACGGCTTTGGGAGAGGGCCCTTTTTCACCGACAATCAACTCTCCGTCACCCAGGTGGATTCTTTTTTTAGCGCAGAGCTCAAAAAAAGTTTTGGCCCGCATCACAGGGGTACTGTGTTTACCGGCCTCCCGTCTGTAGAAGTCGGTTACAAGAAGGGCCCGTTCAATGGAGATGAAGGGATGGATACTTTGACTCTCTTTTTTCAGGCGTTCAACGCGTGGGGTCATGGGGTCTCCCTTGTCTTATCATTCGCCTTCAGGCGGCCCTGCCGGGTGGCAATGTTTTGAAAAGAAGCGTGAGGCAATAGAAACGTTTTTTTTTTTTTTTTTTTTCAAAAAAGCGACCCGCCGGAGGCGAAGCTGAATTATGCCATGGCGGGCTAAGGGGTGCTTACATCAAATCCCATGCCCTCTAGCTGAGCGGCCACCTCCAAAGGTGCGCGTCCTCTCTCTTGGGGTGGAAGCTCGGGCTGTGGAATACCAAAGAGGGCGTGTTTGCTCTTTTGGTAGGTATGAAGGGGAATCAGCTGGATGGGCAGTTTTCGCTTCAGCCCCAAAAGAAACTCTCCCAGATGCTTTGTCTCTTGTTCTGAATCGTTCACACCGGGCACTACGGGTCTTCGAATGATGATCTCTGCTTTTTGTTCCACAAGCCAGATGAGGTTGGAGAAGATGAGGCCGTTCTCCGCGTTTGTGTATTTTTTGTGCAGCGCATGATCCATCACCTTGAGGTCAAAGAGAAAAAGTTGTGCAAAGGGGGCAACGCTTTCAAGGGTGTGCCGGGGTGCAAAGCCAGAGGTGTCTATGGTGGTGTGGATACTCTCTTTTTGACACCTCTTTAAAAGGGCGAGAAGAAAATCGGGCTGAGCCAGGGGCTCGCCTCCCGAGAAGGTGGCACCGCCTCCAGACGCTTCAAAAAAGGGGCGGCTCTGAAGGAGGGTGTGGATGATCTCGTCTTCGCTTACAAGGCGTCCTGCAAGCTCACGTGCGTCGGCCGGGCAGGCTTCGATGCAGCTACCGCATAAAGGGCAGGTGGGGTGCGGGGTGGAGACCCTTAGCGGGTCATGTTGTGGGCAGATTTGGGTGCAGGTCCCGCAGGCAATGCAGCGGTCGGGCCGAATCACAAAGTGGGTATGAAAAGAGATGCTTTCAGGATTGTGGCACCAGGCGCAGCGCAATGGGCAGCCTTTGAAAAAGAGGGTGGTACGGATTCCGGGCCCGTCATGCAGAGCGTAGGGCTTGATATCGAAAATTTTGCCGGAGATTCCCATAACAGCTGCTCCATGATGGCTTTGCACAACGGGGCAAAGGGTTTTTGCAAAACCAGCATTCCTTTTATGCTAAGAAAGGGGTATGTTAAACCAATCAATCCTTTTTGAAAACCATCAAATCCTGTCTTGGTTTCCTCTTTAAAAATCCTCTCTCTTTTTTGTTTTCTCCCCCTCTTTTTTTCTCTTCCCCAAATGATAAAAAGGCAGGCCAGACAATCACAATACGGAGGTGTTATGCCTGGAGTACGCCCTTTTGAGGTCGATGAGGTTCTCTATCCGTTTGCATCCCACTGGTTTGAGATGGATGGCGTGGCCATGCACTATCTGGATGAAGGCGAGGGGGTGCCTGTGGTGATGCTGCATGGCAACCCCACCTGGTCTTTTCTCTACCGCAAGGTGGTGAGAAAGCTCTCCGTGGCCTGCCGCTGCATCGTGCCGGACTATCCTGGCTTTGGCTTTTCAGATCACCCCAAGGGGTATGGCTACACCCCCCAGGAGCACGCCGCGTGGGTGAAGGCGCTTCTGGCCCATTTGAATCTGGAGAGCTATGTGCTGGTGCTTCAGGATTGGGGCGGGCCCATCGGGCTTTCGGTGGGGGTGGAGCGGCCCGAAAAGGTGGCGGGGTTTCTGCTTTTAAACACCTGGTGCTGGCCGGCCACCCTTGCCATGAAAACCTTCTCCTGGGCCATGGGCGGCCCCCATCGGGAGTGGCTTCAGCAGAAACACAACTTTTTGGTGAGAAAAGTTCTGCCCGCAGGCATTTCTGGGCCCTCAAAATACGATCCCGATGTGATGGATGCCTATACCGGTCCTTTCCCCACATGGGAGTCCCGGCAGGGGGTGGCCGAGTTCCCCAGGCAGCTTCGAAAGGCCAAACCCTGGCTGAAGGCCATTGAAAGGAGGCTTGCCCGTCTGAAAGGGGTGCCCAAAGAGATGGTCTGGGCCATGAAAGACCCGGCCTATGGATATGAGTCGGTGATTCGGCGCTGGCGAAGTTATTTTCCAGACATCTTTGTAACCCGAGAGCCCGAGGCCTCACACTTTCTTCCTGAAGATTGCGCCGATACCATTGTGGCCGCTGCCCTTCGTCTGACCACGGGCACCGAGGAAGGGCTTACTCTTAAAGATCTTTCTACCTTTGGGGGACCCTTTTAAAAGCAAGGCTCTTCGAAATGTTGGACCTGATAGGTAAAGAGCTTGGTTTGGGGATCTCTCCAGGCATCGCCGGGGAGTCCGGCTTTGAGGCTGAGTTGACGGAGAAAGTGCTCGGGGTTGGGGAGGTGCTGCCACACCTGGGGAAGAAAGGTGGAAGAGGCTGCCTCTTGAACGAGAACAACCCCGTCAAGCCCTGTGCGAAGCCCGGCCAGAATCGCTTCGGGGCTGTCCGCATAAAGGGGCTCCACCGGTGAGAGGAGGCTGATCTCAATGGAGACCTCATCAAACTCTCCGGCAGAGATCGAAGGGAAACGTGTGTCGTTGAAGGCGGCAGAAAAGGTGTTTTTGCGTATGGACTCAACCAGGGGCGAGACGGGCTGAAGGGTTCCAATGCATCCCCTGAGCTCTCCCCTTATTTTAAGGGTCACAAAGGTGGCCTGCTCTCTGCCGAAGATGGGGTCCGCGAAAAGGGTTTCGTCTGCCATCTCCCAGGGAATGTAGAGGGCTTCGGCCAGGGTCTGGCGGGCGAGTTTGACCAGAGCCATGCCCTGGTCGGGCTGGATTTGAGCGCTTTTCATCACACCTTCCCTTCGGCAAGGAGCCTTTGAAAGTGTTCGAAGCTGCGGTCGTAGGTCTTTTCCGCCTCTGGGGGGAAGAAGCAGGCCGGAAGCTGACGTTTGCCTCGGTGATAGGCGATGCATTGGCAGCAGGCACCACGCTTATCGCAGTTGTAGGTGCAGGGGCAGTTTGCCTTGTTGATCTCTAAGGTGCATTCCATGGGTTCTCCGGGGTATTATGTGAGAAAAAAAGATGATTGCCTGTAACGATCCAGTTGATAAGCCCTGAATGGCTACGACTGTTTTTTACCTGGGATTTTGTGTTGGGCAGGATATCAGAAGAGTCTGGTGGGTTGAAGCTAAAAAAAACCGGGCCCAATGGACCCGGCCGACGATGATCTGTCATCTTTTAACCGGCAAGCTTTTCGTGTTGGGCCTTCTGGTTGTCAGTATAATGCCTTGGCACGCGCGCGGTCAGACCGACGAGAATCTCTTCCGGGTTGGTTCCGATGGCATCTGCCAGCCGACGAGCCGGAGCGTAGGCCTCACCCTGAAATCCAAAGATAACCACCTCATCTCCTGCCTGTACACCGGGTATCTCTGTGACATCAATCATGGTCATGTCCATGCAAACCTTTCCCACAATGGGGGCAGGCTTTTCTCTGACCAGAAAAGCGCCGTTGTTGGAAAATTTTCTTGAGAATCCATCTCCGTATCCCAGTGGAATCGTGGCGATGACGCTTTTTCTGGGAGCGATCCACGAGTTGTTGTAACCCAGTTTGAAACCTTTGGGGATGGTTTTGAGCTGGGATATGGTTGTCTTAAGGGTCATGGCAGGGGTAAGTTCGGGGGCAATCCCTTGAAGTTCGGGTGGAACCAGCCCGTAGACAAGGCTTCCGATTCGAACCATCTGGTGCTGGGTTTCGGGAAAGAAAAAGAGGGCCGCACCATTTGTGGCGTGCGCAGGGGGAGCCAGCTCACCCAAGGCTGTAAGGGTTTGAGAGAAGAGATCGTTTTGCTCTTTTGTGTAGGGGTTGTCCGGCTCTTCTGCACTTGCGAAATGGGTGTATATCCCCGTGATGACAAGACTTGGAAGCGCCATCATTCTTTTCAAGGCACGGGCTGCTTTTTCAGGGTTTGCTTCATGCGAGAGGGATTCGTGAAGAATGCCCAGGCGACCCATGCCCGAATCCAGTTTGAGATGGCCCGAAACGGTTTTTCCGCAAGCTTTTGCCTGCTTAGAGAGCTCCAGTGCGTAGCTTTCTGAGTAGACGGTTTGGGTGAGATTGTACCGGGCAAGCTCTTCCGCGCGACTGGGGTTGGTATGGCCAAAAATAAGGATGGGCCCTTCTATCCCCTCTTTTCGAATGGCCATGGCCTCGTCAAATCGTGCAACACCAACCCAGTCTGCACCTGCTTGAAAGCATTTGCGAGCCACCTCAGGGCCTCCATGCCCGTAGCCGTTGCTTTTGGCCACAGCCATCAGCATGACCCCAGGAGTAACACATTTTTTCAGGGCTTTTATGTTGCCGAAGATGGCATCTCTGTCGATATGGGCAATAACTTGGGATTCAGGAGAGCTGTGCATGGGCGAGATCCTTCCATGGGGCGGTTTGGCTTTTCGCTGCTTTGTATGGGGGAGGGTGAGTTGGCGTGGCGGATTGAAGGCGATAGAGCCGCACCGGAATAAACAGCCCCAAATCATACCGCCTTTGCCGATCTCATAATGACCCACATCAAACAGCGAAGAGACCCAGATGGTTGCTTTGGAGGCAGTCTTGGACGGCTGTCTCTTAAAGTGACATATGTGAGCTATTGCTAATGAAACTTTTTACTATAGTCAAGGGGAATTGCTGGTGCTGTGTATGGCTCTTTGTTCCTATTCTGTTAGGTTTAACACGACCAGTTTTTGCTGACGTTTTTTTAAGGCCATGGCGGAGGGTGTTGTCGAAAGAGAAAAACCGGGCCAAAACGGCCCGGTTGGTGTGTCACTGTTTTTCTAATTGTAGAATCCAGCTATGGCTGGGAAAGGGTCTCTTTATTCTCACTATCGTAGATCAGCTTGGGCGAGCTCAAGGTGGTTCCGAAATCTTCCCTGATCCACTTGATGACCGAGACAATCATGATGCCAAGAATAATGTAGACAGGCACCGCCAGAATCACCGAGGAGAGCTGGACGATCTTCAGACCACCGATAATAATCATCACAAAACCCAGGACCCCGAGAACCAGTGCCCAGAAGAGGCGGTGCCAGGGGGCAGGCTCTTCGTCGTTTTTCAGCTCGGCTGTGGCCATGCTGGCCAGGGTGTAGGCAGCTCCCTGAAACGAGGTGGCCTGATAGACAAAGCCGATGAGAATGAACAGGGGCAAGATGATGCCAATAAGAGGATAGGATTTTAAAAGCTCAACGATGACAAATGGCGCGCCATTCTCCTTGAGCATGGTGATAAGGTTGATCCCTTCGCTGAGATGAAGATCCACCACAGAGCCTCCCAGAACCAAGTAGAACATGGAGGTGCCGATGGTGGGGCAGAGGATGGAGCCGAGGATCATCTGGCGGATGGTACGGCCCTTGGATACCCTTGCAATGAAAAGACCCATGTAGATGGCCCAGACCACCCACCACGCCCAGTAAAATGCGGTCCAGTCCTGGGGAAAGCCCGATTTTAAGATGGGGGCGGTGTAGGTGCTCATGCCGATGAAGTTTTGAAGCATGAGGCCAATGCTCTGGGAGTAGTAGCTCAAAAGAAAGCTGGTAGGGCCGATGACAAGCATAAAGACAAGCAGAACGATGATGCCGTAGACGTTCCAGTCCGAAAGGATTTTGATGCCCTTTTGAAGGCCTAAGTAAGCGGTGGTGCCGAAGATGGCAACCCAGATGATAATAACCGCCGAGTCCAGATAGATGGAGGGCTTGATACCGAAAAGCTCGGTAAAACAGGCGCTCATCAAAGGCACGCAAACACCCAGCGAGGTGCCCATGCCGCCCACGGTGCCCAGAAGGATGATGATGTCGATGGTTTTGCCAACCCAGCCATGGGCATGTTTTCCTAAAACCCCGGCGCAGGCGACGCTGGGCTTGAGCGAAGGAATTTTTCGCACGTGGTAACAGTAGGCGATGGCCACCGCCGGAATGCAGAAGAGACCCCACGCAGAAAAACCCCAGTGGAAAATGCCATAGGCAATGCCCCACTGGGCTGCGGCAACGCTGTCGGACTCAAGGCCAAAGGGCGGAGCTGCGAGATAGTAGATGGGCTCCACGGCAGCCCAGTACATAAGGGCAAAACCAGATCCTGAGGTGATCATAATGGAGATCCAGGAAAAGGTGGAGAACTCCGGCTCGTCGTTGGGTCCGCCCAGCTTGATGTCCCCGTACTTGCTGCAGGCAAGATAGATGAGCCAGACAAACCCGCCGAATGTAAACCACTCGATGAGCCAGTCAAAGTTGTGGGTGATGCCCGAAAGGACGTTGCCAATGGTCTGTCGGCCCGCCTCTGGGTTGATAAAGAGCAGAATAAGAACCGCCCCGATAATGAGAACAGATGGCCAGAAAATACTCGGATCAATTTTGGGTTTGCGCATGTTTCCCCCTGGTCACATGTTTTTTGCCTCCGGCGGGCAGGGGATGATCCCCTGCACCCCAGAAGGTGAATGCACGGAGAGTGCTGGTTTTTGAAATGCTGCTGAGGGCATTCACAATTAAGGCTTCGAGGTGCCTGCCCCTCGCTTTTATCGTCTTTAAAATCCGGTGAAGGCTTTGAGAGCCTCTTCCCGTTCCGGTGTCAAAGTGGTGTCGGGGCAGCCAGCAAGAATCGCTTTGTATTTGGCATTGGCCCGGGCAAGGGCGTCTTGGGAGCCCGCTTTTTCCCATTTGTCGAAAGATTCCCAGCAGGAGACGGTGGGCCTCCAGGCGCTTCGGAAGTTTTTGAAGGTGCTGGCGTGGGTGAGATAGGTGCCTCGGGGGCCCACGGTCTGCATGATATCGAGCATGAAGTCTTCTTCTTGGGCTGGAACGCCCTGCATCATGGAGAAGACCCTGGAGATCATCTCTTCATCCATGACGAATTTTTCAAAGGAGTTCACCATAATGGAGTCGAGCACGCCCAGGCTTTCGTTGATGATGTGGGCTCCTCCCAGCATGCATTGCATAAGGCTCTGCATGGTTTCGTAGCCGGACTGGGCATCGGCCACCTTGGCGTCGGTCATGCCGGCCATGGTGCGGGTGGGGATCTTGTAGCGTTCGATGGCGACTTGGAGCACGGCGTTGTTGATAAGGTTGGACTGGGGAGAGCCCGTGATGTACTGGCCAGTCTGAAGGTTGGGCATGGCCGAGGCCGGAGCATGGACGTATGGGGTGCCCGGGTTGACCAGTTGAAGCAGGGTGAGGCCGGCGAGCATCTCCGCATTGATCATGGCGGCGGCTCCTGCAACGGATATGGGAGCAGAGACACCGGCCAGGGCGCAGCTCAAAAGGGTGACGGCCTGGTTGTGCTCGGCATAGGTGATCATGGTCTCCAGGGGCACCCGGTCGTAGGCCAGGGGGCTTAACGGGTTGATGCTGACGATAACGCTGGTGTGCTCTTTTAAGAAACCGGGTTTTCCCATGGCGGTTTCAAGCATCTCAAAGGAGCGGAGCACCTCGTCCTGCTCTCCCACCACAAAGCGCAGGGGCTTGTCGGAGTGTTTGATCATTTCGTAGTAGATGCGGTTCAGGCGCTCTTCTGGAGAGAGCTCGGCAGGCTCCACGGGAATGGCGCCCGCGATATCGCACACCGGGCTTGCCTGGGCGAGCTTGAAGAAGTTCACAAGGTCTTCCATGGTCCCTTTTCGTCTGCCCCCTTCCATATCGTGGGCAAAGACCGGACCGTTTGAAGGCTCCACCAGGGGCCGAGGCTGATCGCCACCCACGATGATGGACTTTTCCTCGTCGCGTCCCCACATTTTAAAGCTTTCCGGAGCCGCCTCGATGGCCTCTTCCAGCATTTTTTTAGGGATAAAGACCCTATTTCCCTCTACCTTGGCACCTTTGCTGCCAAAGATATCCACCGCTTTTTCAGACTCCAGCTCCACTCCGACGGTCTCCAGAATTTGAACCGTGGTGTCGTGAAGTGTGTTCATCTGCTCGTCATTTAAAACGCGAAGTCTGCTGAGTCGTGCCATGATGCTCCTCCTATCTGTTCACATTGGCCTCAAGGTGGCCGGGTGATCTGTTTTTATCTGGAGGAAGGAGATTACAAAGCGTGTGCCAAAAAGACGGATTAGGATAATCGGGTGTTATATCAGTATATTGGTTTTGGTTGGTGGGGCGTGCGCTTTTGGCCGTCTGAAAAAATCAGACACCGGTGTCTGGTTTTTTCGAGCATGTGAAGGCGTGGGTCTGAAAAAAGCAGACGACCGTTTCATTTTTTGTAACCATTCAGCCATCATTCGCCTCCGGCGGCCCTGCCGGGGGCCAAACTTTTAAAAAGTTTGATAAACAGGCTTTTAGATAACTGGAAACACCAGTTTTAGTGATTTTATTTTTCATATTTCAATCCCACACGTCCTTCAAATCGCCCAAAGGGCGATTTGAAGGATGTGTGGGGCAATAGAAAAGTTTTTTGCGGAGCTTTTTTTCAAAA
>JAKSCC010000076.1 GCA_022360815.1 Desulfobacterales bacterium
AGGCCTTGCCTTTACCTCGGCCTCCAACAAGTATGAACCCCTGGCAGCACACGACGCCATGGTGGAGTGCTCCGGCGCCCTCAACACCCTGGCTGTCAGCCTGATGAAAATCGCCAACGACATTCGGCTTCTCGGCTCTGGCCCCCGGTGTGGTATCGGAGAGCTGCCCCTGCCGGAGAACGAGCCGGGCTCCTCCATCATGCCGGGAAAGGTCAACCCCACCCAGTGCGAGGCCCTGACCATGGTCTGTGCCCAGGTCATGGGCAACCAGACAGCCATCAGCATCGCGGGCTCCCAAGGGCATCTGGAGCTTAATGTTTTCAAGCCGGTGATCATTTACAACCTGCTTCAATCCATTCGGCTTCTCTCTGACGGCATGAAAAGCTTTACCGATCACTGCCTCAAAGGGCTCACGCCCAACACCCAGCGCATCGACGAGCTGATGAAAAACTCCCTGATGCTTGTCACCTCTCTGGTGCCGGAGATCGGCTACGACGAGGCGTCTGCCATCGCCAAAACCGCCATGAAAAAAGGGCTGCCCCTTAAAGAGGCAGCCCTTGAAAGCGGTCTCATTGATGAAGAGACCTATGAACGGCTTGTGGATCCCAAAAAGATGATCCAATAAGTTGCGTCTAATTTTTTGCGTAGCGAAGCGAGGCGGCAAGCGCCACCACCAGAATAGAGCCGATGTTGTGGGTAATGGCCCCCAAAATGGGCGTCAAAAGGCCCACAAAGCCCAGGATCACCGCAATCAAGTTGATGATAAAGCTCAAAGCGATGTTCACCTTGATGGTACGGCTCATCTTTCGGCTCAAATCCACGAGAAAGGGGAGCGTTTCCAGACGATCGTTCATCAGCACAATATCGGCGGTCTCAAGGGCCACGTCAGAGCCTCGAAGCCCCATGGCGATACCGGTATCGGCCGCTTTAAGGGCCGGGGCATCGTTGACCCCGTCGCCCACAAAGATGACCCCGGCATGCTTTGGATCACGAATCATCTTTAGCTTGTCATCGGGGCGGCATCGCCCATGCCAGCTTGTGACGCCCACATCATCAGCCAGACGCTTGACGGCGGCATTGCGATCTCCCGAAAGGATTCCAACCTCTGTAAACCCCCTGGTCTTTAACCCTTCCACAGCAAGAGACGCTTCAGGGCGAGAGGCATCTTCAAAGGACAAAAGCCCCCAACACTCGCCATCCACGCGAACTTCCACTGTGGTCAGCCCTTTTTCTGCCATGGCATCGCTGGAGACAACCTCCACCTTGGCACCTTCCACCTCTCCATATATGCCCCGGCCGGGCTCGGAGACAATGTTTTCGGCCAGGCAGAGCCCCACCTTCAGAGCCTCTGCTTTTTTCACGATGGCCAAAGCCAGAGGGTGCGCGCTCCCCATCTCCACAGAGGCTGCCATGGCCAGAAGCTCATCTTCATGTCGGCCCGCCTCAGGAGAGACATCAACCACCACGGGCTCGCCCTGGGTGAGGGTTCCCGTCTTGTCAAAATAGAGAGAGCCTGCCCGTGCAAGATTTTCAAGGTATCCCCCACCTTTCACGAGAACCCCCTCTTTTGCCGCCCGACTGATGGCTGCCACGGTGGTGACGGGTCCTGCCAAAAGAAAAGAGCAGGGGCATCCGACGATTAAAACCGTTATGGCACGGGTGATGTCACCGGTTATCAGAAGGGCAAGGATAGCGCAGCTTAAAATCACCGGCGTAAACCACTTGGCATACTGGTCCACAATGCGCGCGCTCTGGGTCTTGGACTCTTCGGCGGCCTGAATCATCTGAACAATTTTTCCAAATGTGGAGTCTTCCCCCACGCGAAGGGCCTCCATCTGAATAAACCCATCCACACAGGTGGTGCCCGCGTACACCTCATCGCCCAGGCTGCGGCTTACGGGAACCGACTCTCCGGTGATGGAAGACTCGTCCACCGAGGTGGCACCATGGGTCACGACCCCGTCCACCGCAATAAGCTCCCCGCTTCTCACCACCAGGATATCCCCTTTGCGGATCTCCTCCACCTTCACCGGGGTCTCTTTTCCATCTTCGAAAAGCACCGCTGTATCCGGCGACATCTCCACCAGCTCTTCGATGGCGTGCCGGGCGCTGTCGCTTACCGCCTCTTCAACAAGAGCCCCTGCCACCATAATGGCACTCACCACAGCGGCCTCAAGAAAATTACCCGTTGCCACACACGCCACAATGGCGATGCTCACCAACTCGTCCACATTGAGCTCTCTGGAGGCCATTCCCCGGATGGCCTCCATCACAATGGGCACGCCATTGACGGCCACAGAGAGCAGCAAAAGCAACTCGGTCAGGCTGAACGAGGCAAAAAGCGCCTCCTTCCACATCCCTCCCAAAAAAAGAGCCACTGGAATCAGAGTGGCCCCGCCTGCCACACGGTAAAAATCCGATGACTTGAAAATCTCCTCATACACATTGAGTTTTGCATACCGTCCAATCAAACCGACCTCCTTCGTCGCTGTTATCCCAGCAGATCGTTTCCTGAGAGCACCATCTCACGTTCAGAGAGAAGCCAATGTTTCAACAGAGCTTAAAAAATACGCCTCTCCAAAACCACAAAAAAAACATCTCCTCTGGCCAAAAAGCTATAGCCCCACTTAGCTTGAAGGTCAAGATGTTTGACCATAAAACAACACAGATATTACTAAAGAAGCCTATTTCTTTCTCAAAAATATAAGAGAAGTATTGTCTATTTTTTAAATACTACTATGGTTGCCGTGCAAAAAAATGCGCAGGGAAACGGATGACTGCCGTTCAAGTTATGGTTCCGTAAAAAAGGTTTTTTGCCTCATGGCATTCCGTTTTTTTTTGCAGAAATCCTTTCTTAGAAAATGCAAACCGCGCACCCAACCCTCCTCCCTCACGAACAAACCACGGAAACCACCAGATAACCCTTCGTGGACGCCTTGATGGTCATATCAAAGCAATCCGGCCCGCTGGCATGGATCTGTTTTCAAAAACCGTTACTTCAGTAAAAAATCACCCTGCCACCGCCGCATCTTGCTCTTTGAAAAAGAGACCTCTCTTCAACTACTGCAAAAAACATGGAATTTCCGACATTATCGTCCAGAGCCCAGAGTGTCTCTTTGGCCAGATCTTTGCCAGAGATCGCCGAGGCCATATCCTTAAAGGAAACTGGAAAAAGAATGGATCCGTGGGAGCCTGATGTGCTCATCTCCAGCACCCCAACCGGCACTCCGGACAATACATGGTGGTGCGCACCTCAAAAAAACCAAGCCATGAGGTGCGCGGACTTGCGACCGAGGAAGACACATCATGCCCTTTGACGCCATCCCGACCCCTCGGAGGCCTCGGCTCACACCCGGCCTTTGCGGTTCCCCCGCATGGATGTGACCCAGCGTCAACCCCTCCCGGATTGCAACCATTCAAAGGGCCATCCGTTCCCGGCAAACCGAGGACCCACGGCTTGCCAGACTCTTCGCGTAGAAAAAGGAAGGTTTTAAAAAACCTTCCTTCTCCTTACCCTTTCCCTATCAACAATCAATCAGACTCTCGCAGACCACAGCCCCCCCAACGTGATATCAACAGAATGAAATCGCCCGTTAAACATCTTTGGCCCTTGCCTCAAGCCAGCTGGAGTAGAGGGCCGAAGCGCAGATGGTCAAAAATTTAACAATATCCGAATCGGAACGGGAGGTAAGAATAATGGGGGCCGAAGCCCCCAGCACCACGTTGGCCACCTCGGCCCCCATGGTCATGGCCCAGCTTTTGTAAAGGATATTTCCGGTGGCAATGTAGGGCACCACCAGAATATCGGCTTTTCCGGCCACCGGATTGTCGGTCATGCCCTTTGTTCTGACGTGCTCTTCATAAAGGGCCAAATCATAGGAGAGCGGGCCGGCCACATCGGCATCGTCCCACATCATTTCCGAAAGGTTTCTCTCAAAAACCGTGGTGGGAATGCTGTCGGTGGGCACTTCATTGGCATCGAGAAGGGCCACTTTGGGACGGCTGACCCCCAGAGACCGTGCCACATCAATGGCGTTTCTCACGATATCCACACCTGATGACACATCATCGTCCACAAAGAGTTCGGGGTTGATGCCGGGATCGGTAAGCATCAGCAGGCGGTCCACACCCGGCACCTCGAAAATGCCCACAAGCGAAAGGCGACGCCCGGTTCCAATGCCCTCTTTGCGATTTAAAATCGCCTTAAGATAGGCGTTGGTGTTCACCTTTCCCTTCATAATCATATGGGCCTTTCCCTGCCTCACCAGTGAGACGGCCGCCCTTGAAGCCGCCGGTTCAAAGGCATCTCCCTCTTCCTCCACCTCCACATATTCATACGCTCCCGGAAAGCGAAGATCCCCCTTGCAGCGCTCATCAATCCACTCTCTTTTCCCCACCAGATAGGCCTTCTCGATGATCTCCTCGTCAATGGCCAGGTTGATGGCGGAAATGGCGATGGAGTCCGGAGAAACCACCACAATATTGCGACTGGAGAGAAGTTTTGCCGCTTCGATAATCGCCTTCATGCGGCGTCCACGGGTTTTGTGCACCATGGAGTCGCCCTTGTAGATGGCCGAGACCAGCTCCACTTTTTCGGTGATCGCATTCACCGAATGGGGCAGGCTGGAATCAAAGTAGAAGCTGTCGCCCTCTTCCAGAAAACTCTCTTCACCGGCCACTTTGATCTTGAGGCGCCCCTTGGTGATAAAGAGAAACTCTTCACCATCGTGGCGGCTTATCTCCACCTCTTCATCCTTTTTTCGGTAAATGGTCACAAAAAAAGGCTCCATATGACGACCCACGTAGGTGGGTGCCAGGCTCTCATAATCGAGAACCCGTTCATTTCTCACCACCACCCGCTCGTCAGCCCCGGTGCGGATCGCCTTTCGCTCTCGATACTCTTTGCCGTAAAGAAGAGCGGGAATATCGGTCTTTAAAAGAGAGGCCAGTTTGAGAAGATCCGAAACCCCAAGGGACACGGCTCCTGTTTCAAGCTCTTTAAAAGCACCTTCATTCAACCCAAGGGTGTCGGTGACCTCTTTGGATGAGATGCCTTCCCTTTCCATATACTTTTTCAGATGCATCCCTTTTTCCATTTTATCCTCTCTGCTTCTCTGCATAGTTCAAAGCCTCCTCCTCTCCAGAGAGAACCCTCAGAGCTCCAGCTGTCAACGCCTCCAGCTCAAATTCACCGGGCACCACCTTGGTCTCTGCAAGAAAACCCACCTTACACGAGATTGCTTCGGTCAACCGCTTGCTGTGGGCCATCCCGCCCGTCAGGACAATGGCATCCACCTCACCTTCCAAAGAAGCTGCCAACCCCCCAATGGCTTTCACCACCTGGTAAACCATTCCACGCCACACCAGGTCCGCCACAGAATCGCCCTCTGCAATACGGCGCTCCACCTCGCGAAGATCCACAATGCCAAGGTAGGAAAAGATGCCTCCGGCTCGGCTCACGGCCCGCCCCAAAGACTCCAACGTGTAATCCCCACGCTCAATGGCTTCGATAATTCCATCCACAGGAAGCCCGCCCGACCGTTCCGGCGCATAAGGGCCATCTCCATTGAGCCCGTTGTTGACATCCACCACCTTGCCTTTTTCATGGGCGCCCACGGTGATGCCGCCACCCATATGGGCCACAATCAGATTCACATCAAAATAGGAGCGCCCCATCTCTTCGGCCACACGACGCGCCACTGCCTTCTGGTTCAAGGCATGAAAAATACTCTTTCGCTCAATGCCCGCAAGGCCCGACAGACGGGCCTCATCGCACATCTCATCCACCACAACCGGATCCACGATAAAGGCCGGACACCCGCTTTCTGCAGCCAGACGACGGGCCAAAACCCCTCCCAGGTTGGAGGCATGGCTGCCGCTTGTCCCATTCTTTAAATCGGAGAGCAAGGTGTCACACACCGCATACACCCCTCCACCGACCGGCTTGATCAGCCCACCGCGCCCGACCACGGCATCAAATGTCTCTCCAGCAAACCCCATCTCTTCCAGCATGGAAGTGATGCTCTCAAACCGCATCTGCTCCTGTTCATGGACTTCTCTGAAGGAACCGATGATTTCACGATCATGATCCACCCCCGAATGGACCAACTCTTGCTCGTTTAACACCCCGATTTTGGTAGAGGTGGAACCGGGGTCAATGGCCAGGATCAGCATAACGCGCCATAACAGCCTTTCCGCCCCAAAAAAGGGCGAGTAAGTGTTTCAGACAAGCTTGAAAAAACCATATCCTCATCACTGCTCGCAGACCTTCGGAGCAGATTCTGAACAAAGCGTGCTGAGAAGCCTCACAAAAAAGAGGCTCCCTCCTGTTTTCGACTTCATTGTGTGGTCATTGTTATTTACGTTAACGTAAGCTTTATCTTTGTGTCAAGACCCTCTCAAACACAAATCTTCTTCGCAATCTCCGGGAGTTACATGAGCGTGGCCATTGTCAAACACAACCAAACAAATCGAGAAAAACGAAGTCTTGGTCAGCGTGTAAAAAGATGAAAAAAAGAAGGGAAGGTTGAAAAAGCCAGCTATCTTAATCTAAATCTTGAGGCCTGTGCTTTTGGTAAGACACTCATCTCTTGGCGACGCAAACCGTGTGTGCCCTTCCTCTTTCCTTCTATTTCCTTCTGGAATTTTTTTACAAAAATTAGTAAAGCAACTCCTACTCATTTACACACCAAAACAAGACAACGCATATCTCTTTGAGGGAATCCCTATTATTTTCCCGAATTGATTCAACAAAAGATTTGCCTAAAAATGTTCGCCATTTCATTGCAAGCCAATCTCATTTTAAACCAGACACCCGCCATGGCTGCCTCCTCAAAAGAGGACCACGGCATCAGGAGGATTTATGGCTCCCCCCCTCTACCGATTTATCTTGCACATCACAGCTCTTTCGGCTCTCCTCTCTTCTGTTTTCTGCTCATCGGCATCTGCAACCATTGTCCTTCCCATCAGCTTGGCACAACTCACCCAACGAACCGACACCATTGTCTCTGGCGTGGTCACCGAAACCCGATCCTACTGGAACCAAGGCCAAATTTTCACCGATGTCACCATAGAGACCATGGAGTATCTCAAACACCCCGACACCACCCGCCCCGACCAGCTCGTCATCACCACCCTGGGAGGCCAAGTCGAAGATCTGCGCATGGACGTGGATGGGGTGCCTCAATTTGCTCCGGATCAGGAGGGCGTGTTCTTTCTTAAGAAAAAAGGGGAAACCCTCACTATTTTCGGACTCCATTACGGTCTTTGCCGAATCTATACAGACCCCGCCACGGGCACACAAAAGGTAGGAGGCACGCTCTATCAAGCACGCACCAACCAAGACATCTCCACCATGGCTTTAAGCCTCAATCCCCTTCCACCACAAGGAGAGCTTCTTTCCTCTCTTTTTCAAAGAATACGTACCCACCTTGAGTCGCAGAAGGAGAGCCCCTAATGAAAGAAAATGTGAAATACCTTCTTCTCCTTCTCATCCTTTTTCTGCCTGCCACCGCCCATGCCTGGTGTTGGGTTCGCGACACCCGTACCACCTCGTTTGGATGCCCTTCAGGGCAGTACCGTCAACGATGCTGCAGCGGAAACCTTCGATTGTGGCCCTCGGCCGCCATGGATATCGCCATATCCACCAGCACTCCTGTACAATTTAGAGACGCCATAGAAGAGGGAGTCGAACTCTGGAATCGTATTGAGATGAGCACATTCCGGTTTAACATCACAGGAACCACCTCCCTCAACAGTGTCAAATGGGACAACACCAGCATCATCGCCATCGATCCGAACTTCAACCAACTCGGCGAGGGAATTCTTGCCGTCAGCACCACATGGACTTCGGGCTATGGTTCCAACTTTCGCGCGACGGAGTCTGATATTGTCTTTAATGGGGCCGACTATCGTTGGGGGGATGGCACTGGAGAAACGTACAGCATCAAAGCTGTGGTGGCCCATGAAACAGGACACAATGCAGGCCTCAGCCACGCCGGTGCTCACTGTCAAAACCCAGGTTCCACCGGATGCGGCGCCAATTTTCAGGAAGCCACCATGTACTGGAACTACTCGGCAGGCAACACTGGCCGCAAAGACAAATCGAGCCTGGAGCTTGATGATGTGGCCGCCATGATCTACGGTTACCCTCAAAGCCGCTTTAAGGTAAAAGTGTTGGATAGCAATAGGGCTCCTGTTACCGGAGCCCGAGTGGAGCTTCTGGATGCCGCTGCCCCGGTAAATGGACACTCTGTTGCTCAAGGGGGACAGGTTTATGGAGACGTCACCAACCCCATTGTGCTTCTTGGGGATAAAGCTCCCAGCAACAGCTACATCAACCAAACACCATTCACCCTGACAGACGCCGAAGGGATCACCAACACCGTTCACCCCACTCGGCGAAATATTCGCATTCAGGTCAATTACAAAGGTGCCAGCAAAACGGTTTCACACACCCTGGTCAACGGAGCAAGCACCCTTGAAGTCATGCTTCCGGCAGGTGAATCGGACACCACCCCTCCCCTTCTCAACCTCACCAGCCACACCACCAACCAACACGTGACGGGAAACAGCCATATCACCCTTACAGGAACAGCCACAGACAGTCAGCGCGGGGACTCTGGAGTCGGTGAGGTCTCTGTCAATGGCCAGGTTATCTCTGAAGCCACGGCCATTGGAGCTCAAAGTGCAGCTTGGAGCCTCAACGTCGACCTTCAACCCGGGCAAAACACCTTCACTGTGATGGCAAAAGATACGGCCAACCCCGCCAACACTGCCACCCAAGCCCTCAACCTCACCTACTCCGCCTTGCCCCCAGAGGTTACCATAAAAATGCCATCTCCAAGTTCGTCTGGGGTTTCGGTGAACACCTCTGTTTCTGCCAGATTCAATCGCAGCATGCGCGCTTCGAGCCTGACCCATGCCACCTTCACCTGCGGTCAGGGGATCTCAGGACGCGTCACCTACGATGCTGCCAGCCAAACGGCAACCTTTACGCCATCGACTTCCCTTGCCAGTGGAACCACCTACACCTTTATCCTCACCACTGGGGTTCAAGATGCCTCCGGCACCCCTCTTTCGGCACCTGTCTCCTGGAGCTTTACCACCCAGACGCCGCTCTCTTCATCCAAAACCGAAAGTGAAGGATGCTTTATTCAATCCATTGGCTTTTAAAACAAAAAAGGCCCCACCACGAATCTTAAAACGATCCAGGGTGGGGCCTTCTCTTTATCAAAAGACAAAAACGTTAAAACCAGTCCAATAACTTTTGAAGCTCTTTTCCATGCACCATTTCGGTAAACCAGTAGGAAGGAAGCGGCCCGATTCCCTGAGAAGCCCCCAGAACAAGCCCCGCCAACATCCCTCGGGTCGCTGAATCGCCACCTGCCATGGCGTTTTCAATAAGGGCTTCTTTGAGGTCCTCTTCGTAGCGGGCAAGCAGGTGGATGGTTGAAGGAAGGGCTGCTGTGATATCGCACTGTTGTCCAAAAGCTTTGATGGCTTTCCGAGTGTCGGTATCCCGGCTGTTGATTCCGTCGGTAATGGCTTTTCGCAGCTCAGGGCTGCCGCCACACTCTCCCAAAGCCAGCTCCAACGATTTTAAGGGTTCACACCCATCCAAAGCAAACCGAGCAGTACATGCAAAAAAACCGGCCGCCTCCATAACAGACTCGGTGTGGTGGGTCAGCCCGGCATGGGCTCGAGCGGCATCAATCAACTCTGAAGCGCTTTCATAGGGCAACAAAAGAAGAGGTGCGATGCGCGCAGCGCCCCCTAAATCGGTTGAGGATGACCCCGCCTCATCCCCATCCAATCCGGCAACCAAATTGGCCAGAGTCGCTTTGGATGCCTCATCCAGATAACACGCACCGCTTTCCATCAGCTTCACCCAATTTTCAAGAAAATAGAGCTTGCTGTCTCCATCCTGGCTAAGGGCTTTTAAAAAAAGAAATGTTTGGTCCCCATAGTGGGTAAAGCCCCCTTTGGGTCGACCTTTGTGGAAAACCGCCAACTCTGGAGCCAAAAAGCCTTTCACTCGGCCATACTTTTGATCAATCACCCGCGTGTTGTAAATCCAGTGTACCCCAAGGGCAAGGGAATCACCCACAAATGAGGCCATCACAGCCTCTTTGACTCGATTGTTCATATCGCCTCCCTATTTTTGATGGCACCATAAAAACAGCAATGTCGTGGACTCCCTACCCAGTATCGCTTTTTATAAGGCCATCGCTTTTAAAAAAATACGTTCGGCCATATCACAAACCCACACGTCCAATGGCAACTCAATAACCTCTACTTATATCGATAAAACCGCCCCAGGCGAGCAGAGCCAAAACAATAACAAGAAAGCCCCCGGCAATATGGGTTACAACACAATACCGAAACATAATGGGATTTTTGTCACGATAGTAAATGCGTTGCCCCAGCCTCAGGCCCCTAGTGAACTTCAAGCCCAAGTTTATGTAGCCTGTACGCCGGGCTCGAAATCCGCCCCAGATCATCAAACAACCCACAACCAAAAGAAAGGGATGGTACAGTCTCATAGCGACTCCTTCATGAAATAAAACAAGATAAACAGTGAATCATAGGGAAGGTGGGGAGATGGGAAGTGAAAGAGAGGGGACCAAAAGGAACGTTCCCTCTCTCTTTTTTAAACCATATGGAAGCCCATTGAAACCATCAATTGGGTTTCAACAGGATCATCGTAAGAAAAAGCCTTACTTTTTCCGATACGGCTCCGGATCGATGCCGTAACGTTTCATTACTTGCTGAAGCGCCTGACGCTCCATGCCGCAAAGCCGTGCCGCCTGAGCCACATTGCCTCGCGTTTCCTGCAGAACACGGCCCACATAAGCATCGTTAAATGTTTTGAGGCACTGCTCCTTGGCCTCTTTATACGGAAGGCTTGAAAGTTCCACTTTGTTTGATGGCTCCTCCTCATGGGTCGCAGCAACCCCAAGCACCTCTTTTAAATCTTCGGGTTCCATGCGCTCTCCTTTTGCAAAGAGAAGCCCCTTCATCACAAGGCTCTCCAGCTCCCGGACATTGCCGGTAAGCGGCAGGGAGGCCAGCATCTCCAAAAGGGCATCGGAAGGCTCCAGGGGTTCTCTTCCCATGGCCTTGGCGTGCGAAAGGATAAAGTGATGAACCAAAGCCGGAATATCTTCCCGCCGCTCTCGAAGCGGGGGAAGGCGCAAAGGAAGCACATTGAGACGATAGTAGAGATCTTGTCTGAACTCGCCATCTTCAATGGCCTTGGGAAGATCTTTGTTGGTGGCGGCCACAATGCGCACATCCACCGGTATGGACTGGGTCCCTCCTAAAGGTTTGATCTCTTTTTCCTGAATGGCCCGAAGAAGCTTGGACTGAATGGCCGGGCTGATCTCACCAATTTCATCGAGAAAGAGTGTGCCCCCACTGGCCGCCTGAAAAAGTCCTTTTCGATCGCTTGAAGCGTGGGTAAAGGCCCCCTTTTTATACCCAAAGAGCTCGCTCTCTAAAATCTGCTCGGGCACGGTGGGGCAGTTCACCGGAATAAAGGGGCCATCTTTGCGCTCACTCTGGGCATGAATGGCACGGCAGATCAGCTCTTTTCCCGTTCCAGACTCTCCGGTTACCAAAACCGTCATATCGGTTTGAGCCACCATCTTGATGGCGTCAAACACCTTGCGAATGGCCGGCGAACTTCCCACGATATTGTGAAAGCGTCCATTCCCGTTGCAGGCACTCTGAAGCCTCTGGTTTTCATGGATAAGCCGGCTGCGCTCCAACGCTTTTTTCAGACGAAAAACCAGGGTATCGTGGTCAAAGGGTTTGGCAATAAAATCGTATGCTCCCGCTCTGATTGCCTCCACAGCAGAGTCGATGGAGCCGTAAGCGGTCATCATAATCACCGAGATCCCCTTTTTCATCTCGCGAATGTGTTTGAGCAGCTCGGCTCCGCCCATCCCCGGCATCTTCATGTCTGAAAGCACCAGGTCAAAGTCGGTGTCCGCCATAATAAGAAGGGCCTCCTCGGCAGACGAGGCGGTCTCCACATCGCAGCCCAACTCGGGCTCTAAGCTCCGCTTCAAAAGCCTGAGCATATCGGTTTCGTCATCTACAATGAGTATGCGTTGTGTCAACTCGTTTGATCTCCGCAAGACGGCCCTAAACGGCCGGTGTCGCTGTGGGAAGGTGAATCGTAAAAGTGGTGCCTTCCCCTGGAAGGCTCATCACTTCGATGTGCCCACCATGATTTTGAATAATGCCATAACTCACCGAAAGCCCAAGGCCCGTACCGGTGCCTGTGGGTTTGGTGGTAAAAAAGGGGTCAAATATGCGAGAACGGGTTTCGGCATCCATGCCGCAACCGGTATCGGAAATGGTAATAAAAACAGTCTCAGAATCTTCCAGGCCTGCTGTAATGTGAATCTCTCCATCGCCGTCAATGGCGTGAACGGCATTGATAATCAAATTGACAAGCACCTGTTTGATTTTCTCAGAATCCGCATAGATGGCTTCTATGGGTGGATCTTCTACAAAGCGGGTCACCACCTCTATCCCATCCATGGAGGCCTGATGGCGTGAGATGGCCACCACCTCTTCGATAATTCGCCGCACATCGCAGGCCCTCATCTCTGGTGGGGTCATGCGTGAGAAATTTAACAGCGATTCCACCACTTTTTTGCACCCGATCACATGTTTTTCAATAATCGAAAGGTCCTCCTTCAGGGTGCTCTTTTCATCGGCGCTGCGCTTCAAAAGCTGAGTGTACCCCAAAATGATGCCCAGCGGATTGTTCACCTCATGGGCGACCCCGGCAGAGAGTTCGCCAACCGCCGCAAGTTTTTCTGTGGTGGCCAGCTGCTCTCGCATGGCGAGGGTCTCCTCCACATCCCGAAGCATAAAAAGGGTGCTCCCCTCCCCGCTGTCCAAATCGGCCACACCACTTAACAACGCTCGAAAGCCTCGCCCGTTGTTGCCTTTTAAAATCACTTCGGTGTTTCCCATGCGCCGTTTTTCAGAGAGGGTCTCCATGATAAAACGGTATTGGGCTTCATGGGCAAACAATTTTCCAAAAGGTGCACCAGGCCCCATGCTGCGGCCTCCTTGAAGCTGCTCCATGGCCGCAGGGTTCATGGCCTGTATCTCGCCCGCTTTGGAAGTGACCACAATCATCTCGCCGGAAAGCTCAAACATCCGTCGATATCTTTTCTCAGAAAGGGCCAGGGCTTCGGTGCGTTCGTCCACCAGCTTTTCCAGGTTGCGATTGAGCCAGGAGAGCTCTTGGTGGGCTTCACGCAAGGCCATGCGATCTCCGATAATCGCGCGGTTGATCACCCAGACACGCTCAAAAAAGACAGTCACCGAGGCCACCAAAATAAAGGTCAGGGTGTTTACCGATCCGCTAAAGGGACGGATATGGGCCCACAATCCGGGGTAATCAAACATCAAAAGCAACTGTTTGACGATGTGGCCAACAGATCGCGAAATGGCAAAGATGGAAAGAGCCGCACAGACAAAAAGGAGATAGGTCCAAAGGATATTTTCCCTGTCAATCAGGGTAAGCCGTATCATCCGCTCAAAACAGAGAAGCGAAAAGACAATCATCAGCATGGAGCCGATGAGATCCACCACGATAATGGGCTGGGCTGACAAGATCATGAAGCCTCTCCTCCATGGTCTTTTGATTGCGTGCTGAAGAGGAGCTGCTTAAGCCCCAGCCACAAAAGGGCAATGGCCGGCACGCAGAGCAAGTGATCCAACTTGGCAATATAGTAAAGGAGAGGAAGACCTGGAATGGGGGAATCGATAGCCAGGCGGCCTCCATCAAGGCGGGTGACGGTCACCCATTTCACCTGCTCATCCACAAAATGGACGAAAATGGTATCGATGTTCCAAAGAATAAAAAGGATGGCGGCAAATCGAACCTTGCGCCACCCTCTGGAGGGGAGCTCGTCCCGGTTGATACGAAAAACAAGGAATCCCATGGCCAGAGCAAAAAGCACATGGGCTGCCTGATGAACCAGAATCCCTTCAATGCCTCCGTGACCTTGAGTGGCATAGGCTGGCGTCGCCAGAAAAAGAGAGAAAAAAAACAAGAAAAAAGGGGCTCCTCGCCCTGTGATGCGTCTCATAATGAGAAAATCCTTATGGTATGCAGTGGCTTTAGAAAGAGGTCTTCTGGAATTTTTTCTCCAGATTGATCGCCGTTTTTTTAGGACCGCTTCACAAAAGAGTCTCTGCATCCATCTCCCGACATCACCTGCGGGCTCTGGCCCTTCGCACTCCCCACCTCAGCAGCGCTGTGGTAATGAGGATAAAATTATAG
>JAKSCC010000046.1 GCA_022360815.1 Desulfobacterales bacterium
AAAGAGAAGAGAATGTGGCGTCCCCAAGGGGATTTGAACCCCTGTCGCCGGCGTGAAAGGCCGGTGTCCTGGACCAGGCTAGACGATGGGGACGCAAGTATCATTCTTTTCACTTTCAGGTTTGTGGCGGGAGTGACGAGACTCGAACTCGCGGCCTCCAGCGTGACAGGCTGGCGTTCTAACCAAACTGAACTACACCCCCGCAACCCGAAGGGTTGTCAGGTGGTGCCCAGGGGCGGAATCGAACCACCGACACGGGGATTTTCAGTCCCCTGCTCTACCGACTGAGCTACCTGGGCTCACCAAAACGAGAGAAGGTTTAAGGGAATTTGGCGAAGGTGTCAACCAAAAAGCTCCACTTTTTTTCAAAAAGGGCGCGCCCCCAACAAAAACAGCGTAATTGCGACCTGTTACATCAAAGACAAAACCAAGAAAAACCCGTCCCTCAATGGTCTTGGAACATTTCAAGGTCATTGGTACCCCCGTTTTTTCCGCCCTAATTTCATACAGGCCAGCGTTCCTCCCATGACCAACCCAAAACCGGTGAAACCTAAAAAAGCCATCTGGCCTCACCCCACTCTACCCGTTCGTTATAAAGAGCATGCGTTTCACAAACCCATTTTAAAAAATGACACAGCCTCCACGCACTATACGCCGCAAGACTTTTGCTCCATCTTATAATAGAGCGGAGGAGAAGGGGCCTTCCAAAAAAGTGCCTCTTTTCTTTTTTTCCTATTGACTTCAAAGAGCCCATGGGGGTATAAGATCTCCCGTGCTGAGCGGGAATAACTCAGTGGTAGAGTGCAACCTTGCCAAGGTTGACGTCGCGAGTTCAAATCTCGTTTCCCGCTCCAACAAGCTTATACAGCCCCTGATCTTAACAGATCAGGGGCTTTTTTGTTTTTTGGCTCACTTCCCCTGTAAGAGATGCTATCTCTTCACGCAACACCCATTTCAAAAGCCAAAATGAAGGAGCAACCCGTCCATGAAAGCCTTACACCAACGCATCTGTGTCTACTGCGGCTCCAACCCCGGAGCCAGACCCCAATACGCCACCGCCGCAAAAGCCCTTGGTCAAACCCTGGCAAAAAAGGGAATTGGTCTGGTCTACGGTGGCTCAGGAAAAGGCCTTATGGGCATACTCGCCGACTCTGTTCTCGCCGAAGGTGGTGAGGCCATCGGTGTAATTACCCACCAGCTCAAAGAGCTGGGAGCCTCACACGAGGGGCTTACCGAACTCAAAGTGGTAGAGACCATGCACGAAAGAAAAGCGCTTATGGCCGAACTCTCCGACGGGTTTATCGCCATGCCCGGAGGCATTGGTACCTTGGAAGAGCTTTTTGAGGCCCTCACCTGGTCCCAACTGGGAATCCATAAGAAAAGCTGCGGACTCTACAATGTTGAGGCATACTACGCCCCTCTGGTCACCTTCCTTGAGACCATGCAGGCTGAAAAATTTTTCAAAGGTGAACTGAGCCACATGCTGGCGGTGGAGAGCACCCCCGAGGCGCTGCTTGATGCCATGGCACACCTCAAAGGGGCTTCGGGGTTGAAGTGGTTTGACGAGGAACCCTGCCTGCACCTCAAAGAAACGATACAATAAGTGGCAACCCGGCCCTGCCGGAAACCATTTTTCAAAAAATCGACCCGCAAAAGGCAATGTGCGATCAGTATCCCAGCTCTTCGCCCACCACAAAAACCGTAATATTTGTCAGCATGGGTTTTCGATGAAGAATGGTGGTGATATTGCAGATGCGCATGGAAGAGTTGCAGTCGGAGCAGACCCCGGTCACGGCACAAGGGGTCTCCATCCCCAGGCTTTTGGCACGCATGGGGCCTGCCACTTCACGTATTCGGCGAAGGGCCCCTTCAAGATCTGGAGCAATTTTATTGTAACCAGCCACCACCACCACCCGGTCCGGGCCAAAGCTCATGGCGTTGGTTCGATTTCCAATGCCATCCACATTAACAATCTCCCCAGTCTCACTCAAAGCGTTGGCACTGGTAAAAAAGAGGTCGCAACTCTGCTGAGCCTTCCGCATGGCAAGGGTCTCTTCAAAGGTGAGATCCGGCACGCTGTGGTCAAACACCTCTTTGCCCATTTCGCGGGCCAATGTGTGAAGGCCCATGCTCCTGACCGTATCAGAACCTCCAAACCCTGCCGATTTCACAGGCTCCAAAAGCCCTTTGACCTCTTCTCTGACCGATTGGCAGTCCAGCATAAAATGGGCGTCGAATCGGTGCTTTTTCAGGTTTTCCACGCAACGAATCGCCCGTTGCTCCATAAGCCATCGTCTCTCTTCAGCCATTCCACACCTCTTTTCTCTTCGTCTCATTTTTGCATTCGGCAACCAAGACCTCTTTGCGCCCTGCAAATCAAGGAAGGGGCAGTCGTCCCTCCCTGGGTTCCCCAAGGATAAGGTGCCCCTCTTCATCCATGGGTGGATAGGAAAGCCCCTGTCTTTTGTAATAGGGCACCAACCTGGGGTACCCCCATTCAAAGAGCAGGGTTTCATAGGTTTCATCGTCCATGGATCGGGACGCATACATTCCCTTTTCCATACGCTGACGCTGAGCCTCGTAAAGGATAAGGGCCGTGGCCACCGAAACATTCAGAGACTGCACCATCCCCAGCATGGGAACAATAATGGAGCCATCGGCCTTGGAGATCGCCTCTTCTGAAATACCATCCAGTTCCGCACCCACCACAATGGCGGTGGGCTGGGTGTAATCCACTGTCCGAAAGTCCACAGCAGTTTCGTCAAAATGGGCACACAAAATACGATGTCCTTGGGCTCGTAGCGCCCCATAGGCTTCATCAATACTGCCGTGGCGATTCACCCCCACCCACTTTCGACTTCCGCTGGCTGCACGAGGTTTTAAAACCACCTCCTGCATCTCACTGATGGCATGGGTCTCAAACACCCCAACAGCGTCACAGGTTCTTGCAACAGCGGCAAGGTTATGCGGTGTCTGCACATTCTCCATCACCACGGTCAGATCCATCTGCCTTCGAGTGAGAATTCCCTTTAACTTGTTAAATCTCTCCGGTGTCATACCCACACGCTCCATTGTGTCAAACTTGATGGTTCCGCAAACTTACATAGTAACCAAACCTGCGGTTGCCCTGAAACCCCATATGCAATCACTTATCCAAGACTTTCAGGGCTCCATCGGCTTTTTTGTATCATCTTCCCACCCTTGACGCCACCTGTCTCTATAAGGCATATTTATAAAAAGCGATGTTTCAAAAAGCCCCTTCCGCCAACCAAAATCGAAACCATCGCAAAATGATAAAAGTGGCCCCATTCAAACCATTACCCCTCCCTTGACGCCACCTTTTCCACTTCCACAAAAAGAGCGCTCCACTTTCATTCACCATAAATGAGTATTTCTCATGAAATACACGCCCCCCAAAATCCTTGTGGTTGATGAAAATCCCCAGGCCCGTCAGCTTATCGGAGATGACCTGAGAACGCACAGCTACAGCGTTCTTGAAGCAGCCAATGCTCAAGAGGCTCTGGAACTCATCCCCCAAGAAAAACCGGACCTCGTCACACTCGACATCGATCTTCCCGACATGGACGGCTTTACCCTCTGCCGCACCCTTTCGGAACCTGAATACGCTCAACACTACACCGGCAAACCTTCGGGGCACCTTCCCGTCATCATCATCACCGACAACGACACCCTGGAGGTTCGAAACAGAGGATTTGAAATCGGGGCCGCAGATTTTCTCACCAAACCCTTTTATGAGGGAGAGGTGCTAAAAGCCGTTAATAAAATCATCCGGCCCAACAAACGACTCATCGGACTAACAGCCCTGGTGGTGGATGACAGCAATATGGCCCGCCGCATCTGCTCTCAGCTTTTAAGGCGAGAAGGGCTCACTGTCTTTGAGTGCTCGGATGGAGTGGAGGCTTTCTCCTTTATGCAGGAGATGCATGAAAAGATAGATATGGTGGTCACTGACCTTAAGATGCCCAATATGGAAGGCGATGAATTGTGTCAAAAGTTAAGACAAGAACTACACCTCACCGATCTTCCCATCATTTTTCTTACGGCCGTTTCAGACCATAAGCTTTTGATTCAAATGTTCGCCATGGGTGCCACCGACTATATTGTCAAACCCTTTGTAAAAGAGGAGCTCATCGCCCGACTCAAGGTCCACTTGGAAAGGGCGCAGCTTACCCGCAACTTAAAACGTATCATCGGCTCTCTCAAACGAGCCAACGATGAAATACGAACCCTCTCCATTACCGACACCCTTACCGGATGCTACAACCGCAACTACATGGAAACACAACTTAAAAGAGAGATCCGCACGGCCTTTCGCTACCGCAGGAACCTCTCGATTCTTATGTGCGATATCGACCACTTCAAAAGTGTCAACGACCGCTACGGCCACACAGCCGGAGACGAAGTGCTGAAAGCCTTTACCCAGCGTATTCTTGAAGGAATCCGTCTGGATATCGACTGGGTGGTGCGGTTTGGAGGCGAAGAATTTCTTGTTGTTCTACCTGAAACCAACCTGGAAGACGCCACCACCATTGCCGAGCGCCTACGCAAGCGCGTGGCCGAAAGCCCCATCGACCTGCCTGGAGCCAGCCTCTCCATCACCGCCAGCTTTGGAGGAACGGGCTTTACCCACCAACAAACCGACCCACCTGTCACCATCACCAACCTTTTGAATACCGCAGACAAACTTCTCTACGAATCCAAAAACAATGGACGCAACCGGGTCTCCATAGCTCCCCTTGCAAGCTCCCATCCCCCTTCTTGACCTTGCCCCATCCATCTCCTATACTCAGCCCAAAAACAATCTGCTTTGACCCGTGATGGCTGCAGATGCACCATCACCACCCTTAAGGAGATCACCATGACCGATTCCACCATTCTCACCGCCGTCAATGCTTTTGCAGACGGTTGGAACGACTCCGGCTCCCGAATGAAAGAGGCTTTTCTTCTCCTCAAAGAGCACCTGGAAAACAGAGGCGATATCACCTTCGATTTCAACAGCCGCCCTGGCGTAAGCTACTCACTTCGCGCCAAGCACCACAACCAGACCGAAAGAGATCTCTTCGTGATGGTGGACGTCATCGACGACGATCCTCAAGAACGCTGGCTCTCCGTCTGCTTTTACGGAGACATGATCACCGACCCCGATGAAGAGGGCGATCTCATCCCCGATGGCCTCTCCGGCAGCGACGGATACTGCTTTGACATGGACGAATTTGACGCCGCCAAAGTGGACTACCTCAAAGCCCGATTTGACGAAGCGTGCAGCAACGCCAGCTAATTCATCTGCGCCATATGACTCCACAAAAAAAGGCGATTGAACCGAACTCCCATTCGATGCAATCGCCTTTTTTTAATGGCCCAGACCCTTCGCAGGACCATCTATTTTGCCGTGGCGCTACCGATCCATCTCTTTTTTGGTCTTCGGTACCACAATGCGTCTTTTTTTAGGGTCTTTATGGGGCCGGTATAAAATGGCCATATGCCCAATGATACCGGCCAAAGTACTGCCGGTTACCTTCTCCAGCTCTCCCGAAATTTCCACCTTGGCCTCTTTCTCTTTAAAATCGATGAATTTCACTTTAATTAACTCATGGGCGTTTAGTGCTTCATCTGTAGAGGCGACCACCGCTTCGGTGAGCCCTTTTTGCCCCACAAAAACTGTGGGTTTGATGCCATGGGCCAGGCCCCTTAAATATTTTCTCTGAAATCCTTGCATAATTTGGTTTCACTCTTCGTTTTGGGGCCTCAAGCCCTGTTATTGGCAGCATCCCGAGATACAAAATCCCAACCGGCTGATTCCGGTGCATGAAAAGGTGTCAGCTGCAGGGGTGCATCATACATCCTGAACGCACCACTGACAAGACAACGCCTGTCAATTCCCCTTGATAAGTCACATTTCGTCTGGTATACTGGTGTTCACTTTTGCGGTATGTCGTTTTCATTTCTGGAAGTCACACCACAGCTAAGCTCGGACCCTTCCATTAGCGAATACTGTCATCAGAGGTTTTTCAAAAGCCCCTTCCAAACAAGCTGGTTCATTCCGTCACATTTCGGAGCCGTACCCTCTCATTTCCTGATACCCGTGCGCACGATGGACCCTGACGTGCTCGTTTGTGCAAGGAGAGTATCAATGCAACAATCAGGACTCAAATATCATGATGGACAACAAGTCTAAGTTTCTCAAACTGAAAGAGGGAGAGCGTGAAGCCCGAAGGGAGATCCTCATCGAGGCGACCCTTGATCTCTTCGGCAAAAAGCCTTTCGATGAAATTGGCGTTAGAGACATTGCTGCAGCCGTCGGCGTCTCCCCTGCATCCATGTACCGCTACTTCCCCAGCCGAGAAGATCTCTTTGTGGAAGCCTTCATCAAGGACCTTCGTGAGATCGAAAAGTGGCTCGGAAACCTCCTGGAGAGCGAAGAGAACCTCTCCATTGAGGCCTTCTCCGAATCCCTCATCCGCCATCTCATCGACAGTGAACCCACCTTCCAGATGATGAGCTATCTCATGATCAAGGGAACCATGACCCCTGATCTTCTTCGCAAGTACAACGGGGTTCAACGTGCCATGCTCAACAAATTTGAGCAGGTCCTTCAGCGCAATGGCATTGAAGGGGCAGACCGTATCCATGCCCACGCTTTTTATGCGGCACTCAACGGCATCCTCATGACCTTTCGAAACTACCCAGGACGTACACGTGAAGAGATCGAAAAGCACATCCACAGGCTTTCCAGCCTTCTGTGTAAAATGATCCGCTCAGGCGCCATGGCGTAGCAAGACCTCTCAGCACAATTTGGTATCGACCAGGCAGGCCCCTTAAAGGCCTGCCCTACCAACCGTAAACCTCACGCTCTTCTCAAAAGCTCTTTTCGAATCTCCTCACAAACGCCAGATGCCAGCTTCATCGAAACCCCATCCAACTCCGCCACCGGTAGCGCCCCCATCAATGCGTTGGTCGCAATGACCCCATCCGCCTCATAAAGGTCTGCAGGTGAGATCCGCGCTTTGCTTACCCTATAGCCCCAAGAGGCAAGAAGGGGGCCCACCACCTGAGCCATCACCCCTGGAAGGGCCTGATCCGATACCGGAATCAGTACCTCTTTGCCCTTGATCACCAAAAGGTTTGCCGTAGCAAGCTCACTCACCGAGCCATCTGCATTCAAAAGCAGGGCATCGTGTGCCCCCAGACTCCGCGCTCGGGCCATGGCCTCAAGGCAGAAGAGATAGTTGAGGCTCTTGTAGCGGCCCAACTTGCCGCGCCCCTGAGAAGCTTCGGTCACCAGTCGAAGGCCTGTCTCAGAGTCCTTCGAAAGCCTTGGGATATAGGGACGAACACTCAAGGCAAGGTGTCCGGAAAAATGTCCTTTTCGAGACTCTTTCTGTTGAAAGGCCATGATTTTTAAAGCGCAGAGCTCTTCGCCAATGCCGTTTGCCTCCAAAAGCTGGCGGATCACCACTTTCCATGAAATATCCGGCAGATTCTCCTCGAAAAGCTCACCCCAACTTCGCGTCAAACGCTCAATATGTGCTTCCAAAAGAGGTGCCTCTCCTCTTTCCACCCGCAGGGTTTCAAAGAGACCGGCACCATATTGCGCTGCTCGACTCATAACCGGAATGCCTGCCGAAGAAGCGGGCATGATCCGACCGTTAAACCACACCTTGGGCTCCTTTTTACGGGCAAGGGGTTTTCCCGAAAGTGCCCGCATCAGGGTCGCACTCTTGTCAAGGGTCTCCTCATATTCATCGGCAGGATCCGAGTCGTACACCACCCCTCCTCCCACTGAGAAGAAGGCCCGACCGCCTGCCACTGTTGCCGTTCGAATGGCGATGGAGAGGTCCATGGTGCCATGAAACGACAGGTAACCGATGGAGCCGGTGTAAATATGACGCCGGTCGGTCTCCAGCTCATCAATAATCTCCATGGAACGAATCTTGGGGCAGCCTGTGATGGAACCCCCGGGAAAAGTGGCGCGCAACAGATCCACCGCATCAGCTGTCTCATCCAGCTCCCCTGTCACCACTGAAACCAAGTGAAAGACATTTTTGTAGGCCTCGACCCTTTTGTGCTCGGACACATGGACACTGCCTGCCCGGCACACACGACCAATATCGTTTCGCATCAAATCCACGATCATGGAGAGCTCGGCATCATCTTTGTAGCTGGTTTCAAGGTCATGCTTTAAGAATAGATCTTCGGAGTCTTCTTTTCCTCTGGGCCGGGTTCCCTTAATGGGACGCGTCTCAACCCGTTTTCCGTCCAACCGAATAAAACGCTCGGGTGAGGTGGAGACCACCTGATGATCGCCTGCCTGAACAAAGGCGAAAAAAGGAGCCGGATTGTCTTCAAAGAGGGAAAGGAAAAGAGCGTAAGGATCCCCTGAAAAGGCCCCTTCAAAACGCTGGGACATGTTCACCTGATAGATATCCCCTGCTCGAATGTACTCTTTGATCCGTTCAATGGTCTCCATGTAGCCTGGCTTGTCAAAATTGGAGACAAACCCCTGCCCATCGCCACCATAAGCTCCCGGGGTAGGGACAGGCTCGCTCATCTTCTGGAGAAAAAAGGCTTCATTTTCAACCGCCTCTTTATCATCTGACCCTGCGGAGAAAAGGGTAGTGCAGCCTTGCTGTCGATCTTCCACCAAAAGAGCAGACGGCGCAGAAAACCAGATCTGTGGAAGCCCTCGGCGATCCAGCGTGGTTCTCGGAAGCTTTTCAATGGCATCTTTTAAATCGTAGGAGAGGTACCCAAAAAGCCCCGCTGCCACCGGCCCCCACTCCCCTTCAGGCATTCCAAACTGCCGTTGAATTGAGCGCAAAGCATCAAAGGGATCCGAAACAAACGCATGCGTTTCGCCCCTCTCTTCAAGAACCATGGCCTCGCCACTCCCCTTCAGGATCAGCCACGGCCGCACGGCCAACATGTTATACCGAGCCGAATCCAACCCCCCTCCACTGAGAAGCACCACCGTGCCTTTATCGGGGGCAAAACGCCCTGCAGCCGAAGCAAATGACTCTGAAAGGGTCATCTCTTTTCGCCGTACCACCAGCCTCATGCCTGATAAGTGAGAAACCGCATCCAGCACCGGCCTCCTCCTTCATAATGTATGATGTGTTTATGGTGTATAGTCGTCAGACCAACTTTTGCCTTCCCTTAGCCCAAAGGTCCCAGACTCAAAAAATTCGACACCATGGCTTGGCCATGATCTGTCATGAAGCTCTCGGGATGAAATTGAACGCCCCATAGGGGATGCTCTTTATGGGCCACCCCCATAATCACTCCGTCGTCTGAGTGAGCGGTAATTTCAAGGGGAGAGTCGTCTGCGGGCTCAATCATCAAAGAGTGGTAGCGGGCCACCTGAAATGGTGAAGGGATGCCTTTAAATATACCTGATCCGTCGTGAACCACAGGACTCTGCTTTCCATGAACAGGAAGAGGGGCCCGCACGGTTTTCCCTCCAAACACCTCATTGATGGACTGCATGCCAAGGCAAACCCCAAGTGTGGGAATTCGAGTGTAAAAATGGCGAATCATGGGCATGGATACCCCTGCATGCATCGGGGATTTGGGACCCGGACTGATCAGCAAATAGTCAGGGGCCAGAAGATCGGCTTGCCTCAAAGAGAGGGCATCGCTTCGAAAGACCTTGGTGGTGAGCCCCTCAATGCCCTTAAACATTTGAACAAGATTGTAGGTAAAGGAGTCGTAATTGTCGATGACAAGAAGTGTGGCCACAGTGAAGCTCCCGTGTGGTGGGTCCATGGTGACAAGGCTCAAACAAAAAACCGTAAAAAAAGGGCCATTCGAAAGGATCTTCGAATGGCCCCAAAGTCTACCCCAGAAGACCGGTTGGCTGTCAAGCCCTGCTCTTCCTTGAAAAGGGGGTATTTTCAAAAAAATTTAAACCGAAAGAGACTCCCGGTAGATAAATTGAAGTCGCATGGCCCCCACATCTATGGTGTCAAACTCTCGTAGCTTTGCCGACTCCTTTAAAGGCTCTCCATTGATACGTGGTTTTTTAAAGCCACCCACATAACTTGCTTGGTAACCCCGAGGCATTTTACTGATACTCAACGCCACTTTCCCCACCCCAAAACCTGAAATATGAATATCGCAGGCCGGATCTTTGCCGATCTTTGTCACCTTGCCCGTCAAGGGTATATCCCCGCTGCCCCCCTTTAAAATGGAGAGATAGGCGTTGATCTGAGGCTGAAAGCCACTGCTTTTAGGACGTTCGGCATCAATCACAATGGTCTTCTCCAGAGAAGGTGCTCCTTTTTCAGGACGAGACTCTCCTTTGGCATATCCAAAGAGAAGCCGATGACGGCCAATGACAACACTGTCTCCATGGTGAAGTTGACAGGTGGAGACCATCGCAGAGTTGACAAAGGTGCCGTTGGTGCTTCCCAAATCGGTGATAAAAAACCCACCCTCAAGAGCGTCCACCTTGGCGTGTTTACCTGAAACCGCGGTATTGTTAATCACCACGTCGTTTTCCGGATTCCGTCCAATGGTGATCGAATCACCCGGCATCACCGGAATACGACGGATCACCCGATCTCTGTACTGTAACTGAAGTACCGGCATGGCTTTGCGTCCTTATCGGGGCTGGGCGTCAAAATAGGTCATGGAGGTCTTCTTCAGCTCCTTTTTGCTGAAAAGTACTTTATACTCAGAAACCCCCGTCTTTTGGGAAATACGGGATGCGATCTCAAGGCATGCCTCACGGCTGGTGGCATGCACCATGGTGTAAACGTTATACGGCCAGGCGTCTGCCGGATCTCTGCGATAACAGTGGGAGACCTCCTTGAATGAGGCCATGGTCTCGCCCACATCAGAAACCCTTTCTTCCTCTACTCTCCAAGCCACCATGGCATTGGAGGTAAAGCCCGATTTCTGATGACGCAGGGTGGCACCGAATCGCCGAATAAGCCCCTTTTTATCCAGCCCTTCAAGCACCGCCAAAAACCCCGCTTCACTCATGCCAAGGCTCCCCGCCAACTCTTTATAGGGATGGGAACAGACCGGGATATCTCCCTGGATGGCTGATATCACCCGCTTTTCATCATCACTCAACTGCATCTTCTTCTCCTGTCACCCCTTTGTGGTGGTGTACCCATCGTTTTCTATTTCTGCTTTTCGGGAAAAAGGCCCAGCACCCCATCACCGGAGGCCTCGCAGAGCCCCCGCTCAGTGATAAACCCAGAAACCAGGCGGGCCGGGGTGACATCAAAAGCGTGGTTCTCACAGGGTGATGCGGCAGGAGGCACGAGCACCTGAACGGTTTTGCCCTCAACTTCCCCTTGAATAAATCGAATTTCATCGGGATCCCTCACCTCAATGGGAATCTCTTTCACCCCATCTTCCATCTTCCAATCAAACGTAGACGAAGGAAGGGCGACCCAGAAGGGAATCCCGTTATCTTTGGCGGCCAGGGCTTTGAGGTAAGTGCCAATCTTGTTGGCCACATCCCCGGTCCAGGTGGTGCGATCGGTACCGGTAATCACCAGGTCCACCATAGCATGCTGCATAAGGTGCCCACCGGCATTGTCGGTGATCACGGTGTGCTTCACGCCCTGGCGGCCAAGCTCCCAGGCGGTGAGCCGAGCCCCCTGGTTTAATGGACGGGTCTCATCCACCCACACATGAACATCAATCCCCCTTTTGTGGGCCTCGTAGATGGGAGCCGTGGCTGTGCCGTACTCCACACAGGCAAGCCAGCCGGCATTGCAATGAGTCAGAACGTGAACGGTGTCACCTTTCTTCTTCTTGCTGATCTCTTCAATAAGAGAGACGCCGTACTCACCGATTTTACGGCAATTTTCAGACTCCTCATCGGTAATGGCAGCGGCCTCTTCCCGAGCCGCACGAACTCTCTTTTCTGGAGCAAGCCCTTTGAGAAGAGCCATGACTCGGTCCACCGCCCAGGCAAGATTTACGGCCGTGGGCCTGGAATCCTTAAGGCGCCCCGCCTCCTTTCCCAGCCAGGCATCGGTCACCTCTCCGCCCGGTGCGTTGATACATGCCAGATACATGCCCCAGGCGCCGGTAGCACCAATCAGGGGAGCTCCCCTGACAAACATATCTTTAATTGCAAAAATGGTATCGTCCACATCTCTGAGTGGGGCTATCACCAGTTCGTGGGGAAGTTTTCGCTGGTCAATCACATGCACTTCAAGGGGGTTGTCGCTGTTGAGCCAGATGGGTCGCCTCAGCTCTTGATCTGTCGTCATCTCTACCTCATATGTGCGAAGAAGGGTGAGGAGACTGCCTCCTTCGGTTCGGCTGGCGTCTTGCGGGGATTTCAAAAAATATTGTCTCATATCATCGTTTAACGTATAAGCCTTATTACCATAATTGGGAGCCATCGTATAGCCGTTATCCCGCGGGCTCTGTTCTGACACCTCTAAAGGGCAAGGATTGTCCCTTGCCTTCTGATGCGATTCGTTGGCTTAACTGCGGTACTTCCACCCAAATCGATATCTACAAAGTGTGACATCTTCGTGGCGAAACGCCCCAAGCATTCACAGTCGATTTTGGCCGGAATAACATAATGAAGGAGAGTTGCGCATGATTCAGGTTGGTATCATCGGCGGTTCCGGACTGGACGACCCCGATATCCTCAAAGACGCAGAAGAGATTCATCTGAAAACCCCATACGGCCCCACCACAGCTCCCGTCATGAAAGGAACCATCAAGGGGTGCCCTGTCCTTCTTCTCGGCCGCCATGGAAAAGCCCACCAGTTCAGCCCCACCCAGGTAAACTACCGTGCCAACATCCATGCCCTCAAAGAGTTGGGAGCCACCCATATTGTGGCCACCACAGCCTGTGGCAGTCTGCGACAAGAGATTGATCGGGGCCACTTTGTGATTCTGGATCAGTTTATCGACTTTACCCGCAAACGCATGAACACCTTTCACGACGATTTTGCTGACGGAGCTGTTCATACGGGAATGGCCGAGTCCTTTGATACGGCTTTGCGAAAGCTTCTCTTTAAAACCAGCCTGAAAAAAGGCAACACCACCCATGAAAAGGGCACGGTTGTCACCATTGAGGGGCCGCGCTTTTCCACTCGGGCCGAATCCCACATGTTCCGCGCCTGGGGAGCCGATGTGATCAACATGAGCATCGCAACAGAAGCATCCCTTGCCGCAGAAGCCAACATCCCTTATGCCGCCGTGGCCATGAGCACCGACTACGACTGTTGGAAAGAAGATGAGGCTCCGGTCTCTTGGGATGAAATTCTGGAGGTGTTTCACGAAAACGCCCACAGGGTTAAAGAGCTTCTGGTGGATGTGGTACCCGCCATCCATGCACAATTCTCACAGCAATGATATTGCCGAAAAGCCATCACTTTTTAGTTTATTAAATCAGGAACGATATGAACATCAAAGAGACCATCCGATCCATTCCCGGCTGGCCCATTGAAGGGGTCATCTTCAGAGACATCACCACCTTGATGCAGGACCCCAAGGCTTATCGGGCTGCCTGTGACATCTTCTACGAACGCTACAAAGACTCCGGTGCCACCAAAATTGTCGGTATCGATGCTCGAGGCTTTGTCTTTGGTGCGGTTCTGGCTCACCAAATGGGCATCGGTTTTGTTCCGGTTCGAAAAAAGGGAAAGCTTCCCTTTGAAACCATCGAAGAGTCCTATGCTCTGGAGTATGGCACCGCCGAAGTGGAGATGCACACAGACGCCATTGAAAGTGGTGAAAAAGTAGTAATCATTGATGATCTTATTGCCACCGGAGGCACCGTGGAGGCAGCCATCAAACTGGTAAAACGCCTGGGAGGAGATATTGTGGAATGTGGGTTCATCGTCGAACTCCCCGATCTTGGCGGACGCTCCAAAACCGGTGATGTGCCCATCTTTGCCATGTGTGAGTTTGAAGGAGATTAGTTGAAGATAGCCCTTCACAACTTTACGCTGACCACCAAAACGTGAAGGGCAACGCCTCATGGCATGGGCGCATAACCCAATGCAAAGGAGATCTCCCCAGCGGTTCTCAAAACCGCTGTGGTAAGGGAATCAAGATCCTTTCGAGCAAACAAATCCGGGCCGCCAGAGACGCTAATAGCAGCCTCTGCACGGCCCGAGCTATCATAAAGGGGGGCCCCGATACAAGCCAGCCCCATGATGTACTCTTCGGACTCACGGCTCACCCCATGGGTCCGGATCGCTTGAATCTCCTCCTTTAGAATCGAAGGGGTTGTGATGGTATTGGGCGTCAAAGGCTCTAAAGTTACCTGGGAAAGGTACCCCTCCAGCTCCTCTTCAGAAAAAGCCGAAAGCATCGCCTTTCCAATGGCTGAGCAGTAAGCTGGAACCTTGGGACCCAAGTTAACGAAGGGAAGAGGGTCGTCGTTGGGAAACACATTCAGGGTAACCAAAACCCGTCCTCGATCCCAAATGCCAATGCGTGCCATCAGCCCCGTCTGCCGAGAAAGGCGTCGGGCCGCCGTCCCTCCGATCTGATTCACCCGCAAATGGCTTGAAACATAGCTCCCCAGTTCGTAGACTCGAAGGCCAAGGGTGTACTTTCTTGATTCCGTGCACTGGCTGAGGAACCCCTCATCGGCAAGGGTCTGAACCAGACCATGGGCCGTGGGCTTGGCCAACCCCATCTGTTTGGCTATCTCCGTCACCCCAAGACTGGGCTGAGAAGGCGTAAAAAGTGAGAGTATATCAAGGGCCCGTTTAACCGATTGAATCGCCATAATCGCCTCCGTAAAGCTCCGCTTTCGTATCCCAACGACACCGGGCTTAAAAGCGGATCACTTAAGCCCCTTAAGTTGTAAGCCATTTTCTTGTAATACATCCGAAAGCCCCCTGTCAAACCACCGGTCCTTCGCCTTGACACCGCCCTGGAAACCAAGTACAACCAATTTTTTGTATTTCGTCTAATACAACTCTCAATCTTTTCAAGGAGATGACCACCATGTTTGGAATGGGGATGCCCGAAATCCTCCTGATCATGGCCGTGGCACTGATTGTCATTGGCCCCAAAAAACTGCCCGAGCTGGCAAAAACCCTGGGCAGAACCTTTGGAGAGTTTCGAAAGGCCACCAACGACCTCAAAGAGACCTTCTCTGTAGATATGGACACCCCTACCCGGGAGAAAAACCAGAGCATCCCCATGCCTGAAGAGTCCGCCCCGCAGGATACCGAGATGAAAAGCGAGACCTCTGATAAAAAAACGGAGTCTAATGCTGAAAGCTCCGAGTCAGAAAAAACCTCATCCCCTGAAACCCCCTAACAAGCCGCCGAAAAGAGAGACTCCATGCAGGAAGAGGACAAAATTCCACTCACCGAGCACCTTGAAGAGCTCAGAACCAGGCTCATTCGAAGCTTCATCGCCATCTTTATTGGTGCCGCTGTGGCCTATGGATTTAAAGAGGTGATCTTTGACCTCCTCACCAAGCCCCTTATTGATGTGCTCCCCAAAGGAGACGCCATCATCTTCACCGGGCTTCCTGAAGCATTTTTCACCTACCTCAAAGTCTCACTTCTGACAGGCCTTCTTCTGGCGTCGCCCTGGATCATCTTTGAAATCTGGATGTTTATTGCCCCGGGACTCTACAAAAAAGAGAAAAAAATCATGGCTCCGGCCATTCTTCTCTCCATCCTCTTTTTTACCGGTGGGGCCCTTTTTGGCTACTTCTTCGTCTTCCCCTTCGGCTTTAAATTCTTCCTGGGGTTTGCCTCAGACTCCTTAAGGGCCCTGCCCACCATGAAGGAGTACCTCTCTTTTGCAAGCAAACTTCTCATGGCTTTTGGGCTGGCCTTTGAGTTGCCCATCTTTCTTACCATTTTAGCGGCCCTTGGGCTTGTGACCCCTGATTTTTTAAGAAAAAACCGAAAATTTGCCGTGGTCTTTTTCTTCATCTTTGGAGCGATTCTTACACCGCCGGATGTGGTCACCCAGATCCTTCTGGCCACCCCAATGATCCTCCTCTATGAACTCAGCATCTTCGGAGCCATGATTTTTGGTAGACGCCCCTTGGGAGTCTCCGAAGAAAAGGAAAACGAGCCTGAAGATTAAGACTTTCCCCATTTAAAAGACAAAACCCGAACCTTTCCGTCCGGAACGATTCGGGTTTTTTTATATCCCAAGCCCCAAAAAATCTAACGCCATATCTCTCCATAGACCTTAATAAGCTCAGCCTGGATGGTATCGGCAACCCCAGAGGGGGTAAGACCTTCGGTGGGAATCACCAAATCGGCCCGATCCATATAAAGGGGGTGCCGTTCGGCGTAGAGTCCCTCGACTCCCATACCAGGGGCAATCACCACCCCGCGGGCTGTCAAATCACTGAGTCGCTCCAAAAGAAGCTTTAGGGGCGTATTCAAGTAAACAATTACCCCCTCTTCAGCCAGATGGGCCATGGCCCTTTGCCCATAAATCACACTGCCACCGGTGGCGATCACACTCTTGTCCACCGCCATGGTACAGAGATGTTCCTCTTCGATGGATTTGAAGCGCTCCAGGCCCTCTGCTTCGATAATCTCCGAAAGCCTGCGCCCTTCGCGGGTCTGAATATAGACATCGCTGTCCGTGAATCCCAATCCCAACCTTTTGGCCAAAATCACTCCGACTGTGCTCTTTCCAGCGGCAGGCATTCCAGTCAGTACCACACTCTTCTTCATACACCCATTCCTTCTCTCAAAAGGATCTTTGACATCAACGCGTCCCAGAATACCCCAACTGAAAGCCCCTTTCAAACCCCTCCTGCAAAAGCCCCAGGCCGGACTTGACAAACCCTTTCGCCATCCCTTAGGCTGATCCACCGCAGAATTTGGAAACACCAATTCTGCCGATACACAAACAGGGCGTCAGCCCGTACAAAGGAGCAGACCCATGGCTGTCACCCTCTCCATTGTTGGCACCGCAAATTCTGGAAAAACCACCCTTATCACGCAACTTATCCCTCGACTCAAGGCCTTCGGATTCAAGGTGGGCGTTATCAAGCACACCGCCCACGGATTTGAGATGGACCATGAGGGAAAGGACAGTTGGAAACATCAGCAGGCAGGAGCCGATGCCGTGATGGTTGCATCAGACACCGCCTTTGCCCTGGTGAAACGGGTAACACCGGTCTCTCTGGAGGAGCTGGAAGCGCAGATGGGAGATCTGGATCTGATTGTCACCGAAGGCTACAAGATGTCGAAACGCCCAAAACTGGCCGTCCATCGAAAGGAGACTGGGAAAAAACCCCTCACCGATCTCCCTCACCTGGTGGCTCGTGTCAGTGATGGCCCGGCCATTGACGACCTTCCCAACCTGCCACTCAACGATCCAGATAGCGTGGCCCGTTTTATCGTGGACAACTTTCTCTCAGCCTAACCATGGGAGCAGAGTTTGCCAAAGTGAAATCAAGCTCTGCTTTTCAAACGGATTCGGGTTAGGGTCTCACCCCGGCATCGTCGCCCTTCACCTTCGGACCGGGTGGCAGGTTTCCCCTGATGAGAATATTTTTCTTCAAAGAGCTCACCACATCGCCAATATTCTCAACCCCCACGCGAATCTCATCAATGCCCTTTACCGTGGTCTTGGTTATGGTTGGAACATCTCGGCTTCCCTTTTCCACACTATCCAAAATGGTGCGCAGCACTGCAATATTCTCCTCCAGTGCCACGCCAAGCTCGTAAATCTTCTGAAGGTCTCGATCCACCAGATCCACCGTGTGAGGCACCTTATCCACTGAAACCGCCAGGCTGTCCAGAATGACCCCCACGCGAGATTCCACGGCATCCAGAGAAGCGTTGATGCTTGAGAGGGCCTCAAACAAAGGGCCATTGGGATCTTTGAGAAGGGACGCCACGTCCGAGATATCCTGAACCGCACGAATCACTTTTCTCGCGGTCTTCTCCACCTCAAAATCCGCCAAAATGTCGGTGAGCGATTTCTGCTCTTCCGATGGAATCTCTCCCCCTTCCAGAATCAGGGGGGAATCCGAGGAGCCCGGACGAATGGAGATATATTTACTGCCGATGTAGTTGACACTGGAGACAGTGGCCATCGAATCCTTTCGAATGCGGGATGCGTATTCGGCAAAAATCGAAAGACGCACATGCACCATATTTCCAATAAGAGAGATATCGGTCACCTTTCCAATATCGGCATTGAAAAGCTTCACCGATGCGTTTCGCTCCAGGTTGTAGCTCTCCTGAAAGGTGGCATAGTAGATCACCTTCTCTCGAAACCAATCCTTGCTGCGTCCAATGGTAAGAATCGTCACGGCCAGGACAGCCAGAATAAAGAGCATAAACGCCCCCACCACCTTCTCCCGGGTGTCGTAACGTACGATCATAAGATCTTTCCCCCCTTTAAAACCAGTTCCACTGGGTCAAGCTCCCGCCCCAAACCACGATAGTTGCTACCGAAGATAAACGCGCCCCCCCGCGAAAGAATTCGGCGAACTTCGCCGATAAAAGAGGAGAGCCGCCCTCGAACCACAAATTCTTCGGGATATTCGGCCAGAAAAAGGGTTGGCTCTTTGAGAAACTCCCGTACGGCAATGGCATGCCTCTGGGCCAAAGAACCGGCCACCTCCGGGCTGCGATCCAAAACATCTTCAATATCAAAGGCCTTCACCAGTTCAACTTTACGACGGGCATGCTCTTTGGGGTCAATATCATTAAAGTAATGCAACTGGTAATCCAAATTCTCTTCAATGGTACGATTGCGAACCATAGCAGCCGTTGGGTAGAGATAACCAATGCTTCGCTTGACCGGCAAAAGCCCCTCATACCAGGCGTAGGAGAGCCCCTCTCCTCGATAAACCACCCGTCCACGGTGGGGCCATTCCAGGGTTGCCAAAAGGCGCATAAAAAGATTCAACTCACTGGGATTGTCTGCCGCCACATGAACCGCACTGCCCGGGGGCACCATAAGATCAAGTCGAGAAAGCCGCCGCACGTTCCAAATATCTTTCACCGAGACATCATGGAGTTCAAGGAGGTTGCCATTGGTGGTTTTCTGGTCCTGATCGGATAAAGTCACAAAAAGCTCCTAATTCATGATAACGCCGCAAAAAACATCAAAGGTAAAAAACCACAGAGACAAAAGCATTGGTCAGCATGCAGACAAAAAAACTCTCCACCGAGGCCCGTGAAATGCTCACAGGAATACGGGAAACCTTGGGCTCAGTGGTATAGCCGTGAAAAAGACTCACCACCGTAATAATCAGTCCAAAGAGAAGCCCTTTTACCAGGCTCACCACAATGTCGGTGGCTGTCATTGCTTTGGCTACTTCAAAAAGAAAGGTATCACTCCCCTGACCTGTCACCCAGGTTACGATCTGTCCCCCCAAAAGAGCCGCCAAATCAAAAACCACAAAAAGGGAGACCACCGCAGTGGTAATGCCTGTAAACCGCGAAAAACTGATAATCCACATGGGGTCCACCCCAGACATCTCCAGAGCTTCAACCTCATTAAACACCGTCATGCAGCTGATTTCGGCTGTGACAGCTGTGGCCGAGCGAAGAATGACCACCAGGGCTGTAATAAGCGGTCCAACCTCGCGAATCACAAGAATCACGGTGGCTTTGCCCAGCTCAAACTCTCCGGAGAGCTTACCAAACTGAACAATCAGGGCACTGCCCACCATCAGGGCCAAGGGAATGATAAGGGGAAGCGCCTGCACAGCAGTAAAGTAGATCTGCTCCACCACGGCCCTTTTGACCTGCATCCGCCCCTCAGACGGCCGCCTGAAAAGATGGGAAAGCACACGCAAAGTAAAGGCGGCACGCACCAAAACCTGACTAAGAATCGATAACCCCCAGCGTCCCACTGCCCCCAGAAGGATCCCACCCCACTTCACTTGGTCCCTTTTGGGATTGGTTGTCAACTCACGCATTATCCGGTACCTTAAAGTAGTTGATAGCTCGTAAAAATATGAGACTCGTGTCGTGGCTAAAGTAACAAAAAAGAGGGTGTATCGGATTGAAGAGATCTCTTTATGATGTGATAAAATCATCCGAGTATAATCCTCTCAACTCAAAAAGATCAACCGATTTTCACCCGTATAGCCTGCAAGGAAAACTCGCCCCATGAAGCGTCTGGCCCTCCCTCTTACTCTCCTGATCCTCTTGTCTGTTTCGCCGACCTTCGGCCAGGCTGAAACCCACACGGGAACCACGCTCTTTCAACAGGCGACCGCTCTTTTGGCCCAAAACAACCCCTTGGAAGCGGCCTCACTCTACCGACAGATCCTTGAAAAGAGTGTGGACCGAGAAGAGCGGGCCAAGGCTCTCCTTTTCTCCGCCACCCTTTACAACAGGTACCTCCAACTACCCGATACCGCGGCCTCCTGCCTTTCACAAATCACCACCACCTATAGCGACACCCTTTTGGCTGACGATGCCGCCTTTGCCTTGGGCGTCCTTGCCTACCAAAGGTCCCATTTTCAAGAGGCTGTTTCCCGATTTGAGACGTACATCGCCCGCTATCCAGGTAGCATGCGCACCTCCTCTGCCAGGCAGTGGTTGAGAGAGGCCCGTAAGAATCTTGGCCAAGCCATGGAGTCACCCCTGCCCCTGGACTCGGTAAACGCCCTTCCACAAACCGTTCGGGTTTTGGTGGAAAAAGAGGTGGAGTCCATCGCTGTGGGTACCAAGGGGAAAACAATCCAAATTCACCGGAATGAGGATTCTCCCCTTTATAGCGACAAAGCGCCTGCACATGTCACCGCGCGAAAAAAAAATCTTCTAATAAATGGTGTGGATTCGGGTAAAGCCCCCGTGGAGGTGAGCGCTCCTGGAAAAACCATCCAAATCAACGGAAACACCTACCGAGGTCGCATCACCCTCTGGGCCCAGGAAGGAAAGCTGATGGCTGTCAACACCCTTCCCATTAAGTCTTACCTTTATGGCGTGCTTCCCAAAGAGATGGGCAATCTTTGGCCACCTGAAGCTCTCAAAGCTCAGGCCGTAGCGTCCCGCAGTTACACCTATCACACGCTCATGAATCGTAAATCGACCCCAGGCTACGACCTGGAGGCATCCACCGCCTTTCAAGTTTACGCAGGCCAGAGTGCGGAGACACCTGAAACAAGTCGAGCCGTTGACGAAACCAAAGGTCTTTTCCTGGCCTTTCAGGGACGACCCATTATAGCCTGTTTTCATGCCAACAGTGGCGGGTATACCGAAGAGGCGGAAGCGGTCTGGGGAACGCCTCTCCCTTATCTGAAATCGGTAAAAGACAGCTTCAGCCGCATCGCCCCGGAACCTTGCTGGGAGGCCAGATACTCTGCAGACGAACTGATGCGGAGTCTTTGGAAAAAAGAATACAAGTCAGGAGCCATTCTCGCCATGGATCCCATAGAGCCCACACCATCTGGAAGGGTTCGGGCCCTCCGGCTGAGCACCACCCGGGGTCGCATTGAGATTCCCACCAACGCATTTCGCCTGGCTGTTGGTCCCACACGCCTTAAGAGCGCTCGATTCACCATCTCTCGAGAAGGAAAAACCTGGGTGTTTACCGGGTGCGGGTACGGCCACGGTGTGGGCATGAGCCAGTGGGGAGCCCGAAAAATGGCGGATTCGGGGTTCACTTTTGACACCATTTTATACCATTACTACAAAGCGGTTTCTCTTGTGAGCATTGACAAAGATCGACCTCACTGATATCGCAGAAGCCACGACTGGCCTTGATTTAGCACCACTGACGATTGCAGGAGCCTTGATGAGATACCCCTCTTTTCTATATACCATCATCGCTTTTCTGATGATGACCCCTTCGGCTTCAAAGGCCGAAGGTATTCTTCAAACCTTTACCAAAGGCCAAATCAACTGGAGCACAGGCGAAGTGAGCGCCAAAGGTGCCCACGTCCCCCTGAAAAAAGTGGAAGGAGAAATCTCCTCCGACGAGCAGCGCCATTTTGAAAAAAAGGCAGTGGGTGTGGCCCAGGCCAACCTGGCTGCCATATTAAGAAAACTCACTATCCACGGTGAGACCACCGGTGGCCATATCATGGGCAACAACAGTGAAATTCTGGCCCAAATGGAGCTCATCTTTCTCTCCACCCCTGTCTCAAGCAAAAAATTTCTCACAGATGGATCCGTAGAGATCGCCCTCACACTGCCTTTAAAAGGGGCTTTTTCCCAACTCATTCTTCCTAGGGACATCCGCCAGATCAACCCTATCGTTCCCCTGACCCAGCCAAAAAATGAAGAACCGCCGACTGAATCTGGTTTTACCGGACTGGTGGTGGATGCCAGAGGAGTGCCCTTATCCCCGGCTCTGGCACCCAGAGTCGTCACCGAAAAGGGAGAAGAGGTTTACGGCCCCACGGTCATCAGCAGAGAGCACGCTGTACAAAACCGAGTCGCCACCTATGTCCCCAGCCTCGCAGCCTCAGGCAAAGGGGGTTTTGCAGGAGAAAATCCTCTGGTTGTCACCGGTATCGGAACCGCCTCAGGCTCCAATACCGATATCATCATCAGCACCGCCGATGCGGCTCGCCTTCACTCAGACCCTCGTTTCACACGATTTTTGAGTCAGTGCAAGGTGGTCATTGTCATGGATCCCCTTCCCTCCAAAAAGGAGTAATCCGACCGATCTCACACAGCACACCATAAAAAACCCCCCTGCCCGTCTCCCAGGCAGGGGGTTTTCATAGTGCATTCAGCCGCACTCAAATCAAATGCTACAGGCCCGCCTTCTCGCGAAGAATCTCAACCTTGTCGGTACGCTCCCAGGTAAAACCATTCTCATCGGATCGACCAAAATGGCCATAGGCCGCTGTCATCTTATAGATGGGGCGTAAGAGGTCCAGCTGCTCAATAATAGCGGCAGGACGCAGATCAAACACCTCGCTCACAATGGCTTCAATCTGCTTTGAAGGAATAACCCCTGTGCCTTTGGTATCCACCAGAACAGAGACCGGCTCGGCCACACCGATGGCATAGGCCACCTGAACTTCGCACTCTTTGGCAAGCCCTGCAGCCACAATGTTCTTGGCGATGTAGCGGCCCATATACGAGGCGCTGCGGTCCACTTTGGAAGGGTCCTTACCGGAAAAGCATCCGCCGCCGTGGCTTCCCCTTCCGCCATAGGTGTCCACAATAATCTTGCGACCGGTCAGGCCGCAGTCACCCATGGGACCACCCACCACAAACCGTCCAGTGGGGTTGATGAGGAAACGGGTCTTCTCGTCGATCATCTCAAGGGGAACCACTTTCAGGACCACCTCTTTGATGATCCCTTCCTGAAGGGCTTCGTGGGTCACATCAGGGGCATGCTGGGAAGAGACGACCACGGTATCCACACGCTTGGCTTTTCCGTTTTCATACTCAATGGTGACCTGCGCTTTTCCGTCGGGACGAAGGTAGGGAAGCACACCGTTTTTGCGAACTTCCGCAAGCTTGTGGGTCAGCTTGTGGGCAAAAACCGCGGTCATGGGCATCAGCTCAGGGGTCTCATTGGAAGCATAGCCAAACATAAGGCCCTGGTCACCGGCACCCTGATCTTTAAAGAGGCCCTCTCCTTCGTTAACACCCTGTGCGATATCGGGAGACTGCTTGTCGATACTGGAGATGACGGCACAGGTCTGCCAGTCAAAACCCATATCCGATGAGTCGTAACCGATCTCTTTGATGGTGTCCCGAACAATCTGGGTCATGTCCACGTAGCAATCCGTGGTGATCTCACCGGCGATAAAAGCCATACCAGTGGTCACCATGGTCTCGCATGCCACACGACACTTGGGGTCCTGGGCCATAATAGCGTCCAGGATGGAGTCGGAAATAGCGTCGGCCACCTTGTCGGGGTGACCCTCCGTTACAGACTCCGAAGTAAAAAAGTAGTTTTTGTTGCTCATTATCTGCTCCTTGTGAAGGGCATAAAATCCAAAACGCGATCCATGTGCGGCTGAGCAATCATGACGCGGTAACATGCCGTATCAGAACCCATTTTCACAATCAGGCCTGACACGCATCCCACCATGCATATCAAGTTTCCCCCCCTTTTGCAAAAGGGGGTTAAAATTTACTCTATTTTAAAGGGGTAATCCCACAAAACCGAAGGGTTCCTTTCGGCATTTCAGACCGCCCCACAACCTTCACATCAGAAAATCCAAACTCTGCCTTGAGAGTCGATATGTTGATGTTCTTCATTCCTCGAAACTCTGATTCACTCCGAGGATGTACTTCGAAAACCCCTTGTTTTCCTTGGCAGCCCACATCTTGGCAAAGCGCCCTTGCCTCTGCCAAAAAAAGTGCACTGTGAACCAAATGCCCGAAGGCGGGATGATGGGGTCCTGCGGCAATGGCACCCCCTCTGAGCTCGTCACTTTCCTGTAACCCCATCCGAATCACAGAAATCCCTCGCTCGCATGCCTTCTTAAAAGCAAAGGCAGCACGCTGGATTGCCTCATCCAAAGACAAAGGAGTGTACTCTCCCGCTCTCCAGAGATGGTAAAGCGGGCTCTTTTCAAGAACCACCGTAGGATAGATTCGAATACCATACGGTTTAAGCGCCAGCATTGCCTCCACCGACTCCTTCCAAAGAAAAGGCGTCTCACCAGGAAGTCCTGCCATCATCTGCAGAACCGTGCGCATGGAAAGCCCTTCAAGACGTGCCATGGCCCTTTGAGTATCCTGGGCTGTGTGGCCCCGAACACTTCTCTTTAAGACCTCATCCACCATGGACTGGGCACCCAGCTCAAGGGTGGTGACAGAAAAAGGAGCAATCAGATCAAGGGTATGGGGGGTAATGGTGTCTGGACGGGTGGAAAAGCGTATGCCGTGGACAGCACCGTTTTTAACAAAAGACTCAGCCAGCTCCAGACAGGAGAGGATCTTCTCTTCACCAAGGCCCAGAAAGGTGCCTCCATAGAAAGAGATCTCCACGCGCCCTCTCCCTTTAAGCCAGGAGAGCCACTGAACGATCTCTGCGCGAAGGCTCTCCTGAGAGGGAAAATGAGGGGTACGCTCACCTGTGATGGCCTTTTGGTTGCAAAAGAGACACTGATGCGGGCATCCCGCATGGGGAATAAAGAGGGGAATCACCGATTCCCGCAGAGGGGAAACAGCCATGGGGCTACTCTTTTAAGCCGCGCTCTTTGAGAATCTCAAGGGCAATACGTGCGGCATCCTGCTCGGCGGCTTTTTTACTCTTTCCATAGCCCATGGCCTCAATATCGCGGGTTTTGAGGCAGACTTGAAACGTCTTGTCATGGTCGGGTCCCATCTCCGAAACCACTCGATAACGGGGAATCTCCTTGAGATGAACCTGGGAGTACTCCTGAAGCAGACTCTTGCAGTCGGTATTCAGGCGCGCCGGACGCGCTCCACTCAAAAGGGGTTTAAAGTGACGGCTCACCAAACGATAGGCCGACTCAAATCCACCGTCCAGGTAGACGGCAGCAATCACCGCCTCCAGCACATCGGAAAGGATAGAGTTCTTCTCGCGTCCGTTGGTCTGACTCTCGCCTTTTCCCAGACGAATAAAGGGACCCAGGGAGATCTGACGGGCGATCTCCGCCAGCTGGGTTTCATTGACAAGGTTGGAGCGCATTCGGGAGAGATTCCCTTCACTGACTCCAGGAAAATTGTGCATGAGGGCATCGCCAATAACAAGGTTCAGCACGGCATCACCCAAAAACTCCAGCCGCTCGTTGTCTTCGAGATTGGCATCGGCCTGCTCGTTGACATAGGAGCTGTGCCGTAGGGCGGTGGAGAGAAAACTCCGATCGCTGAAACGGTAGTTGAGGTGGTCCTCCAGTTGTGAGAGATCTTCAATATGGTTCATGGCAATGCATCGATAAGTGTGGCGTAACAATCGTCGGGTACGTGGAGGTCGCCGCGTCCCACGCCCAGTTGAATATCCGGCTTAAAGGCCCCATGATAGTCGGACCCTCCGGTAACAAAAAGGCCCAGAGTACCCGCCAACTCCAACATCTCCCGTGTAAATACCCGGGTATGGGTGGAGTAATAGGCCTCCAGGCCAGCCAGCCCCAACGAGGCCAGAGTCGACAGAAGTGCTTTCAGCTCAGAGCGTTGAGCTCCGATGGTCACCGGGTGTGCAAGAACAGGCACCCCCCCGGCAGCTCGAATGAGACTTATCGCATTTTCACATCCAATGCGACCCTTTTCTACAAAGGCGGAAGCCCCCTTTGCCAAATAACGACCAAAGGCTTCTGCCGTGGAGTTCACAACCTTTTTACGCACCAGAACCGCTGCCATGTGAGGGCGGCCCACCACCTGCCCCAAGGCTTCAGCCCTTACCTCCTCCAAGGAAATATCAATGCCCAGCCCCTGAAGCTTCTCAACCATTTTGGGGTTTCGCATCTCGCGCTCAAGACGCAAATCTTCCAGGGCCTGCACCAGAGGAGGTGAGGCGATATCTACGCCGTATCCGAGAATATGGAAGCTGCCTTTGCTGTGAAAGGGGTCAGGTGGAGTGGAACTGATTTCAACACCAGGCAGAAACGAGAGAGAGCGGGGTGTGCCCCTGGTCAGAATGTCACGAACCCCGTCAACGGTGTCATGATCGGTAACAGCAATGGCGGTGAGGCCTATTTTCAAGGCACTTTCCACCACCTCACATGGGGATGAAGACCCGTCAGAGGCGGTGGTATGAATATGAAGATCAACAGCCACACATCCCCATCAAATACCCAGCGCCTTTTCACGGGCTTCCGCCTGAGTTTTACACTCAATGCACTGGGTGGTTACAGGACGCGCCTTGAGACGTTCGATGGTGATGTACTCATCGCAGGATTCGCAGATGCCGTACACGCCGTTATCGATACGCTCCAGAGCCTCTTTTATTTTCTTGATCAGCTTGTGCTCGCGATCGCGAATACGAAGCATGAAGTTTCTGTTCTCTTCGTGGGACGCTCGGTCCGTGGGATCGGGGAAGCTCTCCTTCTGAGCGGTCATGCCGCTGACGGTGCTGTCTGCCTGTTCCAGAAGGTCATTAAGCCGATCAGTTAAAAACTGTCTAAAATATTCCAGTGTTTCCTGATCCATAACTCAAACCTCTCCTCTGAGCTTGGTTGCCGATTTTTGATTAACCTGTCTACTGTAAACACAGTTTAACAAAATTGTAAAGAGATATCCTTTCAAACAGGTTCATCACTGCAAGGGAACCCAAACGCTATTTCAATAAAATCAAACCCACTTTTCACAAAGCCATCACCTGGCTCTCATCCACCCCTCAAGATCATCCAGAGTGGCGATGTTGTAAATTTCAAAATCACGAGCTTCCGGAAGCTTCCGGGCGATGCCCGAGAGCACCCTGCCGGGCCCGACCTCCACAAAACGGGTCGCCCCCTCTTCTACCAACCTCATCATGGTATCGTGCCACTTTACCGGATTCACCAGTTGACGGGACATATTCTCACGCATGACTTGAGGGTCTTCCTCACTCTTCGCCGAAACGTTAAAAACCACCTCTTTCTTCGGAGCGGCAAAATTCACCGACTCAAGCTCCATTGCAAAAGGCTTCTGGGCTCCTTGAATCAGCGGGCTGTGCCAGGCCCCACTGACCTTAAGGGGAATGGCCCGTCCACCTCTGCCCTTGGCCTCTTCACCAAACCGTTTCACCGACTCCGGGTCACCGCTCACCACGATCTGCCCGTCGGCATTATGGTTTGCCGCCCAGACGCCTTTGTAAAAAGGTGCTCCGGCCTCACGGATCTCTTCAGCCAACCCTTCCACATCCGCCATGGCCATGCGCATCACAGCCGCCATGGCCCCCTTGTATTTCATGGCCTGTTCATCCATCAGCTCCCCCCTTCGCTTCACAAGCCAAAGGGCATCCTCAGGCCGAAGCACCTCGGCAGCTGAAAGGGCTGCATACTCACCCAGACTGTGACCACAAGCCACGTCAAACCCATCGCCCCCCACACTTTTTAGAGAGGCAAAAAGAGCCAGGTTCACCGCCGTAATGGCAGGCTGAAGGTTCACTGTTCGCGTAAGATCCTCCATGGGACCCTTAAAGCAAAGACGGGTGAGATGGCTCTTTGTGATCTCATCGGCCATCTCAAACACCTCTCGGGCAACGGGAAATTCATTGTAAAAAGCCTCGCCCATGCCAATGGCCTGGGCACCCTGTCCTGGGAATAGAAAAACCGTCTTGCTCACGTGGCATCTCCCTGTGGTTCAATGTGGTTGCTGAAATCAGATGGGAATGGCGGCAGACCGCCAAATCGTCGAGATGGCTCTACAAAAAGTGTCGTTTGCGTCGTAGTGGCCACAACAGAGGGGCACCCCAGAGCCCCTTGGACGCGGGACATGTTTTACAGGGCACCATATTACAGGCAATAGGAAAAATAGGTACGGATCGATCACCCGTCAAGCTTGAAAAGGCTACGTGCGTAGCTCAGGGCACGAGACTCGTCCCTGTTGTGGCATCCGTTCTTGATAAACTGAATGGGGTCGTGAAGGGTTTTGGTCACAATGGCCTGGCCCATACGCCGAATGGCCTCCCGATCGGCATTGGAAAGAGAGGGGATAGAGGCCAGCGTCTTCTCCACCTCCTCCATGGCGATCCCTTCAACCTTTGAACGCATGTCTTTAATGGTGGGGACAATGGTGAGCCCCTCCAGCCAGCGGGAAAAAGCAACCACCCCCTCTTCAACAATACGCTCGGCCTTTACCGCCTCCATGCGGCGGGACTCCAGATTGCCGTCGATCACCTCTTTCAGGTCATCAATATCGTAAACATAGGTGTTGGAGAGTCGGTTGATTCCCGGGTCGATATCCCGCGGCACCGCAATGTCGATAAAAAAGAGTGAGCGCCCTCGGCGACTCTTGATGGAGCCCTTCACCATTTTTTTATCGATCACATAGGTGGGCGATCCGGTGGAGCTGATGATGATATCCACTTCCGTTAGAGCACCGGGAAGCTCAGAAAGCGAGATCGCTTTTCCGTTGAAACGGCGGGCCAACTCCACCCCTCGCTCCAGAGTGCGGTTGGCCACGAATATCTCGCCCACCTGGTGCTGAATCAGATGCTCCACAGCCAGCTCAGCCATCTCTCCGGCCCCAACCAGAAGCACCTTTCGTCCCTCCAGGGACTCAAAAATCTTACGCGCCAGCTCAATGGCGGCATAGCTGATGGAGACTGCACTGTCCCCAATGCCCGTCTCACTTCTCACCCTTTTGGCCACATGAAAGGTGCGGTGCATAAGCCGATTCAAAAGAGGCCCCGAGGCCTTACGGGCAGCCGCCAGGTGATAGGCACCCTTCACCTGGCCGAGAATCTGGGGCTCGCCCACCACCATGGAGTCCAAAGAGGCCGCCACACAAAACATGTGACGCGCCGCCTCCTCCCTTTGGTGGACATAGAGACAGGATTCAAACTCGGAGACAGGGAGACCCTTGATGCGCGAGAGGCACTCCCGCGCAGCAGCAGCGGCCTTCTCCCCATCTTTTCCAGCCATAAGTACCTCCACCCTATTGCAAGTGGAAAAGAGAAGCACCTCATCCACATCCGGATGCATGCGAAGGGCTTCCAGGGTATCCTGCCCCTCAGCACTGCTCAAAGCAATGCGCTCACGCACCTCCACCGGTGCTGTCTTGTGGTTCAATCCTGTCAGAACTATCTCTCGCATAACACCATATCTCTCATCCCCGTTTTCATCCTGGGGGCTTTCTCAATTAGAACCGGGTAAACTGCCCGTGGTGACCGCCCATAAGGAAATTGACACCAAACAGGGTGAACAGAAGCACGACAAAACCGGCGATGGAGAGCAGCGCCGCATTTCGCCCTCTCATCCCCACAGCCAAACGCTCATGAAGCAGTACCGCATAGATGATCCAGGAGATACCCGACCACACCTCCTTGGGATCCCAGCTGATAAAACGGTGCCAGATCAACTTGGCGTAGAGAAGCCCTGTCACCAGCCCCAGGGTGAGCGCGGTAAAACCCACAACAATACAGGCGTACCCCATACCATCCAGCTGCTCAAGCGAAGGGAGACGCCGATAAAAAAAGCCCCTCTTCTTCTCTTTGATGGCGTGCTCCTGAAGAATGTAGAGCACTCCGGCTCCGCACGCCATGGCAAGGGCCGCCTCACCCAGAAAGACGGTCACAATATGCGCGGCAAACCAGAAGCTGGTAAAGGTG